>CBFGWW010000156.1:0-7772 GCA_965652625.1 uncultured Agromyces sp.
CGCGATGACGGGTGCGGTGAACGGATCCGCGGGGGCGTCGGTCATCGGATCATCCCGGGATCTCGGTGCGCACCGCGTAGAGCTCGGGGAAGAAGGTCAGCTCGAGCGCGCGCCTGAGGAACGGCGCGCCGCTCGACCCGCCCGTGCCGGTCTTCGAGCCGATGATGCGCTCGACGGTCTTCAGGTGGCGGAAGCGCCAGAGCTGGAAGTTGTCCTCGAGGTCGACCAGCTCCTCGCACGTCTCGTACGCGGCCCAGTGCTGGTCGGGATTCGCGTAGATGTCGGCGAACACCGGCACGAGGTCGGCCTGGAACGTCCACGCGAGGGTGACGTCTCGCTCGAGCACGTCGGCGGGGATCGGGTAGCCCGCCCGCGCGAGCAGCCGCAGGAACTCGTCGTAGAGGCTGGGCGACTCGAGGGCCCGGCGGAGGATCGCGGTCGCCGCGGCATCCGATTCGAAGACCTGCATCATCTTGGCGTTCTTGTTGCCGAGCACGAACTCGACAGCGCGGTACTGGTAGGACTGGAAGCCGCTCGCGTTGCCGAGCACGCCGCGGAACTGCGCGTACTCGGTGGGCGTGAGCGTCGCGAGCACCGACCACTGCTCGGTGAGCGTCTTCTGGATGTGCTTGACGCGCGCGATGCACTTCAGCGCCGGCGCGAGCTCATCGGCGCGCAGCAGCTCGCACGCCGTCTCGAGCTCGTGCAGCACGAGCTTCAGCCACAGCTCCGTGGTCTGGTGCTGGATGATGAACAGCAGCTCGTCGTGGTGCTCGGGCCGCGAGATCGGCCGTTGGGCGGCGAGCAGCGTCGACAGGTCGAGGTATCCGCCGTAGCTCATGCGATCGCTGAAGTCGGTGACGACGGATGCCTCGATGCGGCGCGTGTTGGCCGCGACGGGCTGCTCGGGTTCAGGGGCTTCGGGCACGTGATCAGCCTAGCCCGGGGCGCCTCGCGCGGATCGGGCGCGGCGGGCGCCCCCACCCGGTCAGACCGGCCTGCTGCCCGCCGCGCCGCGTCCCTCTCCCCCAAGAGGGCCGTCCGCCAACGTCCTGAAATGAAGCGGAGGCGACTCTCCGAATGATACCCGAGATCCGGGCGTACAGTGAAGTCGTGAACCCGACCGCGTCGCCGCGTCGCGATGCACGGCGCAACCACGAGCGACTCCTCGCCGAGGCGAGGGTGCTCTTCGGGGAGCGCGGCATCGACGCCCCGCTCGACGAGCTCGCCACGCGGGCCGGCGTCGGTGCGGGCACCGTGTACCGGCACTTCCCCACGCGCGACGCGCTCATCCGCGAGCTCTACGACACCGCGGTCGGCGACCTGCACGACTTCGCGCCCGAGATCGTGGGCGCCGAGACCGGATGGCGCGCGATCGAGCTCTGGCTCGAGCGGCTCGGGGCCTGGGTCGCCGAGTCGCCGTACCTCCCCGCCGTGATGCGCCGGATGGCCGAGCTCGAACCCGACTACAAGCCCGGCGCCGAGTTCGCGGACACGATGGACGCCATCGTCGCTCGGGCGAAGTCCGAGGGCGCGCTTCGCGAGGACGTCACCGCGGTCGACCTCGGCGTGCTCGTCGACATGCTCGGCTCCATCGGGCAGTACGGCGGCGCCTACCTCCCGTACTGGCGGCGCCAGCTCACGGTCGTGCTCGACGGCCTGCGCGCCCGGCCCGACCTCACGCCGCTGCCGGGCGCGGGGCAGTCGTTCGACGCGTTCCACGACATGTCGCACGCGAAGGGGCCGAAAGCGGCGCCGACGGGCTGAGCGGCGTCAGCGCCGATCCTCGGCGCGCACCTCCACGAGGTTCGACCACGGGTCGTCGAACGCGAGCGTGCGGCCGTCGTCGCGCGTCGTGACGTCGTAGTGCGACATCCGCTCGCCGAGCTCGCCGAGGTCGTCGGCCGTCGGCACGACGATCTCGACCTTGCCGAGCCCGAGCGCGAGGCCGCGGCGGCCGGCGCCGGCGCTGTTCCACGTGTTCATGGCCATGTGGTGGTGGTAGCCGCCGGCCGAGACGAAGAGCGCGCCGGGCCAGCCGTCGGCAGTCGTCTCGAATCCGAGCCGGTGCACGTAGAACTCGCGGGCGCTGTCGATGTCGCCGACGGAGAGGTGCACGTGGCCCACCACGGCGTCGCCGAGCCCGAGGCCGGATGCCGCGGCATCCGCCCCGGCCCGGCCGAGGTGCTCGCGCAGGTACGTGTTCGGGTCGAGGAAGATCGTGGCCATCTCGATCCGCCCGTGGGTCCAGCTCCAGGTGGAGCGGTCGCGGTCGAAGTAGAGCTCGACGCCGTTGCCCTCGGGGTCGGTGAAGTAGAACGCCTCGCTCACCAGGTGGTCGGCGCTGCCCGTGAAGGTGCCCGGGTACTTCGAGGCGACGGAGGCGATGGCCGTCGCGAGCGCCTCGCGCGAGTCGAACAGGATCGCGGTGTGGAAGAGCCCGGCGCTGCGCGGCGACGCGTGCTTCAGCTCGGGGGCGTGCTCGAGGATGACGATCGGCGTGGTGCCGCGCCCGAGCACGGCGACGGGGCCGTCGTGGCTCAGCAGCTGCAGGGTGACGCCCTCGCGGTAGTAGCGGATCATCGCGTCGAGGTCGGCGACCCGCAGCGTCACCGCGCCCATGCCGGTGTCGGCGGCGAGAAGTCCGCCCGACGGGAGGTCATTGGTTGTAGTCACAACTAATGATAACCGGAGATCCTGAAGATCTGTTCCCCGAGTTGCCGCTCAGAGCCCCAGCGTCAGCCGGTCGAGCAGCGCCCGGTAGCGCTCGGCGGTCTGCTCGACGATCTCGTGCGGCAGGGTCGGCGGCGCCTCGAACGCGGCCTGGTCCCAGTTCGCGGCGAGCCAGTCGCGCACGATCTGCTTGTCGAAGCTCGCCATGCGCGCCTCGGGCGTGGCACCCGTGCGATAGGCGTCGGCATCCCAGTAGCGGCTCGAGTCGCTCGTCAGCACCTCGTCGGCGAGCGTCACGATGCCGATGTCTCGGTCGGCGCCGAACTCGAACTTCGTGTCGGCGAGGATGAGCCCGCGACGCTCGGCGATGGTCGACGCGTGCGCGAACGTCTCGAGCGAGATCGCCCGCAGCTGCTCGGCGACGGTCTCGCCGACGAGCTCCACCGTGCGCTCGTAGGTGATGTTCTCGTCGTGCTCGCCCAACGGCGCCTTCCACGCGGGCGTGTAGATCGGCTCGGGGAACCGGTCGCCGTTCTGCAGGCCTTCGGGCAGCGGCACGCCGCCGATGGCGCCCGTGGCCTGGTACTCCTTCCAGCCGCCGCCCGTGAGGTAGCCGCGCACGACGCACTCGATGGGGAACATGTCGAGCGTGCGGGCCAGCGTGGCGCGGTCGGCGACCTCGGCGGGGATCGCGGGCAGGTCGAGCCGGTCGTCCTCGGCGTAGGCGAGGTGGTTGGGCACGTCGGGGAGCTGGTCGAACCACCAGCGCGTGAGCGCCGTGAGCATGGCGCCCTTGCCCGGGATCGCGGGCTCGAGCACCCGGTCGTACGCGCTCACGCGGTCGCTCGCGACCACGAGCACGATGCGGCTCAGCTGCAGCGGGTCGCCGGTCCACGTGTCGTCGTCGTTCAGCGCCGAGCTCGGCACGTACAGGTCGCGCACCTTGCCCGAGTAGACGTGGGTCCAGCCGGGCAGGTCAGCCGTTCCGCTCATGTGTCCGTGCTCCTCACTCCGCGTCGTGCGCGGCGATCACTCCGCGACGCGCGCGGCGATGTCGGTGCGGTACTGCCCGCCCTCGAGGCGCAGTCGGCCGAGCGCGTCGTACGCGCGACTGCGGGCCTCGGCGAAGTCGGAGCCGACAGCGACGACGTTGAGTACGCGACCGCCGGTGGCGATGAGGGGCGCCTCGCCGCCCGCGCCGGCGGCGGCGCCGATGGCCGTGGCGGCGTGGGCGACGTGCACGCCGGGCACGGATGCCGCGTCGTCGAGCCCCTCGATCACGCGTCCGGTCACGGGGGCCTCGGGATACCCCTCGCTCGCGAGCACGACCGTCACCGCGGCATCCGGCCGGAACTCGGGACGCGGCAGTGCACCCAGCCCGCCCGTGGCGGCGGCGAACAGCAGGCCCGACAGCGGCGTCGCGAGGCGCGGCAGCACCGCCTGCGTCTCGGGGTCTCCGAACCGGGCGTTGAACTCGATGACGCGGATGCCCTTCGACGTGAGGATGAGGCCCGCATAGAGCAGTCCGATGAACGGCGTCTGCTCCTCGGCGAGCCGGCGCACGGTCGGCAGCGCGATGGTCTCGATGACCTCGTCGACGAACGCCTGCTCGCTGCCGAAGTCGTCAGCGAGCCACGGCAGCGGCGAGTACGCGCCCATGCCGCCGGTGTTCGGGCCGGCGTCGGCGTCGTGCAGGCGCTTGTAGTCCTGGGCGGGCGAGAGCGGCAGCACGTTGGTGCCGTCGGAGAGCAGGAAGAGCGAGACCTCCTGCCCGTCGAGGAACTCTTCGACGAGCACGGGGCCCTGCTGCAGGTAGTGCGTGGCGTGCGCGAGGGCGGCGTCGCGGTCGCTGGTCACGAGCACGCCCTTGCCGGCGGCGAGGCCGTCGGCCTTCACGACGTAGGGGTCGCCGAACTCGTCGAGCGTCGACTCGACCTCGGCGAGGGTCTCGGCCAGCGTCGCGCGACCGGTCGGCACGCCCGCGGCCTCCATGATGCGCTTCGCGAACGTCTTCGAGCCCTCGAGCTGGGCTGCCGCCTTGCCGGGGCCGAACACCGCGATGCCGCGGGTGCGCAGCGCATCGGCGACGCCCGCGACGAGCGGCGCCTCTGGGCCGATCACGACGAGCTCGATGTCGTTGTCGATCGCGTAGTCGGCGACGATCACCGGGTCGGTCGGGTCGAGGGCGATCGTGGTCACGGTGCCGCGTGTCGCAGAGGTGGCGGATGCCGCGATTCCGGCGTTCCCGGGCGCTGCGATGACCTCGTGGCCGGCCTCCTCGTCGAGGAGCGCGAGGATGATGGCGTGCTCGCGCGCGCCCGAGCCGAGGACGAGGATTCTCACCGGATCAGGCTACCGGATCGGGGTGTGCGCGCCCCGGGGCGGGACCCCGTGTGACGGGCCCGTCGTGGGGCCGGTGCGGCCCGTCCGTCGCGGGCGGCGGCCGGTGCGTCGCGGACGTCCCGGCCTGCGCATCGCGGGCGTGCGGGAGGATGGAGGCATGGCACGGGCACGCATCGACGACGAACTCGGACGCGCGGCGTTCGCCACCGTGCGGTCGATCGCGGCGGGGAACGCGGCATCCGGCGATCGGCCGGCGCTCGCGGCATCCGTCGACCGCACGACCCTCGCGCTCGCGGTGCGCTACTCGCTGCAGCTGCTCGCCGAGCAGGCGCCGGGCGGCACCGTCGAGGTGCGGGTGCCGCCGTACGCGGCGGTGCAGTGCGTCGAGGGGCCGAAGCACACGCGCGGCACGCCGCCGAACGTCGTCGAGACGGATGCCGCGACCTGGGTCGCGCTCGCCGCCGGCGACCTGTCGTGGGACGACGCCCGCGCGGCAGGGCGCGTGCACGCGTCGGGGCAGCGCGCGGATCTGACCGGGTACCTGCCGGTTCTCGCTGGCTGACTCGTCCTCCACAGGGCTCGTTCCCGTCGCGTTCTCCACAGGAAAAGCGCCGATCAGCGCGATATTCCGATGTCGGAGGGTCGTGGTCGGATGGATCCATGGAGCCCACCGCACGACTCGAAGCGGCGCTCGAGCACATCACGCGGCTCGAGCGTTCGATCCGTGCCGCGCAGGCCGAGCAGCTGCACTGGGTGCACGAGCTGCGCGTGGCGATGGGCGAGCTCGAGCGACATCCGGCGCGCACCGAGCGCGAGAACCGCGAGTGGGCCGACCGCGCGTGCTCGTCAGAACTCGCCACGACCCTTCGGGTGCACGAGCGCACGGCTGTGCGCCAGATGCACGACGCCGTCGCCCTGGCGACGCGACTGACGTCGGCGGCATCCGCGCTCGCCGAGGGCGATGTGTCGCTGCAGCACGTGCGCGATCTCGTCGACTCGACGGCACTCATCCCCGCGGAGCGCGTGGAGGAGTTCGAACACGAGGCGCTCGACAGGGCGCGACGCATGACGCCGGTCGCGTTCCGCAAGGCGCTGCGCCGGCTCGAGCACCGGTACTCGAGCACGGCGGCGGTCGAACGCCGGCGACGTGCCCTCGACGACCGTCGACTCGTCATCGAGGCCGCGCCCGACGGCATGGCCTGGGTGAACCTGTTCTGCGCCGCCGAGGAGGCGGTGGCGATCCGGGCGCGCGTGACTGCGTGCGTCGCGACGCGCGCCGCAGACGACCGGCGCACGAAGCCGCAGCGCGAAGCCGACGCGGCCGTCGCCCTGCTCCTCGGACGGGCCGATCCGAGCGCTGCGCCGCAGGTCGGCGACCTCGGCGCGGTCCGGGCGACGGTGCACCTCACGATCCCGGCGCTGTCGCTGCTCGGCCACGGTGAGGTGCCGGCGACACTCGACGGGCATGGTGCCATCGATGTCGAGACCGCCCGACTCATCGCCGCGCACGTGCCCTCGATCCGACCCATCCTCACCGACCCCGTCACGGGCGTGGTGCTCCGCTTCGGCCGCACGCGTCGACGCGTCCCGGCGGAGCTCGCCGAATGGCTCCGGCTGCGCGACGGCGGCTGTCGATTCCCGGGGTGCGAGAAGCGGGCGATCGCCTGCGACCTCGACCACACCACCGCGTTCGAGCACGGGGGCTGCACCGATCACGACAACCTCGCCCACCTCTGCCGACATCACCACCGGCTCAAGCACCACACCGGGTGGCGCATGTGGCAGGGCGCCGACGGGGTGGTGCGCTGGCGCAGTCCCGCCGGCCGTTGGTTCGAGCTGGCGCCCGACGTGCGCGCCGTCCCCGACGGGCCGGGTTCCGGGAGTGGGTCGACCGCGCGAGCGGGGTGATTGCAGGCGGGCATCAGCACCCAGCAGCTGATGGGACAATGGAGCGGTGAGCAACACCGATGACTTCCCCCGCCCCGAGGACGACGGCGGCGAGCCGCTCGAGACCGACGTGACGGACGACGTCGTCACCGTGCGCCGTGCGCCCCGCTACGGCCGCTTCATCACGCTCGGCGCGCTCGTCGGAGCGGTCGTCGCGCTGATCCTCACGTTCGCGTTCTCTGGTGAGCCCGCCCAGCCCGAGCTCGAGCCCGGCTTCGACAAGGGCCAGGTGTTCGGGTTCCTGCTCCTGCTCTGCGGCGTGATCGGCGCCGCGCTCGGCGCCGTGGTCGCGCTCCTCATCGACCGGGCTTCCGCGAAGCGGGCAAGGGCGGTCGAGGTCGTGCACGAGTCGACGCACCGCGTCGACGAGTAGCGCCTGCAGCACGGCAGGCGCAGCGGGGCCGCGCCACCACAGCCGGCTCGGCCGCGACACCTCAGCTCAACTGAGCTGCGTCTTCTCCACCCACTCGAGGTACTCCTCGGTGACGGTGCCGGTGACGTACTCGCCGGTGAAGCACGACAGGTCGAGCCGGTCGATCGACGTGCCCTGCGTGATCGCCGCCTGCAGGTCCTCGACCTCCTGGTAGATCATGTGGTCGGCACCGAGCTCCCGCGCGATCTCGGGGATCTTGCGCCCGTGCGCGATGAGCTCCTGCCGGCTCGGCATGTTGATGCCGTAGACGTGCGGGAACCGCACCGGGGGAGCGGCCGACGTGAACGTGACCTTGTTGGCGCCGGCGGCGCGGGCCATCTCGACGATCTGCTGCGAGGTGGTGCCGCGCACGATCGAGTCGTCGACGATGAGCACG
>CBFGWW010000157.1:0-7768 GCA_965652625.1 uncultured Agromyces sp.
CGATCATCCTGTTCGTGGCGCAGCAGTCGAACCGGCTGCGAGTGCGCCAGCTCGAGTTCCAGGGCGAGGGGCGGATGCGGGAGACCGACCCGATGGCCGCGGTCCCGCCGCACGGCATCGTCGTGCTGCAGCCGTACGGGAACCTCGCGTACGCCACCGCGCCGGTGTTCGAGGAGCAGCTGCCGAAGGTCGAGGCCGACTCCGTCGGGTCCGTGGTCATCTTCGAGGCATCGACGAGCTCGGGCTCTCGCTCGTCGCGGTGCTCGAGCGGTACCTCGCCGACCTCGAGCAGCGCGGCTCGACGCTGTGGCTCGTGGTCGCGGGCGAGCGCATCCGCAATCAGCTCGCGGCGGGCGGCCTGCTCGATCGCCTCGGTCCCGATCGCGTCTACACGAGCTCCGAGTGGATCGGCGAGTCGGTGCGACGGGCGCGCGCCGACGCCGAGGCGTGGGTGCGCGAGCGACGGTGACGCGCGGCATCCGAGCGCTCGTGGCATCCGTGGGCCTGGCAGCGATGCGGCCGCGCGCCCATCAGGGCCGGAGGAACCCGAGCAGCTCCGTGTTGAACCGCCCCGGCTGCTCGATGTTCGCGGCATGCCCGTCGCGCTCGATCACGGTCGACGTCGCGCGCGGGTTCAGGGCAGCGGATGCCGCGGCGTGCTCGGCCGGCCAGAACTCGCTCTCGGCGCCGGCGATGAAGAGCACGGGCACGTCCGCCTCCGCGACCGTGCTGCGCCAGTCGCGCTTCGCGTGGTCGTGCAGCAGCTCGAGCTCGGCGGCCGTGAAGGTGGGCGTGCCGCCCTTCGGCACGTCCATCGCCTTCAGGACCCTGGCGATGCGCACGAGTCCCTTCGACTTCGCCGTGTGGCGGCCCGGGTCGGGGATGCCGGTGGCGAACATGCTGTCGACGTTCGAGGCGTCGCAGTCGTAGAACCCGAACGCCCAGTCGTCGCTGTTCAGCATCTTCGGCGTCTGGTCGACGATGACGATGTCGCGGATGCCGCCGATGCCGAACTGTCGCACGCACGACCAGATCGCGTTGCCGCCCATCGACTGGCCGACGAGCGTGACGTCGTCGAGCCCGAGCTCGAGCAGGAGGTCGTGGATGTCGGCGCCGTGCCGGTCCATGGTGTGGTCGTCGGGACCGACCTCGGAGGCGCCGTGGCCACGGCGGTCGAACGCGATCACGCGCAACCCCGCCCGGGCCAGCGGCTTCACCTGGTAGGCCCAGCTCGTTGCGGCGGCCTTGAACCCGGCGATGAGCACCACCGGACGGGAAGTCGGGTCGCCCGTCTCGACGTAGTTCAGCCGGGTGCCGTCGGAGCTCGTGATGGTCGGCATCGTCGCCTCGTTCCTCGGGTGGGCGACCGGAGTGATCCGGGCTCCCCCAGTCTGGAACCGCGCGTGTGAGCGGGCAAGGCCTTGTGCCGGCGCGTGCCGCGAGCGCCTCCGGGGTGCCCGGTCAGGCCTTCCGCTCGCTCCGGCGGCGATCGATGAGGAACTTCGCCGCGAGCCAGCCGAGCAGCGCGGTCGTGAGCCACACCACCACGGCGGCGAGGACCCACGCCGCGACGCCGTCGAAGCTGAGCCCGTCGGAGAGCAGCGTCGCCAGCCACAGGGCGAGGAAGGTCGACGCCAGGCCGGCGATGCCGGCGACGGTCGGCGCCGACCGGTGGAAGATGCGCTCGATCAGCCACTCGATCAGTGCCTGCGCGGCGGCGAACACGAGGATCGCGACGATGAAGCCGGCCGCGTGCACATGGAAGCCGGGGATGAGCAGCGCCGCGAGGAGCAGGCCGAGCGCGGCCGCGCCGAGGAAGACGGCGATGCGGATGAGGAAGCCCACCATGAGCGGAGGCTATCGAACGCGGCATCCGACCCCTTGGCGTGGCGCGCCGCGGCGGTGGAAGATGAACGGGTGACGCCACGACGGGGAGCGGCATGACCCAGGCCGCACCGAACCGGGCCGCCCGCCGTGTCCAGGGCGTGTACTACACGCTCATGCTCGGGAACACGCTGGCGGCCTCCTTCATCTGGGGCATCAACACGCTGTTCCTGCTCGACGCCGGGCTCTCGAACCTCGAGGCGTTCGCCGCCAACGCGTTCTTCAGCGCGGGCATGTTCATCTTCGAGATCCCCACGGGCGTGGTCGCCGACACGGTCGGGCGCCGGGCGTCGTACCTGCTCGGCACGCTGACCCTCGCCGTGACCACGGTGCTGTACTGGCTGCTCTGGGTGTGGCAGTCGCCGTTCTGGGCCTGGGCGATCGTGTCGGTGCTGCTCGGCCTGGGCTTCACGTTCTTCTCGGGCGCGGTCGACGCGTGGCTCGTCGACGCGCTGCACGCGACCGAGTACCGGGGCAGCCTCGAGACGGTCTTCGGCCGCGCGATCATCGTCGGCAACGTCGCCATGCTCGGTGGCTCGGTGCTCGGCGGCGTCGTGGCGCAGCTGACGAACCTCGGGGTCCCGTTCCTGCTGCGGGCGGGCATCCTCGTCGTCATGCTCGTCGTCGCCGCGCTGCTCATGCGCGACCTCGGGTTCACGCCCGAGCGCGGCGCCGGGCCGATCAGGGCCACCGGCAACGTGCTGCGCGCCTCGGTCAAGTACGGCCTCGGCAACCCGCCCGTGCGCTGGCTCATGCTCGCCACGCCCTTCACCGCGGGCGTCGGGATCTACGCCTTCTACGCGCTGCAGCCGTACCTGCTCGAGCTGTGGGGCGACGAGGAGGCCTACACGATCGCGGGCCTCGCCGCCGCCCTGCTGTCGGGCGCGGGGATCGTCGGCGGCATCCTGGCACCCCGCGTGCGCCGGCTGTTCCGCAAGCGCACGTCGACCATCCTGCTCGCCACGCTCTCGAGCACGGCCGTGCTCATCGCGCTCGCCTTCACCTCGAACTTCTGGGTCGCCGTCGTGCTCATCGCCGCATGGGGCGTCGCGTCGTCGATCGACGATCCGGTGCACCGTGCCTACCTCAACGACATGATCCCGTCGAAGCAGCGTGCGACGGTGCTCTCGTTCGACTCGCTGCTCGGCAGCGCGGGCGGTGTGGTCTTCCAGCCGATCCTCGGCCGGTCGGCCGACCTCGGCGGCTACGGCGCCTCGATGCTCTGGAGCGGCGTCATCACGGCGTTCGCCGCGCCGTTCGTGCTGCTCAGCCGTCGGCAGCAGTCGCCGGCCGACACCGCTCGCGCGGTGACGCAGGCGGCCGAGACGGGCGACGAGCCCACGGCGGATGCCGCGGCGCCGCCGACGACATGACGATCCGGTCACGAAGGCCCGTGCCCCTTTCGGGGGACATCGATCGTCGCTAGCATGTCCGGACACGGGCGCCGCCGCCGGCGCCCCGACGGTGGGACCACGGGCGGGGGTGCGGGATGCGCAGGACGTGGCTCACGAGCCTCGGGGTCGCCGTCGCGGTCGCCGCCGCCGCCTTCGTCGGCGCCGCCGCGGCCACCACGGGCGCGCCGGTCTTCTACGACGCGCGTCACCCGGCGCCGGCCCCGACCGACGCCGGCGGCTACGCCGTGTCGCAGGGCGCCGATCCGGGATCGACGACCGACGGCACCGTCGACGAGGCCGATGCGGGCGGCGCGCCCGTCGCGTCGAACGCGCCGACGGTGCCCGATCGCGCATCGGGAGCGACCCCGGCCCCGCCGACGCCCGCCCCCATGCCGACTCCGGCGCCCACGCCCGGTGCCGACGACCCCGATCGCACCCACGAGGTGCCCGACGTCACCGTGCCGCCGACGCAGGGCGAGCGCGAGTCGTGGCTCGCGTTCCAGCAGGTGCTCCGCGACTGCATGGCCGACGCGGGGCACGAGTACCTCTACTGGGAGTGGTGGAACCCGGGGCCAGGCACGTCGAACCGGTTCCCGGCGATGCCGCCCGACCTGTCGCGCGGCGAGGTCGGCCGGTGGCAGGCCGCGCTGGAGTGGTGCAGCGACCAGGCGGGTTCGATGCGCTCGGGTGTCGAGCCGCCGCCGGCAGACGGCATCGGAATCGAGACCGAGGACTGACCCCGGCAAGCGGGAGGCCGCGGCCCCGTCAGTGCATGTTGTCGTTGCCGAGGACATGGACGGCGTAGCCGTGGCATCCGGCGTCCTCCCAGCGGTAGGCGGCGCCGGCGCCCGCGTCGCCGTACATGGCGAGCCACCAGGCGTCCGTGCCGTCGTCGAACTCGCCGAAGCCGTGCTCGGCCAGGCACGAGCGGATCACGTCCTGCAGCGCCGCCATCTCCTCCTCGAGGGTCATCGCGTTCGGGTCGGGCTCGGGAAGGGGCGCCGAGAGCGGGGTCCCCGCTGCCCGGGCGAGCGCCACGGCGTGCTCCCCGACGCCGAGGCAGCCGCGCTGCTTCCAGTCCGACGCCCGCACCGACCAGTCGTCACGAGCCTCGCCGTAGAACGCGTTGAGCCACATGATCGACTGCTCGAAGCTCAGTCCCCTCGGCTGTGAATCCTGGTTGAGCCATGGTGCCGCGGGCACGTACGTCACGCCCTTGCCGGCCATGCACTCGGCGATGACCTGCTCGCGGCCCATGTACTCCTCCTGCCCCTCCACCGTCGAGAGGTCGGAGACCGGCACCTCCATGGTCACGGCTCCGACGGTCGAGGCATCCGACCCCTCGGCGTCGAGGTCGACGGGCTCACCGGCGGTGGCCGCGTCGTCGTCGCCGGCGAGCTCGAACCAGGAGGTCCCGAACGCGCCGAAGGCCGTGAGTGCGACCGCGGCCGCGCAGACCAGGATGCCGCCCATCGCGAGCGGGGCAGCCAACCGCCTGACGTTCATTCCACGTCCTCGACCCGAGCGGCTCCGTCGGGCGCGGCCACGGCCTTCGGCGCGGTCCACCACGCGGCCATCGAGAGGAAGAAGAGCACCGCGGCGCCCGTCGCGACCCGGTTCAGCAGCACCATCTGCGCGGTCGAAGTCGAGAAGTACGCCGTGAAGCTCACGCTCGTCTCCATGAGCGCGTAGGTGCCGAAGCGGATGAGCAGGTATGCGGCGATCGCCAGCACGAGCCCCGCGAACGCGCGGCGTCGGGCGATCATGAGCAACCATGACCCGACGAGCGCGAGGACCAGGCCGACGACCGAGAGCTCGGCGACGTCGGCCGCGCCGCGCCAGTCGCCGATGAGCATGGTGCGCGCGACGCGCCAGACGATGAGCCCGCCCCAGGCGACGAGCGCGATCGCGGCGAGGTGCGCGAGGGCCGGCATCGCGAGCGGGAACGTGCCCCTCGGCGCTCCCATCGCGGCTCGGCGCAGCCGCGCTCCGCGCCAGGCGAGGTCGGCCGGGATGCCACGGATGGCCCTTCCGAGGATCGACCCCGAGGCATGGGCACCCGAGTGCTCGCGTTCCTCGTAGAGGTCGGAGGCGACCTCGGCCCGGCGTTCGGCCGCGACGTCGTCGGGCAGGTCGGCGGTGTACCACCGGCACCAGGCGAGCACCGTCGCGTCCACGCGCCCCGCAGCACGGTGTCGGATGCGGGCGGATGCCTCGAGCCCGAGCCCGCCGTCGGGCTCGAGCGTGACTGCGCTCATGCGAACGCCGTCCTCGGGCTCGGTGCGAGCGCGGCGCGCTGCTCGTTCTCGGCCCGACAGGCGGCGACGCCCGCGCCGGTCACCCGGTAGAGCCGCCGTCGTGGGCGACCCTCGTCGGCGGCGATGCCCGGATCCTCCCACTCGGATTCGACCAGGCCGCGTTCGGCGAGGCGGCTGAGCGCCTTGTAGAGGGTGCCGTGCGCGGTGAGCGCGGTGGCACCCGCCCGGTCGGCGATGCGCTTGGCCAGTGCGAAGCCGTAGAAGTCGCCGTCTTCCGCCTGGAGCTCGATCCCGGCGCCGAGGATGTCGACCTCGAGGTCGACCAGCCGCCCTTCCCGTCTGCGTGGCATGGCATCAGTATAGGAAGATATTGCCGAGATCTATAGGAAGATATCCTCTTGAGCTATAGGAAGATACCTGCCCATATGCTAGCGTCCACCCCGAGTCGCCTCATCGGGCGGCCCAGAGGGAGTCGCCTCACCGGGCGGCTCGGAAGGGAACGACATGCACACCAAGAGGGTGGTGTTTCGAGCGATCGCCGGGGTGGCGTTGACGGCGACGCTCACCGGGGGAACGGCGTGGATGGCGGGCGCGACCGACGCGGGCGGGCCGGACCCCGTCGGCGCGTCGTCCGCCTCCGCGGTGATGAGCGAGGTCCTGGCCGCCGAGGCGACCAGGGTCTCGAACGCGGCGACGGCGGCGGACGCGGGAGTGAAGGCGCTGGAGGGGGCGGCGGCAGCGGGGGCGACGTCGCAGCAGGCGGGGCCCGCCCACTGCGAGGACTGGAACCTCACCGCGGACTACCTCGAGCGCCCCGACCGGTCGACCGCGGAGGCCACCGCGTTCGACCTGGTCTTCACGAACGTCGGGTCACGACCGTGCTCGTTCGACGGGTGGCCGGGCCTGGTCGCGGAGGACGCCGACGGAGCGACGCTCACGTGGGCCCTCGCGTCGGGACCGACGAGCACGCTGGCGGTCCTCCCGCCCAACGGCGGCCGGGCCGTCGCCGAGGGGACGGCGGCCGTCCCGTCCGCGGTGGGCTGTGCCGCAGCGACCTCCGATCACCTGCGCGCCTACATCACCTCGGACGGAGGCGGCGGCGGCATCGTGGACGACGCCCAGGTCGACGTCTGCACGGACGGAACGTGGTCGCTCCGGCTCGGACCGCTGGTCGCCCTGCACGGCGCACCGGGCGAGGTCACGGTCCCCGAGGAGCCGACGCCGCTCCCGGCCAAGTGCCAGGACGAGCAGCTGACCCTCGAGTTCATCCCCCGGCCCGACCTGTCGGTCGTCGGGGCATCCGGATTCGAGCTGGTCTTCACGAACGCGACGGACACCCCCTGCTCGCTGTGGGGATGGCCCGGTCTCGTCGTGGAAGCGGCCGACGACAGCCGGATCGGGTGGTCGTGGGCGGTCGGCGACGACCTGGGCGAGCCGTTCGTGCTCGCGAACGGCGACGCCGCCGTCGTGCTCGGCACGGCGCCCGACCCCGCTGCGTGGGGGTGCGAGGTCGTGATCGCCGACCACCTGCGGGCCTCCGTCACGTCGGACGGTGCCGGGCCCGGCGTCGTCGGCGCCGCGCCGATCCCGGTCTGCGCCGATGGGTCGACAGTGCTCGAGATCGGGGCGTTCGCCGCGGCCTGAGGTCAGTCGCCCAAGGTGATGACGGCGCCGTTGAGTTCGCTCGCGGCGCCGTTCCACATGTCCACGACGGATGCCGCGAGCTGCTCCTCGAGCCCGGCGAGCGACCGCACGCGGAAGATCACCGCGGCCCCGCCCCCCGGCTCCACGGGCTGCTTCGCCCCGACCGCGTCGACCGGTCGCGGCGCGAAGCCCTTCGCGAGCGAGCGCATCCACGACTCGCTCGCGGCCTTGACGGCCGCGTAGTTCGCGTTGCCGGTGGTCGGATTCTCGACCGTCGTCGAGGAGACGATCGCGATCCGGCCGGCGGTCGAGGTGATCATGTCCTGCCAGAACGCGCGGCTCACGTAGCGGAGGGCCGTGAACGACCGCTCGAGCACGCGGTAGTCCTCCTCGGTCTGGCCCATGATGCCGCCGCCCCCGCGCCAGCCGCCGACGAGGTGGATCACGCCGTCGATGTCGCCGGTGCGTGCGCGCACCCGCATCGACAGCTCGAGCACGTCGTCGCCGTCGGTGAGGTCGGCGTGCTCGCCGAGGACGCACGGGAACTCCTGCTCGAGCGCCCGGATGCGACCCTCGTCGCTGCCGACG
>CBFGWW010000158.1:0-7729 GCA_965652625.1 uncultured Agromyces sp.
GCGCTGGCGCGCCTACTCGACCACCGGTCCCGGATCCGCCGACTACGGTGCGGGCACCTCGGCGCCCTCGGTGCCGGCCCAGAACAGGCCGCGCGCCAGCTGGCTGAAGCCGCCGACGGGGTGGGTGCGGAAGTTCAGCGACGTGCCGAACATGAGCACCTTCGACCCCGCCGCCGACTCGGCCGAGACGACCGAGGCCTGGCCCGCGGCATCCGCGATCGAGCGCCCGGCCTGCGTGGCCGCCCAGTGGCCCGAGACGAACGTGCCGTCGCTCGCGTACCGCTGCTCGACGACCGCGTTCGCGCCGAGGCCGGTGTACCAGACCGCCGGGTAGACGAACGCCGTGTCCTGCGGGTAGGTCGACAGCAGCCCGCCGTCGGGGTTCTCGACCGACACGATGCCGTTCGAGCCGCTGGTGCCCTGCGTCGCCGTCGAGGTGACGAGCCCGAACGTGTTCGCGAAGGTCGCGATCGCCGTGCCCTTGCCCGCGACGCCCTTTCCGGTCGCGAGGTAGTCGGTCACCTCTGCGCGTCCGGCGGCCTGGTTCGCGTTGAACGCGAGGTTCGCTCCGACCCAGAGCACGTCGACGTCGTCGAGCTGCACCTGGCCACTCGTGAGGTTCGCCGAGGTGACCTGCCTGAGGTCGTCGAACCCGAGCTTGCCGAGCGAGATGCGCTCGTCCTGGCTGCCCGAGTAGGCGACGGTCAGCTCGTCGAGGCCGGTGCTCTCCTCGGTCGCGAGGCGCGAGCCGTCGGACGCGGTGAATGCCACGCCGAACTCGTCGGCCGCGTCGCTCGCGGCGGCGTACGACGCGGCGTCGGGGCCGAGGATGACCGAGCCGTCCTCGAACGCCGAGACCGGGATGCCGGCGTCGAGGAGCGCGTTGACCGCCTGGTACTCGGCGACACCGCTCGTCGCGAGCTCGAGGTACGAGCCCTGCGCCGGCACCGAGCCCGTGGGCGCGGCCTCGGCGACGGATTCGAGCACGACGTCGAGCGGGCCGTCGGTGGTCGACCCGACCGCGTCGACGTCGGCACCCCAGAGGAGCGCGAGGCTCCAGGCCGAGATGTCGTACATGTCGGGCACGCGATCCGAGATGTCCGATCCGTCGGCGAGCAGCACGTTCGCCATGCCGCGCAGCGGCTGGTGCATGTCGACCACGTAGGAACCCGCGGCGTAGTCCACCCCGCCCGCCGTGAAGTCGCTCGCGGCTCCGGAGACCTCGACGCCATTCGCGATGAGCTGGTCGACGAGGGTCGCGGCATCCGTCACCGAACGCTGCGTCTCGTCGACCGGGATCACGTAGGCGCGGGGGAACTCGGCGCTGTAGACGTCGGTCTCGTCCCAGATCTCGGCCCACTCGTTCGGCGCCGGCACGGTCGCCGGGTCGACGTCGGCCGGAGTGACCCGGAGCGGCTCGCCCGCGGTGCCGCGACGGAAGATCTCGATCTGGTTCGCGAGCAGCGCGCCGGCGTGGTCGGCCACGTAGTCGACCGCGGTCTCGATCACGACGCCGGCGACCTCGATGTTGACCTTCGAGTTGGCCTGGTTCGTCTGCTGGTTGTTCGTGCGGCCGAGCGGGAGCTCCACGGTGTTGGTGATCGCGCCCTGGTAGGCGACGTACTGCGGCGTGAAGATCGGGGGCCAGTCGTCCCAGCCGGAGCGGATGTCGCGGTACGGGATGCGGATGTTGCCGGTGTTCGTCTGCGTGACCTGTCCGGTGGTGCGGTCGAGGTACGTGTTGCCCGGGATGTTCGCGTCGACGACGGCCTGCTCGATCTCGAGCGCCGCGGCGTAGGCGTGCGGGAGGAACAGGTCGTACTCGTAGTTCTCGCCGTGGGGCGGACCGCACGGCTCGATCTGCAGCACGTTGGTGTAGCCGTGCAGGTCGATGAAGAACGTCGGCTGGATGACGCTCGACAGGTCGCGGATGATGCGGGACTCCGGCGTCGCGCCGGTGATCATGTCGCGGTTGATGTCGAAGCCGTCGGCGTTCGCGCGCTGTCCGAGCGCACGGCCGTCGGGGTTGTTCGTGACCGTGAAGTAGAACCGGTAGTCCTGCAGCAGGTCGCGTACCTCGGGCCACGGCGCGGTGGCGAGGTACTCGATGTAGTCGAGGATGCCGTCGGTGCCCTCCCACTCGTTGCCGTGGATGTTGCCGTTGAACCAGATCGGCACCTTGTACTGGTTCTGGAGGGGCTTGTTCGTCGCGGCCGCCGCCGGGTCCTGCTTGATGAGCTCGCGGTAGGCCTTCTGCTTGGCCGTCTGGTCGGGCGACTCCTTGGCCGTCAACGTGACGAGGTGGATGTCGCGTCCGAGCGTCGACTGCCCGACGACCTGCGCCGAGATGCGGTCGCTCGTCGCCATGAGCGAGTTGAGGAACGGCGCGATCTCGTCGTACGGCGTCACGCCGCGGGCGATGGACGCGTCGGTCGGGTCGTCGGGGACGGTCGGCAGCAGCGGCTGCGACGGGTAGCTCGTGGGCGGGGTGACGAGGGAGGAGATGGGCGTGGCGATGGGCGGGGCCGTGAGGGCCTCGACCGCGGTCGCCGGCGCCGCACCGGCGACGAGCGTCGCGGCGACGACCGCCGTGATGCCCGTGCCGGCGAGGAGGCGTTGGAACGACATGGTGCTCCGTTTCTGCGTGGTCTGCTGCGTTGCGTGCGTTTGCGTGCGTTGCGTGCGGTTGGGTTGCGTGCGGTTGCGTTGCGTTGCGTGGTCGGCAGTTGCGTGTGTCGGGAGAGGGGTGGAGCGCGCCCGCCGTCGCGGGTGTGCGGGGCGGGCGTGTGCACGCGGGATCCGATGATGCGGGAATCCTGCGTCAGTCGAGCGGTAGTGCCACTCTGGCATGCGGCGTGAAGCGCATTCCAGACCGATTCATTGCGTTTCCATCAAGATTGTTGCGACTTTCGTGCAGATGGACGCCGGTCGCGGCATCCGTCGGCCTTCGCTACTGCAGCGCGGAGGTGAGGCGCGCGAGGTTGTCGAGCACGGTCGAGCGCAGCGGCTGCGTGAGCCACTCGTCGAGCGTGAGCTCGCGGCTGTTGGCGCGGTAGCCGTTCTCGACCGCGCGCATGTCGCGCACGAACGAGGCGCCGCGCACGAGCAGCGACACCTCCATGTTGAGCTCGAACGACCGGATGTCCATGTTCGAGGAGCCGATGACCGCGACGTCGTCGTCGACGCTGAAGTGCTTGGAGTGCAGGATGTACGGCGCCTGGTAGAGGTAGATCCGCACGCCGGCGCGCAGCAGGGCCTCGTAGTAGGACCGCTGTGCGTGGTACACCAGCGCCTGGTCGCCGATCTCCGAGACGAACAGCTCGACGTGCACGCCGCGCTGCGTGGCACCGCTGATCGCGCGGAGCATCGCCTCGTCGGGCACGAAGTACGGGCTCGTGAGGATGATGCGCTCGCGTGCCGCGTACATGAGCGCGAGGAAGAGCTTGAGGTTGTTCTCGTTCGTGTACCCGGGGCCGCTCGGCACGACCTGGCAGTCGAGGTCCTGCGCCTCGCCCTCCTGCCCGAGGGGCACGATCTCGCGCATGGGCGCCTCGCCCGTCTCGAGGTACCAGTCGGTGGCGAAGATCGCCTCGAGGCCCGACACGATCGGCCCCTCGACGCGGGCGACGAGCTCCTTCCACATCAGGCCGCGGCGGATGTTCGACCGCTTGTTGTAGGAGCGGTCGATGATGTTCTGCGAGCCCATGAACCCGACCTCGCCGTCGACGACGAGGATCTTGCGGTGGTTGCGCAGGTCGGGTCGCTGGTAGCGGCCCTTCAGCGGCTGCACGGGCAGCATGAAGTGCCAGCGCACCTGCATCCGGTCGAGGCGCTTCAGGGTCTTGCGGTAGCCCTTCACCCGGATGGAGGCGATGTGGTCGAGCAGCACGCGCACCTCGACGCCCCGGGCCACGGCGTCGCCGAGGGCGTCGAAGAACCGGGCGGTCGTCGGGTCGTACGCGAAGATGTAGAACTCCACGTGCACGTAGCGCTGGGCCCCGTTGATCGCGTCGGTCATCGCGTCGAGCGACTCCTGGTAGTCGCTGATGAGGCCGGCGCTGTTCGAGCCGATGAGCGGCATCGCACCGAGGGTGCGGTTGAGGCGCACCACTCCGTCGAACCACGTCGGCCAGGTGCGGCTGTCGCTGATGCGCTCGACGCCGTGCGTGGACTCGCGGATGTACTCGTCGACCTCGGCCTGCTTCTCGCGGCGGCGCTTGGGCAGCTTGGGATTGCCGATGAGCAGGAAGATCAGGCCGCCGACCACCGGGAAGAAGAAGATCGCGAGCAGCCAGGCCATGCCCGCGGTGGGGCGGCGGTTCCGCGGCACCACGATGACCGCGATGATGCGGATGACGATGTCGATCAGGATGATCGCGCCGGCGACGAACGCCGTGAACTCGGGCGCTGAGATGTCGATCGTCATCCGGCGGGGCGTTCCGTCATCCGGCCGGGTGTTCGCGTCCGAGCTTTGCTCGCTCCTCGGCCTCGATGCGGGCGTACGCCTTGCGCTCGCCGCGGTCGGCGCGGATGATCGCGCGCATCACGAACCAGAAGATCAGCCCGATGAGCACGGTCGGCGCCAGCGACCAGATCGCATTCGCCCAGAATTCGTTCATAGCCCTTCAAGGATACGGGGGTTTCCTCGGGTTCGGTGAACGGATGCCGCGACGGCGACGACGAAGGGCGCGGCGGGTGGTGGACCCGCCGCGCCCTTCGGTGCGGATCAGGCCGCTGCGGCCGCCGTGGCGGGCACCGGCGCGGCCTCCTCGGCGACGACCGGCGCGCGGCGCGCCCAGCGCTTGAGCGCGACCACGAGGAAGCCCATCACCAGCGTGCCGGCGAGGATCGCGAGCATGAACATCCCGAAGTTGCCGATGGCGAAGAACACGAAGATGCCACCGTGGGGTGCCTGCGACGTGACGCCCGCGGCCATGCAGATGGCACCGGCGGTCGCACCGCCCACCATCGACGACGCGATCACGCGGATCGGGTCGGCGGCCGCGAACGGGATCGCGCCCTCGGAGATGAACGACAGGCCGAGCAGCCACGCGGCCACGCCGTTCTCGCGCTCGGGCTCGGTGAACAGGTTTCGTGCGAGCACCGTCGAGGCGAGCGCCATGCCGAGCGGCGGCACCATGCCCGCCGCCATGACGGCGGCCATGATCATCCACGGCGCCTGGTTCTCGAGCGAACCCGCCGCGAGCCCGGTCACCGCGAACGCGTACGCGACCTTGTTCACGGGGCCGCCGAGGTCGAAGCCCATCATGAGGCCGAGGATCGCGCCGAGGGCGATCGCGCTGACGCCCGTGAGCGAGTTCAGCCAGTCGGTGAGCCACATCATGAGCGTCGCGATGGGCGCACCCAGGATGAGCAGCAGCAGGCCGGACGAGAACGCCGAGGCGAGCAGCGGGATGATCACCACCGGCATGAGGCCCGCGAGCCAGCGCGGGGGCCGCAGCCGCCCGAGCCACATGGCCGCGAGACCCGCGAGCAGGCCGCCGACGAGGCCGCCGAGGAAGCCCGCGTTCATGACGAGGGCGACCGAGCCGGCGACGAACCCGGGAGCGATGCCGGGCCGATCGGCCATGGCGTAGGCGATGTAGCCCGAGAGGGCCGGCACGAGGAACGCCATCGACGAGGCGCCGATCACGAAGAGCACCGAGCCGAGGTACTCGGCCAGGCCGCCCGGCGGCAGGTTCCACAGCGCGGAGTCGAGGACGGTCTCGAAGGCGCCGTCGGTGATCTCGTACCCGCCGATGAGGAACGACAGCGCGATGAGCAGGCCGCCCGCAGCCACGAACGGGATCATGTAGCTCACCCCGGTGAGCAGCCACCGCTTGAGGTTCGCGCCGAACGACGCGCCGCCGGCGACCGTGGTCGCGCCCGTCGGCGCTCCGCCCGCCGGTACGCGCGGGGCGTTCGGGTCGGATGCCGCGGCGAGCGCCTGCGCGACGAGCGCGTCGGGCTCGTCGATGCCGCGCTTCACGGGCACCTGCACCACCGGCTTGCCGGCGAAGCGCGCCTTGTCGCGCACGTCGACGTCGACCGCGAAGATGACGGCATCGGCCGCGGCGATCACGGCGGGGTCGAGCGCCTTCGCGCCCGAGGAGCCCTGCGTCTCGACGTGGTAGTCGACGCCCGCGCGTCCGGCGGCGGCGGCGAGGGCGTCGGCGGCCATGTAGGTGTGGGCGATGCCGGTCGGGCACGCGGTGACCGCGACGATCGAACGGCGATCGGATGCCCCGGCGTCGGCCGGTGCGGCATCCGTCGGCGCTGCGGCCGTGGTGGTCGCCGCCGCAGCCGCGGCCGGTGCGGCATCCGATGCCTGCTCGTCGTCGCCTGCGAGCGCACCCTGCACGATGCCGACGACCTCGTCGGGCGTGGCGGCGCTGCGCAGCGACGCGACGAAGTCCTCCTTCATGAGCGAGCGGGCGAGCGTCGACAGGAGCGCGAGGTGGTCCTGCGCGGCGGTGTCGGGCGCCGCGATGAGGAACACGAGGTCGGCGTCCTCGCCCTCGTCGAACTCGACGGGGGTCGTGAGTCGCGCAACCGCGAGGCTCGCCTGCTTCACGGCGGGCGACTTCGCGTGCGGGATGGCCATTCCGCCCGGGAGGCCGGTGGGCGCCTGCTCCTCGCGCCTCCACGCGTCGGCGAAGAGGGCCTCGGCGTCAGTGGCGCGGCCGCTCTCGGCGACTCGGGCGGCCAGCGCCTTGATGACGCCGGACTTCTCGGGCCCGAGGTCGGCATCGAGCACGACCAGGCCCGGTTCGATGATGTCGGACATGGGGTTCTCCTTACTGGTGGTCGCCGACCGGCTGGCCGGCGACCTCGGTGACGACGACCCGGGCCGGGTCGACCTGGTCTCGGGTGGGCACCGCGCTGCCCGGAAGGGCGACGGCGGCGGCGCCGGAGGCCACGGCACGGGCGAGCGCGTCGGCCGGCGACGCGCCCTCCACCGCGGCGACGAGGAAGCCCGCGAGCGAGCAGTCGCCCGCCCCCACGGTGCTCCGCGGCACGACGCGGGGGGCCCGCGCGAACCAGGCGTGTTCCTCGGACACGAGTGCGGCGCCCTCGGCGCCGAGCGTGACGAGGCTGGCGCGCACCCGCTCGACGGGGATCGAGCGCGCGAGGTCGATGGCCTCGTGGGGGCCGGCCTCGAGGGCGGCCTCGTCGGAGGAGCCGGTGAGCTCTGCGAGCTCCTCGGCGTTGGGCTTGACGAGGTCGACGCCCACGCCGGCCTCGACGAGCGCGGCGAGCGCGGCGCCCGACGTGTCGACGGCGACGCGCGGCGAGGTCGAGCCCGCGCGGTCGGCTGCGGCTCGAGCCGCCTCGACGACGCGCACGTAGAAGTCGTCGGGGGCGCCCGGCGGCAGCGACCCGGCGAGCACGAGCCAGTCGGCGCCGACGGATGCCTCGGCGGTCGCCTCGACGAGGCGCGCCTGCGCGCCCTCGTCGAGCTCGGGTCCGGGCTCGTTGACCTTCGTGGTCACGCC
The DNA here is from genome assembly GCA_965652625.1 of uncultured Agromyces sp. Lineage (GTDB taxonomy): Bacteria > Actinomycetota > Actinomycetes > Actinomycetales > Microbacteriaceae > Agromyces. The sequence goes on from CBFGWW010000158.1 coordinate 7,497, forward strand.
CGCGGCATCCACGATCGTGAGGTTCGTGCGCACGGCGCCGCGAATGGGCACCGCGCGATGCGGCACGCCCTCGGCGTCGAGCGCGGCGAGGAACGGGTCACCGGTGCCGGCGGGCAGCACGGCGAGCGAGTCGACGCCCGACGCCCGCAACGCCCGGGTGACGTTGACGCCCTTGCCGCCCGGGTCCTGCCGGGTGCTCGTGGCGCGCTGCACGGCGCCGGGCTCGAGCGCCT
>CBFGWW010000159.1:0-7670 GCA_965652625.1 uncultured Agromyces sp.
ACCGTCGAGGGGCCCGACGGACGCCGTGTCCTGCCCGTGTTCGCCTCGGTCGACGCGATGTCCGCGTGGAACCCGGTCGCCCGCCCCGTGCCCGCCGACGGCGTGCGCGTCGCGCTCGCCGCGGCCGACGACGGCACCGACCTCGTGGTGCTCGACCCGGGCTCCGCAGGCGAGTTCGTGCTCCGGCGGCCGGCCGTCTGGGCGGTCGCCCAGTCGCAGGCCTGGACGCCGCCGTTCGAGTCCGACGTGGTGCGCGCCGCATTCGAGCGGTCGATCGGCACGGAGCTCGCGGTGCTCGGCGTCGAGCTGTCCGCCGGGGATCCGGGCGCACGGCTCGCGGGACCCGAGCTGGTGGTGCGCCTCGAGCTCGTCGGCGGGCTCACCCGCGCCGAGCTCGACGCGGTGCTGCAGCGCCTGGCCGCGAGATGGGCCGCCGACGACGCGATCGCGACGCTCGTGGACTCGCTCGCGGTTCGGCTCGTCGGGCCGTCCGACGGCGTCGGCGACGCCTCCGCCTGACGGCGACCGCGCTGCCGTAGGCTGGCGCTCATGGGGGACAGGTCCATCGGGGACGGCGAGTCGCGGCATCCGGAGCATGACGCCGAGGATGCCGACGACGGGCCGCGCGAGCCGACGCACGATGCCGCGATCGAGCGGGAGACCGATCCCGACGACCCGCGGTACCGACCGCTCGTGCCCGACGACGACCCCGACGCGGTGCCGCCGCCCGCACGACCGGTCATGTCCGACCGGACCCGGCCGCCCGTGCTGCGTCCCCTCCCGGCGCCGCGGTCGATCCGCACGTCGCGATCGCTCTGGATCCTGAGCTTCGTGCTCGGCGCGTTCGGCGTGCTCCTCGCCTTCCTCTCGCACGCGGCGGTCACGACCGAGCTGACCGAGGTGATCGGGCGACTTTCGCCGACGTACGACGAGTCGGAGGTCGACGCCCTCGTCGACGTCGTCTACTGGACGAGCCTCGCCGGGATGGGCATCGTCGTGGCCGTCGAGGCGGCGCTGCTCGCGTTCATGATGAACCGTCGCGGCGGCGCGAGGTGGCTGCTGCTGATCGCGCTGGTGCTCCAGGGCGGCGTGGTGCTCATGGGGTCGGCGTTCCTCGCGGTCGGCGACGTGGCCGTGCCGGTGGAGCTCCTGCTCGTCGGAGGGTTCGTGGTCGCGTTCGCCGCGTGGGTGTGCTCACTCGCCCCCTCCGCCCACCGGTGGTTCCGGATGAAGGACGAGGCGCAGCTGGCGGCGCTCGACTGACGCGGGCCCCGTCTCGACCACGAGTGCCTCGCACGAGCGGGTCACGACGTCGCAGGCCTCCGCCGCTGCGCGATCGAGCAGGGCACTGCCGGCCAGCGCTCGCCAGCGCCCCAGCGCGGTCGTCGCGGCCGCACGCACCTCCTCGGGGCCGGCGCCGTCGGGAAGCCCGAGGCGTCGCTCGGGCGACGTGCCCGCGCCGCCGATGAGCCGCTCGGCCTCTGCGGCCTCGTCGGGCGCGAGGTCGAGGCCGGTCGTGCGAGCCGTCGACAGGAGCGCGAGCTCGCGGAGCTCGTGCGCGTTCGACTCGAGCCGCTCGATCGCGGCCGGCAGGCGTGAACCGTCGGGGCGGGGCCGCTCGCGTACCAGGGCGCCGAGCGCGGCGAGGGCGGTGCGCGCCTTCAGCACGTCGGCGCGGGAGCGGAACTGGTCGCCGACGAGCCGCACGAGCTCCTCGAGGCCGCTGCGCCGGTACAGCTCGTCGGCGAGCTCGGTCGAGTCGTCGCAGCCCGACCGGATCGCGACCGTCGACATCCGGATCCCGAACATCCCGAACCGATCGAGCAGGTTCCGTCGCGCGTCGGGGCTCACGTCGATGCCCGCGTCGGCCCGCACGAAGCGGTCGACCGACACGAGCATGCGCTCGCGTGCGTCGCGGCCGAGCCGGGCGAGCTCGCGAAGCGCCTCGAACTCGTGCTCGCGCAGGGTTCGGGCGGACTGGGCGACGAGCCCCGCGATGGGCACGACGTCGAGTGCGAGCGAGCGCAGGGCGCCGTCGGTGCGGTAGCGCTCGGCGATCGTGCGCGCGGAGAGCAGGGCGTCGATGCGCCCGGCGCCGATCTCGTCGGCACGCGAGAGCACCGCCATCGCATTGACGGTGCGCGAGCGCCCGACCGCGGTGTCGTGGAACGCGGAGAGGAACCCGAGGTCGGCGGAGTGCAGGTGGCGCATCAGGTAGACGATCGCGTCGGCCTCGGGCGGCGACTCCTTCGGCGTGAGGAAGGCCGCCGACCGGGCCGAGATCTCGGTCGAGAGGGAGGCGATGCCCGGCGTGTCGATGAGGGTGACCTCCTCGAGTCGCCGCGAGGGCCACTCGACGACGATCCGGTCGATCTCCTCGTGCGGCGTGCCGTCGAGGTCGATCTGCAGCCGACCCTCGATGCGTCGCACGGGCAGGATGCGCTCGGCGCCCGACGTGAGGTGCATCGTGATGCGGGGCGTGGTGCCGTGGCGGTACCAGATGACGACCTTCGTGCACTCCGCGGCATCCGTCGGCGCGATCTCCTCGCCGATGATCGCGTTCAGGAGCGTCGACTTGCCCGCCTTGACCATGCCCGCGATCGCGACGCGCAGGGGGTCGCGAAGCCGCGTCGCGTGCTCCTCGAGCTGCGCGAGGGCGGCCGGGTCGTCGCGGTACTCGTCGGCCGCGGCATCCAGCAGTGCGCGGGTCTGCTCGAGGAGCGCGGCGGTCACGCCCGCCCGACCTCGATCGTCGAGCGCGTCGACGAGCCGGCGGATGCCGCGGCGGCGCGTTCGCGGCCGGGCGGTGTCGCGGCATCCGTGCCGGCCTGCGCGGCCGCGGCGGCGGACTCGATCGCCCGCGCCCGCGCCGACAGCGCATCGACCCGCTGCAGGTCGCGCTTCAGGTCGGCCACGCGCCGGTCGCGCTCGTTGGCGTACATGGTCGCCGCCTTCTGCGCGGCGAGCACGGAGTCGGCGAGCGACCGGTGGTGCTCGTCGGCGATCGCGGTGAAGTGGTCGCGCGTGATGCGCTGCACGAGGCGGAGCCGGTCCTTCAGCTGCTTGCCGACCTGGAAGACGACGTCGTCGACCTGCCGCCGGATGAGCGCCTTCGCCTCGGTGCGACGCCGCAGCAGGCGGGCCGCCGTGTCGTCCTTGTAGGCCTTGCGGCCGATCACCGCACCGGCGGCCAGCGAGAGCGGATTGATGATGGACATGCCGACGATGCCCGTGATGATGCCCACCATGAGCACGCCGCCGTAGGAGCCCTTGAGCCCGATGTAGAACTTCTGCATGGCGCCGAGGCGGCCGGACTCGAGGGTCGCCATATCCGCGACCGGATCGAGCACGTCGCGGGTGTCGTCGACGTGGATGGTCGGCAGCGAGATCTCGTCCTCGGTGAAGTGCCTGGCCACCTTGGCGGAGAGCCACTGCGCACGCTCCTGCGTCCACACGAACGTGTCGGTCACGGCCGAGGAGACGCGCTGCTCGAACCACTCCACGATCTGGTCCCAGACCGGGCCGGGGTCGCCCTCGTCGATGGCGTCCTCGGCCTCGCGCTGGATCTGCCGCATGCGGTCGCGCAGGTCGTGCTCCATGTCGGAGATCAGGTCGGTCGCACCGTCGTTGAGCGTGATCTGCCAGCGCGACGAGTTGCGGCGGAGCTCGTCGGCCCGACCCTTCGTCGCCTCGAGCTCGGCGATGATCTCGGGCGTCTTCTCGGGATTGACGAGCGCGCTCATCTCGGAGTCGATCGAGAGCCGGAGGTGCTCGGTCGTCGAGACCAGGTCGACGGCGGTGGAGCGGCGCTGCAGGAGCTCCGCCCGGCCGACGATGTCGCGCCGCAGGTAGGCGGTGAGGTCGGCGAAGCCCGACTCGGCGTTCAGCTCGGGGTCCTCGGCCTTCATCGCCGCGAGGCGCAGGTTCGACGAGACCGGGAACAGGCGGATGTCGGGGTCGATGGCCGCGAGGTGCGCGCGATCGAGCTCCTCGACCCGGCGCCACTGCGGGTACATGTCCACCTTGGTGAGCACGCACGCGACGTTGGGGCAGATCCGCATGGCGTGCCGGAGGAACTGGATCTCGGGCTCGGTGTACTCCTGCGAAGCGTCGGAGACGAAGAGCATGGCGCTCGTCGACGGCAGCGTGGCGAGGGTGGTCAGCGCGTGCGCGGAGTTGAGCCCGCCGACGCCGGGGGAGTCGATGAGGGTCAGCCCGCCGCGCAGGAGCTTCCGCGGCAGCTCGACCTCGGCCGCGTGGACCTCGGGCTCCCCACCCGGCCTCGCGCGCTCCGACACGTAGCGCGGGAGGTCGCCGATCGGCACCGGGATGCGTCGTGGCCGGCCCTCCGCGTCGACGGGCCCGCCGTCGGCGCGCTGCGGCACCACCCATGCCGCGGAGGTCTCGCCGTGGCGGACGCTCGTGGGCACGGCGGTCGCGATGTCGTCGTCGACGGGGCAGACGGGTGCGTTCACGAGCGCGTTGATCAACTGGCTCTTGCCCTGCTTGAACTCGCCGACGACGATGACCCGCACGCTCGGATCGAGGATCCGCTCCCTGGTCTGCTCGAGCCGGCGTCGCAGGTCGGCCCGATCGCCGCTGCCCGCCAGCGCGATGCCCTGGTCCACGAGTTCGATCAACTGCTGCACTCGATGCCCCTCCCCTTCGAGTTCCTTCGATTCAACCAGATACGCAGCGGAACGGCCCGGTGCGGGATGTCCCGCACCGGGCCGCAGCCGGCAGGTGATTACAGGGTGACGTCCTCGACGTCGACGTCGACGTCGACCTGGTCGCCGGGGCCGGTCTCGACGTTGTTGTCGTTCAGCGAGTCCTCGACCACGACGTTGTCGTTCAGCGAGTCGTCGACCACGACGTTGTCGTTCAGCGAGTCGTCGACCACGACGTTGTCGTTGAACGAGTCGACGGCGACGTTGTTGTCGTTCGCCTGGAACGAGTCCTCGACCACGACGTTGTCGTCGAACGAGTCGTTGACCACGACGTTGTCGTCGAACGAGTCGACGGCGATGTTGTTGTCGTTGAACGAGTCGTTGACCGAGTTGTCCTGGAAGGAGTCCTCGATGTCGACGTCGACCTCGGTGTCGTTGTCCTGGAAGGAGTCCTCGATGTCGATCTCGGTCGAGTTGTCCTGGAAGGAGTCCTCGATCTCGACCGAGTTGTCCTGGAAGGAGTCCTCGATGACGACGTTGGTCGAGTTGTCGGTGGAGTTGTCGGAGTTGTCGTTGAACGAGTCCTCGATCTCGAGCTCGTTCTCCTCGTTGAACGAGTCGTCGATGTCGACGTCCAGGTCGAACTCGGTGTTGCCCACCGCGACGTTGCCGCCGGCGACGATGTTGCCGTCGCCCATGTTGTTGGCCTCGTTCTCGAACACCTGGTTCACGTCGCCGTTCGCCCAGATGTTCTGGTTGACCGACTGGTCCTGGATGACGTCGCGGTCGTCGATGTACGAGTAGTTGTTCACGACGCTGAGCAGCTTCGCCTTGGCCGCGGCGTAGTCGCCGCCACCGCCGCCGCCGTGACCGCCGGACCAGCCGCCACCGCCGCCGCCGCCGTCGTGACCGCCGGACCAGCCGCCGCCACCGCCGCCGCCGCTCCAGCCGCCGCCACCGCCGCCGCCGACCGCCGCGGAGTTGATCTCGTTGCCGCCCGTGTCGTACTCGCGGTTGCCCACCGGCGAGAAGTCGAGCGCGACCGGCAGGACCGCGTCGACGTCCGCCGCGCAGATGCCCTGCAGACCGGCGCTCTGGAGCGCGCCGTCAGGGTCGGCGGCGAAATCGGCGCCGGCCTGCGGGCTCTTCAGCAGGTCCATCAGGAAGTCCAGCAATGCCGTCGTGATGTTCGTCATGATGTTTCCCTCCACTTCGAGGTTTCGGTTCGATGACCGACATCGACGCCGGCCCCCACGAGTAAGCCTGTCGTGCGGCAGGCGTCGCGGCATCGGGTCCCGTCCCCCCATGCGGTGCGGGGCCGATGGGGGTTTCGGTGCGCGGCGTTAGGGGATTGCGGGGGACACGACGGGGGATTCCGGCTCGCAGGGATGGCGGGACCGGGTATCGGCCCCGGCGGGGAACGGGGGACGTGCCGCGGCACTACTGCCCGGGGTCATCCTCCAGTGCCACCCGCAGCTGCGCGAGCAGTTCGGAGCGGGTGGTGACGCCGAGGCGTCGCCGGATGCGCGCGATGTGGTGCTCGGCGGTGCGCGGCGAGATGAAGATGGCGTTCCCGATCTCCGCGTAGGTCTTGCCCTCGAGCACCAGCCTCGCCACCTCGCGCTCGCGTGCGCTCAGGAGGCCGTCGTCGCGCTGCGCGCCGTTCGCCTCGGGGTCGGGCTCGGTGCCGGCATCCGGTCGCTCCTCGTCGGGATGCAGGCTGCGTGCGAGGGCGAGCAGCTGCAGGGTGTCCCGGTGCTCGGACGCGCGACCCGCGGCGTGGCCCGCGAGCCGGCTCGCATCCCACGGGTAGCCGGCGGCGGCGAGGTCGCGTGCGGCCTGCTCCACGCGCTCGACGACCACGTCGCCGGCGATCGCCGCCGCCCACGTTCGACCGGCCCGGGCGAGGTGCTCGGCCGTTCGGCCGCCCGGGGCGGCATCCGTGATCGCGGTCGCGTGCCGCTCGACCGCCTCGGGATCGTTGAGCAGGATCGCCGCCTCGATCGCCGCCCAATGCAGGCCGGCCGACCAGCACGCCGGCCGGCCGGCCCGGTCCAGGAGGTCCCCGGCCGCGGCGAGCTGCGATTCCAGCAGGCGGGTCTCGTGCAGGCGGGCGGCGGCGACCGAGAGCTCGGCCAGTGCCGGCAGCGCGAACAGGTCGATGGGCATCCGGGCGATGGCCTCGCGGGCCGCCGCCCAGCCGCGGAGGAGGGCGGCGAGGTCGTCGGTGCGGCGGGCCAGCCCGACGCGCACGGCGTGCGCGAGCACCTCGTCACGGAGACCGAGCGGCTGCGACGCCGAGATGGCCGATTCGAGATGCTCCCGCGCACGCACGGGACGATCCGCCCGGAGCGCGACGAACGCCTGCATGAGCCGGAGCCGTGCCTCGAAGGCCGGGCCGCCCTGCGAGGCGTCGATCGCGCCCTGGAGCACGTCGTCCGCCAGGTCGAGCTCGCCCGCGTTGAGGGCGACCTGCGCGACGAGCATCGCGGGCGCCTCGGGGAGCGGGCCGAGGGTCGCGGACTCGTTCATGAGGTTCGATGCCTGGAGGAGGGACGACAGCGCGAGGTCGGAGGAGCCGTCGAGCGCATCGAGGATGCCGTCGGCCGTCAGCCGCAGCGCCACCTGGCCCGAGGTCGGGTACTCGACGTCGGGCGCGTCGGACAGGGTCGCGCGGGCTCCGGCGACGTCGCCCACGCCCGCGAGGCAGACCGCCGCGATCGGCGCGATCGAGCCGTCGACGGCCGCGAGGGTGCGGCACGCGTCGGCACTGCGGTCGAGCATGCCCTTCCGCGCCCACGTCGCGGCGGCGACGGCGACGGTTCGGGCGAGGTCGTCGGGCTCGTCTCGTCCGAGCCCGAGGTCGACCAGGCGTTCCGCGGCGGCGACGTCGCCGACGGCCCACGCCGCCTGGGCCAGCCGCCCCGCGATGGGGTGCTGCTCCGCGCCGAGGTCGACGAGTGCGGCGTACTGCTCGCGGGCGGCGTCGGGATCCGCCTCGAG
>CBFGWW010000160.1:0-7643 GCA_965652625.1 uncultured Agromyces sp.
ACGCCGCCGATGCCGGTGGCCCAGTCGATCGCGAGGCGGTCGGAGGGCACGTCGGGTGCTCCCGCGTCGGCCCAGGCCTCCCGGCCCGCGATGAGGGCGAACTGGCTCGACGGGTCGAGGCGCTTGATCTCGTGGCGCTCGAGCACGTCGGCCGGCGACACCTTGGCGTTGGCGGCGAAGGTGACGGGCAGCTCGTACTCGGCCACCCAGTCCTGCTCGATGGTGCGGGCGCCGGACTCGCCGGCGAGCAGGTTCGTCCAGCTGTCGCGGGCGGTGCCCCCGAGGGGGGAGGTCGCACCGATGCCCGTGATGACGATCTTCTTGGTCATTCGAGAATCACTCCAGGAGGGAAGAGGGCAACGTGATCGAGCGGGCCGGACCGAACGGCCGGCCCGCTCGGGTCAGCGACTAGGCCTGGGCCTTGACGATGAAGTCGACGGCGTCGCCGACGGTCTTGAGGTTCTTGACCTCCTCGTCGGGGATCTTGACGTCGAACTTCTCCTCGGCGTTGACGACGATCGTCATCATCGAGATGGAGTCGATGTCGAGGTCATCCGTGAACGACTTGTCCAGCTCAACCGTGTCGGTCGCGATGCCGGTCTCGTCGTTGATGAGCTCGGCCAGGCCGGCAAGCACTTCTTCGGTGGACAATGCCATGGTTCTTCTCCTTGGGGGGTGTCTCGTTTGACCGAGACTCAGTCTAGATGGACGATGAACGGCGGTTCAGGGAAGAACCACCACTTGGGCGCCGAACACGAGGCCGGCGCCGAAGCCGATCTGGAGGGCGAGCCCTCCGGAGAGTTCCGGGTGCTCCTCGAGCAGCCGGTGGGTCGCGAGCGGGATCGACGCCGCCGACGTGTTGCCGGTGGTCGCGATGTCGCGCGCGATGACGACGGACTCGGGCAGCTTCAGCTGCTTCGCGAACTCGTCGATGATGCGCATGTTGGCCTGATGCGGGATGAACGCCGACAGGTCGGCGCTCGTCACGCCCGCGGCATCCAGCGCCTGCTTCGCGACCTTGGCCATGTCCCACACGGCCCAGCGGAAGACGGTCTGCCCCTCCTGGCGAAGGGTGGGCCACTCGGTCGCCCCGTCGCGGAATTCGACGAGCGTGTGGTTCATGCCCACCGCGCCGGCCTTCGAGCCGTCGGAACCCCACACCGTGCGGGCGATACCGGGGAAGTCGCTCGGGCCGATGACGATCGCGCCCGCGCCGTCGCCGAGCAGGAACGAGATCGAGCGGTCGGTCGGGTCGACGACGTCGGAGAGCTTCTCGGCGCCGATCACGAGCGCGTAGTGCGCGACGCCGGTGCGGATGAGCGCGTCGGCCTGCGCGACGGCGTAGGCGTAGCCGGCGCAGGCGGCGTTGGCGTCGTACGCGGCGGCGGGGTTCGCACCGACCCGGTCGGCGACCACGGCCGCCATCGACGGGGTCTGCTGCACGTTCGAGATGGTGGCGATGATGACGAGGTCGATGAGCTCGGGCGCGACGCCCGACTTCGCGATGGCCTCCTTCGCGGCATCCGTCGCGAGGTCGAGCGCCGACACGTCGGCGCCGGCGCGGGCGCGCGTCACGATGCCCGTGCGCTGCTGGATCCACTCGTCGGAGGAGTTGATCGGGCCGACGAGGTCGTCGTTCGGCACCGCGTTCTCGCCGCGGGCGGCCCCGACCGCGTAGATGCGCGTGTAGGCGGGTCCGTGCGACTGCTGCAGGGTGGGTTTCGTCATGCTCGGCTTTCTCTGTGCGCCCGTCGGAGGTTCGTCGCGCCCGGTCAGGCGGCCTGCTCGATGAGCTCGATGGCTGCGGGCAGGTCGTCGGGGGTCTTCACGGCCACGGTCGGAACGCCCTTGATCGCGCGCTTCGCGAGGCCGACGAGCGCGCCGGCGGGGGCCACCTCGATGAGGCCCGTGATGCCCGCCGCGGAGAACGACTCCATGTCCTTGTCCCAGCGCACCGGCGACGAGACCTGGCCGACGAGCAGGTCGACGAACGCCGTGCCCGAGGTCACGACGCTGCCGTCGCGGTTGGTCCAGAGGGTGACACCGGGGTCCGACACGTCGAGGCCGGAGGCGACGGCGCCGAGGCGGTCGACCGCCGGGCGCATGTAGCGCGTGTGGAAGGCGCCGGCCACCTGCAGCGGGATGACCCGCGCGCCGGCCGGCGGCTCGGCCCGGAGGCGCTCGAGCGCGTCGAGCGCGCCGGCGACCACGACCTGGCCGCCGCCGTTGAAGTTCGCGGGCTCGAGTCCGAGCTCGTCGAGGCGGGTGGTGAGCTCGGCCTCGTCGGCGCCGATGACGGCGCTCATGCCGGTGGCCTCGAGCGCTGCGGCATCCGCCATCGCACGGCCGCGCTCGGCGACGAAGCGCATCGCGTCGGCCTCGGCGAGCACGCCGGCGCCGGCCGCGGCCGTGATCTCGCCGACCGAGTGGCCCGCGATGCCGCCGATGCGGTCGCGGCGGCCGTCGGCGAGGAGCCGGGACAGCGCGAGCAGGCCCGCGGCGACGATGAGCGGCTGGGCGATCGCGGTGTCGCGGATGGTGTCGGCGTCGCTCTCGGTGCCGTGCGTCGCAAGGTCGACGTCAGCGGCCGCGGAGTACGCGGCGAGCTGCTCCGCTGCGGCGGGGTCGGCCAGCCAGGGGGCGAGGAATCCGGGGGTCTGCGAGCCCTGTCCAGGGCAGACGACGACGATCACCCTCCCTATCCTGCCAATGACCGCCACCTCGGGTGTGTGTCATTGCGACAAGCTCTCGCGAGAACCCTTGTGCGCGCCCGACATGCAGGGGTGCGGCGGATGCCGCCGAGCCGCTCGGATCGGCGTCAGCTCGGGCGTCGGCGCGGCTGGTGCTCGTGATCGCTCATCGAGCCGATGATGAGCGCGGACTGCAGGATCAGCGCCTCACGGGCGCCCGTGGCATCCCACCCGATGACGTCGGAGACGCGCTTCAGGCGGTAGCGCACGGTGTTCGGGTGCACGAACAGCTCGCGGGCGGTGGCCTCGAGGGAGCGACCGTTGTCGAGGTAGCTCCACAGCGTCGTGAGGAGCTCGGTCGAGTGCGCCTGCAGCGGCCGGTAGATGCGGTGCACGAGCGTGGCCCGGGCGAGCGGATCGCCCGCGAGCGCCCGCTCGGGCAGCAGGTCGTCGGCGTGCACCGGACGAGGTGCGTGCCGCCACGATCGGGCGACCGCGAAGCCCGCGAGCGCGGCCTTCGCGCTCTTCGACGCGTCGACGAGGTTGGGCACCTCGTGCCCGAGCACCAGGTGTCCCGGACCGAAGTGCGGCTCGAGCTGGGTGGCGATCTCCATGAACGTGAGCGCGGGGGAGGTGCCGATGGCGTCCTCGGGCTCGCGCCCGAGGGGGTCGGAGCGACCGATCACGAGCACGAGCCGGTTGCCCTGCACGCCGATGAGCACGTCGGCGTGCATGTGCCGGGCGGCCCGCCGCACATGGTCGACGTCGAGCTGCTTCGGCGCGGTGCCCACGAGCACCGCGACCTCGCCGTGGCCGTGCCAGCCGAGGGCGGCGATGCGGCTCGGCAGCTCGTCGTCGTACTCGCCCGAGAGGATCGAGTCCACGACGAGCGCCTCGAGGCGGGCGTCCCAGAGGCCCCGCGCCTCCGCGGCGCGTGCGTACACGTCGGCCGCCGCGAAGGCGATCTCGCGCGAGTAGAGCAGGATCGCCTCGCGCAGCTCCTCGCCGCCGCCGTTCTTCACGCGCTCCTCGACGACCTCCACCGTGACGCGGATGAGCTGCAGCGTCTGCTGCAGGCTCACCGAGCGGAGCAGCTCACGCGGCGCCGCGCCGAAGACGTCGGCCGCGATCCACGGGGTCGACCGCGGATCGTCGTACCAGGCGATGAACGACGAGATGCCGGCCTGGGCGACGAGGCCCACGGCCGAACGGCGGCTCGGCGGCATGTCGCCGTACCACGGCAGCGTATCCTCCAGGCGCTTCAGCGTCTGGGTCGACAGCTCGCCCGCGATGGTTCGCAACCATGCGAGCGTCTCCGCCTTCGTCCTGGGCTTCGTCGCCACCGAGGTCGCCTGCTAGCTCTCGCCGCCGGCCGTTCCGGTGGTGCCGGCATTCACGTCGTGGAGCCGGTACTTCTCGATGGCCTGCGCCGGGAGCGACCGGTCGACCTCGCCGCGCTCCGCGAGGAGCTCGAGCGTGCGCACCACCACCGACGGACCGTCGATCTTGAAGAAGCGACGTGCGGCCGGACGCGTGTCCGAGAAGCCGAAGCTGTCGGCGCCGAGCGTGGCGTAGTCGCCGGGCACGTAGGCGCGGATCTGGTCGGGCACGGCGTGCATGTAGTCCGACACGGCGACGAACGGTCCGCCGGCGCCCGAGAGCTTCTGCGTCACGTAGGCCGTGCGGCGCTCCGCGTCGGGGTTCAGGAAGTTGTGCTCGTCGGCGGCGACGCCGTCGCGACGCAGCTCGGTCCAGCTCGTCACCGACCAGACATCCGCCGACACGCCCCAGTCGTTCGCGAGGAGCTCCTGCGCCTCGATGATCCACGGCACCGCGACGCCCGAGGCGAGCAGCTGGGCCTTCGGGCCCTGCACCGTCGACTCCGAGAGGCGGTGGATGCCGCGGACGATGCCCTCGACGTCGGCGCCCTCGGGCTCGGCGGGCTGCACGAGCGGCTCGTTGTACACCGTGAGGTAGTACATGACGTTGGGATCGGGGTGGTTGCCGCCGTACATGCGGTCGAGGCCCGAGCGCACGATGTGCCCGATCTCGTAGCCGTAGGCGGGGTCGTACGAGACGACCGCGGGGTTCGTCGACGCGAGGAGCAGCGAGTGGCCGTCGGCGTGCTGCAGGCCCTCGCCCGTCAGCGTGGTGCGGCCGGCGGTCGCGCCGATCATGAAGCCGCGCGCCATCTGGTCGCCGGCCGCCCAGATCGCGTCGCCCGTGCGCTGGAACCCGAACATCGAGTAGAACACGTAGATCGGGATCAGCGGCTCGCCCTCGGTGGAGTACGAGGTGCCGACGGCGGTGAACGCGGCGAGCGCACCCGCCTCGTTGATGCCGACGTGCACGATCTGGCCCTGCGGGCTCTCCTTGTAGGCGAGGAGGAGCTCGCGGTCGACCGAGGTGTAGTGCTGGCCGTTCGGGTTGTAGATCTTCGCGTTCGGGAAGAACGCGTCCATGCCGAACGTGCGCGCCTCGTCGGGGATGATCGGCACGATGCGGTTGCCGAAGTCCTTCGCCCGCATGAGGTCCTTCAGGAGGCGGACGAACGCCATGGTGGTGGCGATCTCCTGCGTGCCCGAGCCCTTCTTCGCGATCGCGTACGCCGAGTCGTCGGGCAGCGTGATCGCGGTGTGGTTGGTGCGGCGCTCGGGCAGGTACCCGCCGAGCTCCTTGCGGCGCTCGTGCAGGTAGCGGATCGCCTCGTCGTCGTTTCCCGGGTGGTAGTACGGGGGCAGGTACGGGTTCTCCTCGAGCTGCGCGTCGCTGATCGGGATGCGCATCGCGTCGCGGAAGGTCTTGAGGTTGTCGAGGGTCATCTTCTTCATCTGGTGGGTCGCGTTGCGACCCTCGAAGGACGGACCCAGGCCGTAGCCCTTGATCGTCTTCGCGAGGATGACCGTCGGCTGGCCCTTGTGCTCGGTCGCCGCCTTGAACGCGGCGTAGACCTTGCGGTAGTCGTGGCCGCCGCGCTTGAGGTTCCAGATCTGCTCGTCGCTCAGGTCCTTCACGAGCTCGAGCGCACGCGGGTCGCGGCCGAAGAAGTTCTCGCGCACGTACGCGCCCGACTCCGCCTTGTAGGTCTGGTAGTCGCCGTCGGGCGTGACGTTCATGAGGTTGCGCAGGGCGCCGTCGTGGTCGCGGGCGAGCAGGTCGTCCCACTCGCGGCCCCAGACGACCTTGATGACGTTCCAGCCGGCGCCGCGGAAGAAGCTCTCGAGCTCCTGGATGATCTTGCCGTTGCCGCGCACCGGGCCGTCGAGGCGCTGGAGGTTGCAGTTGATCACGAACGTGAGGTTGTCGAGGCCCTCGTTCGCGGCGACCTGCAGCTGGCCGCGGCTCTCGACCTCGTCCATCTCGCCGTCGCCGAGGAACGCCCAGACGTGCTGGTCGGACGCGTCCTTGATGCCGCGGTTGGTGAGGTACTTGTTGAGCTGCGCCTGGTAGATCGCGTTGATCGGGCCGAGGCCCATCGAGACGGTCGGGAACTGCCAGAAGTCGGGCATGAGCCGCGGGTGCGGGTACGACGACAGGCCGTTCGGCGCGTGCGACTTCTCCTGGCGGAAGCCGTCGAGCTGGTCGGCGCTGAGCCGGCCCTCGAGGAAGGCGCGGGCGTAGGTGCCGGGGGAGGCGTGGCCCTGGACGAAGATCTGGTCGCCGCCGCCGGGATGGTCCTGGCCGCGGAAGAAGTGGTTGAAGCCGACCTCGTAGAGCGCGGCGCTCGAGGCGTACGTCGAGATGTGGCCGCCGACGGCGATGCCGGGCCGCTGCGCCCGGTGCACGAGCATGGCGGCGTTCCAGCGGATCCACGCGCGGTAGCGTCGCTCGACCTCCTCGTCGCCGGGGAACTCGGGCTCGTTCTCGGGAGCGATGGTGTTGAGGTAGTCCGTCGTGGGGACCATCGGCACGCCGAGGTGCAGCTCCTTCGAGCGCTTCAGCAGGCTGAGCATGATCTCCCGGCCGCGCTGGTGCCCCTTCTCGGCGACGAGCGCGTCGAGCGACTCGGCCCATTCCGACGTCTCCTCGGGATCGGAGTCCATCGCCTCGACCGAGTAGGGATCCTGGTCGTTGACAGTCACACTCGACCTCTCTCTTCAGCAGGTCTTGCCTGCGGCTGGGGGCGTGCGCACGACGAAGCGACCGGTTCACGGTCGGGTGGGCACCACGCCATCCTAGTGATTCTATGCCCGGTGCGTCGGGGCTAGGCTGGGCGCCGTCCCCGCCCCGAGTCCACTGGGAGGAACGGCCAGATGATCCTCGGCCCCGGCGCGATCGCCCCCGATTTCACGCTCGCCAACCAGTTCGGCCAGCCCGTGTCGCTCGCGGACTTCCGCGGCGTGAAGCCGGTGACGCTCGTGTTCTTCCCCCTCGCGTTCTCGCGCACGTGCCAGGGCGAGCTGTGCGAGCTCCGCGACCACCTCGCGATGTTCGAGGAGTCGGGCACCGAGCTCCTGGGCGTCTCGGTCGACTCCAAGCACGCCCTGCGGGCCTGGGCGGAGGAGCAGGGCTACGACTTCCCGCTGCTCGCGGACTTCTGGCCCCACGGCGGGGTCGCCCGAGCCTACGGTGCGTTCCTCGAGGAGCGCGGCTACGCCGACCGGGCGACCTTCGTCATCGGCGTCGACGGCGTCATCCGCTCGAGTTTCGCGACCGCGCCCGGCGAGGCGCGCACCCTCGAGCAGTACCGGGCGGCCCTCGCGGGCTGACGGATGCCGCGGCATCCGATCGCGGTCGATGCTCCGGATGCCGCGGCATCCGCTCGCCCCTCAGTCGAGGATGCCGACCGACCGGGCGATCACGAGCGCGAGGATCACGAACCCGCCGAACGCCTGCAGCCCCATGAGGAGCTTGGCGCGCTGCCGCAGCGGCATGGCGTCGCTCGCGCTGAACGCCATGGTGTTCGACAGCGACGTGTAGAAGTAGTCGACGAATCGCGGCGTCCAGTCGATG
>CBFGWW010000161.1:0-7621 GCA_965652625.1 uncultured Agromyces sp.
CGCACTCAGTGTGTGCTGCCCTCCTCGAGGGCGGCCACTACTTGAGGGTGACGGTCGCACTCAGTGTGTGCTGCCCTCCTCGAGGGCGGCCACTACTTGAGGGTGACGGTTGCGCCGGCCTCCTCGAGGGCGGCCTTCGCCTTGTCGGCGGTCTCCTTGTTCGCGCCCTCGAGCACGGCCTTGGGAGCACCGTCGACGACGGCCTTGGCCTCGCCGAGGCCGAGCGAGGTGAGCTCGCGGACGACCTTGATGACCTGGATCTTCTTGTCGCCGGCAGCCTCGAGGACGACGTCGAAGGAGTCCTTCTCCTCGACCTCTTCAGCAGCAGCGCCGGCGCCACCGGCGGCCGGAGCGGCAACCGCGACGGGGGCAGCGGCGGTGACCTCGAAGGTCTCCTCGAACGCCTTCACGAACTCCGAGAGCTCGATGAGGGTCAGGCCCTTGAACTGCTCGAGCAGCTCCTCAGTGGACAGCTTCGCCATTTTTTCTTCTCCTTGGATTTCTCGTTACTCACCGCTTGAGAGGCTCGCGCCTACGCAGCGGACTCCTGCTTCTCACGCAGCGCGTCGACCGTGCGGACGGCCTTCGACAGCGGTGCGTTGAACAGATATGCGGCTCCGAACAGCGAGGCCTTGAAGGCGCCGGCGAGCTTCGCCAGGAGCACTTCGCGGGACTCGAGGTCGGCGAGCTTGCCTACCTCTTCGGCGGTCAGGGGCTTGCCATCGAAGTAGCCGCCCTTGACCACGAGGAGGGGGTTCGCCTTGGTGAAGTCACGCAGCGACTTCGCGACGGCGACCGGGTCGCCGTGCACGAACGCGATCGCCGACGGGCCCTTGAGCTCGTCGTCGAACGCGGTGATCCCGGCGTTGTTCGCCGCGATCTTGGTCAGCGTGTTCTTCACCACGGCGTAGCTCGCGTCCCCACTGATGGACTTGCGCAGCTCCTTGAGCTTCGCAACAGTGAGGCCGCGGTATTCGGTCAGCAGAACGGCGGTCGAGCTCTCGAACCTCTCGGTGAGCTCGGCAACCGCGGCTTCCTTGTTCGCCATGGCCACTCCTTGTGTCTTCAACGTGCATCGCGGTGGCGGTGCACGGCCTCGGAGCGCTGGAAGAATTCGGAGCGAAAGGAAAAAGCTCCGGCGCAGACGCGCGGAGCTCGGCCCGATTCGATCGGGAGGTCTTCGTCACACCTGCGTGGGCTCCTGCTTTCGCAAGACTTCGGTCGCATCCGCTCGCGCGGGCACGACGACCAACGGTCTTCGGCTCCGTCAAGGGTAACGGATGCCGCGAGTCACGCCAAATCGCGCCGGTGCGGCAACAGAATCGACGTGGTCGCCCGATCCGCCACGCACTAATATGAGGATGCCTCAGTGCAGCCCCCGATGCGTCGTGCTCCATCCAGATCGAGACTATGGCCACTGCGGGCGACGTGCCCCGAGTCCCGGAGCATCCCGTCGGCGCCCGTGATCAATCGAAGGATCCGATCATGAACACTGACAACGCCACCGGACGGGTTCCCGAGGGCCCGACCGGCCGGCAGATCATCACGTTCGCCCCGGTGGACGACGCGACGGCGACCCGCGAGCTGCGCGACGTCGCCGGCCTCGACATCGGGACGCCGCGGGGGCTCGACGACCCCGCCGCCGTGGCGACGGGCGACGTCTACCTCGACAAGCTCGGCATCGCCATCGTCGACTCGGCTCCCGATCAGCTCGGCGCGCTCTCGCGCGCGGTGGGCGACTCGGCCAGCCCGATCATCGCCGTCGAGCCGGAGGTCTACGTGTACCCGTTCGACACGATCGACGCCATGGACGCGCCACCCGCCCCGATGGCGGACGACGCGGACACCGAGGCCGACGACGACGAGGTCGACGCGGCTGAGACCTACGTGGACACCGATACCTACGCGTGGGGCCTCAAGGCCGTGCGCGCCGTGCCGCCGATCCTCGCCACCGCACCCTGGGCGGGCGCCGGCATCCGGATCGCCGTGCTCGACACGGGCATCGACCTGGGCCACCCCGACTTCGCCGGGCGGGTGCTCGCGAGCCAGTCCTTCATCCCGGGCGCCGCGGTGCAGGACGGCCACTCGCACGGCACGCACTGCGCGGGAACGGCCGCGGGGCCGAAGAGCCCTCCGGGCACGCAGCGCCGTTACGGCGTCGCGCACGGCTCGCGACTCCTCATCGGCAAGGTGCTGAGCGACCAGGGCAGCGGCACGAGCGGCCAGATCCTGGCCGGCATCCAATGGGCCGTCGAGCAGGGTGCGCACGTCATCTCGATGTCGCTCGGCTCGCGGGTCGCCGTCGGCCAGACGTACTACACGTACTACGAGCAGGCGGCCACCGCCGCGCTGAACGCCGGCGCGCTGATCGTCGCCGCCGCCGGCAACGACGGGTGGAGCCCCGTGGGCGCACCCGCCAACAGCCCGTCGGTGCTCGCGGTCGCAGCCCTCGACCAGGCGCTGCAGCGTGCGCCGTTCTCGTGCGTCGCCCTCAACGGCAACGGCGGCGAGATCGACATCGCCGCGCCGGGCGTGGCGACGTACTCGTCCGTCCCGGTCGCGAAGGGCTCCTACGGGTTCAAGAACGGCACGAGCATGGCCACGCCGCACGTCGCCGGCGTCGCGGCGACGCTGGCCCGCAAGACCGGCCTGCGCAGCCGGGCGCTCTGGCAGGAGCTCGTGCGCACCGCCGTGCCGCTCCCCCAGTCCGCCCAGGAGGTGGGCGCGGGGCTCGCGGTCGTCCCGACGCGGCGTCGTCCCGTCTGGGATTACCGGCCGATGCCGTGGCGACCCGGTCCGATCATCGACCCCGGCCCGATCGAGCCGCGGCCACTCCCCTAGGCGCGACGATGGCCGGACCGGATGCCACGGGCGACCGGGTGCACGTGACCGTGCAGGGTCGGGGGGTCGATGCCGTGCTCCCCGACCTGGTCGACGCGGGACTCGAGGTCGACGAGGCGCTCGGCGGGCTCGGCATCGTGACGGGGCGCGCGGCGCCCGACGCGGTCGAGCGGCTCCGCGGCATCCCCGGCGTCACGGTCGAGCCCGAGAGCGGCGTGCAGCTGCCGCCCCCGGATGCCCCGGTGCAGTAGCAACGGCGAGCGGATGCCGCGGCCCGACGTCGCGGCATCCGCCATCACGAGCCGGGCCCGGTCGACGGGCCCGGCTCCTCGCCGCGTGCGCGGAAGCGCGCGGCGGGAATAGTTGACCGCGGTCATTGGTTGACACAAAGCAACGATATCTTTATAGTTGACATCTATCAACATTCTTGGAGCAGAACCAGACGTGACCGCAACCACCGAATCCCCCTCGCTCGAGGCCAAGCGCTCGCACCGTGAGGTGCTGACTGCACTGTCGGGCCTCATCATGGGCATGTTCGTCGCCGTGCTCTCGGGCACGGTCGTCTCGACGTCGAGGCCGATCATCATCGCCGACCTCGGCGGCGACCAGTCCGCCTACACCTGGGTCATCACCGCGAGCCTCCTCGCGACCGCCGTGTCCACCCCGATCTGGGGCAAGCTCGCCGACCTGCTCGACCGCAAGCTGCTGCTGCAGCTGGCGCTCGGGCTCTTCGTGGTCGGCACCGCGATCGCCGGCTTCGCGCAGGACACGGGCATGCTCATCGGCGTCCGCGTCATCCAGGGCATCGGCGCCGGCGGCCTCATGTCGCTCGTCATGATCGCCGTGGCCCTCATCATCTCCCCGCGCGAGCGGGGCAAGTACATGGGCATCGTCGGCGGCGTCATGGCGATGGCCACCATCGGCGGCCCGCTCCTCGGCGGCGTCGTCACCGACGCGTTCGGCTGGCGCGCCAACTTCTTCCTCGGCATCCCCTTCGCGATCGTCGCGATCATCCTGATCCAGCGCACGCTGCACCTGCCGAAGAGCACCCGCACGAAGGTCAAGATCGACTACGTGGGCGCCGTGCTGCTCGCCGTGGGCGTCTCGCTGCTGCTCATCTGGGTCTCGATGGGCGGCAACCAGTTCGAGTGGAACTCCATGACGAGCTTCGTCATGATCGGCATCTCGGCCGCCGCGATCATCGGCTTCGTCGTCACCGAGTTCCTCGTCGAGGAGCCCATCGTGCCGATGAGCCTGTTCGCGAACCGCACGTTCACGCTCTCCGTCATCGCGTCGATCTCGGTCGGCGTCGCGATGTTCGCGACCAGCGTGTTCCTCGCGCAGTACTTCCAGCTCGCCCGGGGTGCGACCCCGACCGAGTCGGGCCTCATGACCATCCCCATGGTCGTCGGGCAGATGGGCGC
This sequence comes from uncultured Agromyces sp., assembly GCA_965652625.1. GTDB lineage: Bacteria > Actinomycetota > Actinomycetes > Actinomycetales > Microbacteriaceae > Agromyces. The sequence continues at coordinate 4,266 of CBFGWW010000161.1, forward strand.
CTCGATCGGCATCGGCGCACTCGTGAGCCGGTTCGGCAAGTGGAAGGGCTGGATGCTGCTCGGCTCCGTGCTCATCGTCACGGGCGTCAGCCTGATGTCGACGCTCCGCTACGACACCGACTTCCTCTGGGTCTCGGTCTACATGGTGGTGCTCGGCGCCGGTCTCGGCATGGTGATGCAGAACCTCACGCTCGTCGTGCAGAACGACACCCCGGTGTCGCAGCTCGGCGCGGCCAGCTCGAACGTGAACTTCTTCCGCTCGATCGCCGGCACCATCGGCGTGACGATCATGGGCTCGGTACTCGCCACCCAGGTGACCTCGCACGTGAAGGACGGCCTCGCATCGTTCACGCCGACCTCGCCCGAGGAGATCTCGGCCCTGCAGGGCCTCGCGGGCGGCGGCGTGCCGCACGTCTCCGAGCTGCCCGACGCGATCCGCGTGATCGTCGAGAGCGCCTACGGCCACGGCATCGCCGACGTGTTCATCATCGCCATCCCGCTCGCGGTGCTGAGCCTCATCGCGATCGCGTTCCTGCCCAACAAGGCGCTCTCGCGGCAGACCCACGCCGAGAAGATCGAGCAGGAGGCCGAGCAGGTCGCCATCGACCTCGCCGAGGCCGAGATCGGCGCCCCCGTCACCTCGTCGGTCGGGCTCGTCGAGGGCACCGACGGCGAGGCATCCGACGAGCGCGAGCCCATCGACCGCGAGCGCGACCGCGCCGCCGCGCCGGGGAGCGCTCGATAGCATGATCACCATGACCGCCGAGCCCGCCGTCGACGAGGCCATCGCGCGCGTCGAGGAGCAGCTCGGCGTCGTGTTCAACCGGGCCCGACTCGTGTGGAAGCAGGCGGCGGAGCAGATCCACCCCGACCTGCAGCCCGCCGGCTACAAGGTGCTCTCGACGATCACCCGGCTCGGGTCGACGACCGCGCACGTGCTCGCGACCGAGCTCGACATGGACAAGAGCGTCGTGAGCCGCCAGGTGCGGGTGCTCGAGGAGGTGGGGCTCGTCGAGAGCCTGCCCGACGAGCGCGACGGCCGCATCCGGGTGCTCCGGCCGACGGCGACCGCGGTCGAGCGCATCTCGGCGGTGCGGGCGAGCAACCAGGCCCGCGTCCGCGCGGCGCTCGAGAACCGCTCGGTCGACGAGCTGCGCACCTTCGCCGAGATGCTGCGGGTGCTCGCCGAGGCCTAGTCGTCGCGACTCGCGAAGGGCCGGTCCCCCATCGGGACCGGCCCTTCGCCGTGCCCGGCGTCGGTGGCGGGTGCGAGACTCGCGCCATGGAACTCATCCACGTGAATCCACCGACGCTGCACACGAGCCCGGCGTTCAGCCAGGGCGTGCTGGTGCGCGGCGACCACGACCTCCTCCAGGTCGGCGGCCAGAACGGCACGGATGCCTCGGGCGCGATCGTTCCCGGTGGCATCGGGCCGCAGACCGAGCAGGCGATGCGCAACGTGCTCGCCGTGCTCGAGGCCGTCGGCGCCGACCAGACCAACGTCATCCGCATGTCGATCCTCCTCGTCGAGGGCCAGTCGTTCGACGAGGGGTTCGCCGCGGCGATGCCCGTCTGGGGGCCGCACGTCACCGCGATCACGGGCGCGCACGTCGCCGGTCTCGGGCGCGCCGACGCGCTGGTCGAGATCGAGGCGACGGCCGCGATCCCCCGCGGTTAGCGCGCGCGCTCGACCGACGGCGACGACGCCGACGCGTTCGCCGAGCTTCGCTCGGTCGTCGCCGGCAGCCGCACCGTGAAGCGCGTCGCGCCCGGCTCGCTCTCGACCGACACCTCGCCCTGGTGCGCTTCGACGACGGCGCTCACGATCGCGAGCCCGAGCCCCGTGCTGCCAGCGCGACGCGAGCGCGACGAGTCGCCGCGCGCGAAGCGCTCGAACAGCGTGTCGGCGAGCTGGGGCGGGATGCCCGGTCCGTCGTCCTCGACCGTCAGCACGACCTCGTCGCCGTCGCGCTCCAGCGCGGCCACGACGCTCGTCCCCTCGGGCGTGTGCACGCGCGCGTTGGCGAGCAGGTTCATGACGACCTGGCGCAGGCGCGGCTCGTCGCCCACGACGGTGGCCGGGGCATCCGGCAGCCGCACCTCCCAGTCGTGGTCGGGGCCGGCCGCCTGTGCGTCGCCGAGCGCCTCCACGACGACGCGGCCCAGGTCGACGGGAACGGACGCGAGCTCGCGACCCTCGTCGAGGCGCGCGAGCAGCAGCAGGTCCTCGACGAGCTCGGTCATGCGCACGGACTCCGACTCGATGCGGCCGATCGCGTGCACCACGTCGGGCGGCAGCTCCCCCCCGTGCAGGCGGGTGAGCTCGGCGTAGCCGCGGATCGACGCGAGCGGCGTTCGCAGCTCGTGGCTCGCGTCGGCGACGAAGCGGCGCACCTTCTGCTCGCTCTGCTCGCGCGCTGTGAGCGCGGAGGCCACGTGGCCGAGCATGCGGTTGAACGCGGTGCCGAGGCGTCCCACCTCGGTGCCGTCGTCGTCGACCGGGACGCGCTCGGCGAGCGCGACGTCGCCGCGGTCGAGCGGCAGCTCCGAGACGCGCTGCGCCGTGGCGGTCACCTCGGCGAGCGGGCTGAGCGCGCGGCGCACGACGACGGAGCCGATCGCGAGCGCGAGCACGAGGCCGCCGGCGGCGACGATCGCGACCGTGATCGCGAGCTGCGTGGTCTGCGCGTTCACGTCGGACAGCGGGAGTGCGAGGACGCTGCGCACCTGCGGCTGCGTCTGGACGGCGAGGGCTCGGTAATCGCCGAGGTCACCGGCGGTGACCGTGTGCGGGTCGCCGTCGGGGGACACGGCCGCGAGGGCGGAGGTCGCCTCGGTGCCGGCGTCGATGAGCTCGCCGCTCTCCGAGATGTACACGCCCGCGACGCTCTCGCCCGCGACGAGCACCCCCAGTGTGCCCACCGGCTGCCCCGGAACGCGGAGGAACTCGAGCACCGTGGAACGAGGGTCCGACGGGAATCCCGGAGGTGCGGCATCCGTCGCCCGCGACGCGGTCTCGCGGAGGCTCGCGTCGAGGCGCCCCACCGACGTGGTGTGGAACACGGCGACGCTGAGGACCCCGATGACCGCGCTCACGGCGATGAGCAGCACCGCGACGATGGCGAGCAGCCGCCGATGCAGGGTCCACGGCCGCCGGCGGCGGCGCGCGGCATCCGTCGTCGTGCCCGTTTGGACGGCCTCGGCGTCCGCTCGCGACGCGGCGGCGTGGCCGGGGTCGCCCGGGTGGGTCATCCCGCCGCCTTCAGCATGTAGCCGGCGCCGCGCACGGTGTGGATCATGGGCTCGCGGCCGGCGTCGATCTTCTTGCGCAGGTAGGAGATGTAGAGCTCGACGAC
>CBFGWW010000162.1:0-7597 GCA_965652625.1 uncultured Agromyces sp.
CGAGCCCAGCGCGTTCGAGGCGCGGCAGCACCTGGCGTCGCGGATGTCGCAGGGCCGCGTCGCGCTCGTCGGCGACGCCGCGCACGAGGTGAGTCCCATCGGCGGGCAGGGCATGAACCTCGGCTGGCTCGACGCGATGCGGCTGGACCACGACCTCGCCGCCGCCCTGGCCGTGGGCGCGCCGTTCGAGGCGTTCGACGCGTACGACCAGGTGCGGCGGTCGGCGGCGTCCCGCGCCCTGCGTCAGGCGGCGTTCAACATGCGCATGGGAGCGCCGGCGGCGGGCATGCGGTTGCGGACGCGCAACGCGGCCGTGCGGGTGCTCGGCATCCCGCCGTTCCGGGCCCTGCTGGCCCGCACCTTCACGATGCGCTGGCTGTAGGTCCCGCCCTCAGAGCACGATGCGCGTCAGCAGGAAGACCGGGATCAGCCGGTCGGTCTTCTCCTGGTACGCGTCGTACGCCGGCCACGTCTCGTTCGCGCGGCGCCACCACAGGTCGCGCTCCTCGCCCTCGAGCTCGCGGGCGGTGTAGTCGTGCTTCTCGGCGCCGTCCTGCAGCTCGACGTGCGGGTGACGGCGCACGTTCGACACCCACTTGGGGTGGTGGTGCGACCCGCCCTTCGAGCCGACCACGGCGTACTCGCCGTCGTGCTCCACGCGCATGAGCGCGGTCTTGCGGAGCTTCCCGGAGTTCACGCCGAGCGTCGTGAGCACGATGATCGGGCGTCCGCGCAGCGTGTTCGCCTTCGCGCCGTCGCTCGCCTCGAACTCCTCGGCCTGCTTCCTCGCCCAGCCCGACGTGCTGGGAGCGTACTCGCCCTCGAGCGGCATCCGTCCTCCTCGTGTCCTCCGTACGACGCTACTCCCGCGCGCGCGGGTCGGGTCCGTCGCGCGTGCGTCAGGCCGGAGCGATGACGAGCGAGAACTCCACGAAGCCTTCGGGCTCGACCGAGACGAAGCCGAGGTTCGGCGCCTCGACGCCGAAGTCGGCGAACGTGATGGGGATGCTGCCCGCGACCTGCCCGCTGCCCTCGTTCAGCACCGCCTCGAGGTCGACGGTCACCTCGCGGGTCACGCCGGCGATCGTCAGTTCGCCGGTCGCGGTCACGGCCTGCACCTCCCCGACGGCCGGCGTCGAGTCCGCGGTCACCGGGCCGGTCAACGTGAACGTCGCCGTCGGGTGCTCGGCGGTGCGCAGCGCCATGTCGCGGAAGTACGCGTCGCGCGAGGAGGAGTCGGTCGCGATCGAGGCGACGTCGACCGTGATCTCGGCTGCCGTGAGGGTGAGGCCGTCGACGGTGAACGTCCCGGTCACGTCGTCGGTGCGCCCGACCACCGTGACATCCGTGTCGTTGAGCACCTCGTCGACCCGGTAGCCGGCGAACGAGCCGTCGGTGACCGTCCACTCGCCCGACAGGTCGGACGCGTCGATCGCGTCGCCCGCGCCGTCGGTCGCGCGCGGGGCGGCGGTCACGGTCGGCGCCGCCTCCTGCTCGCCGACGATGAGGTCCCGGTACACGATCGGCCCCGCCACGGCCGCGGTGCCGCCGAGGAGCAGGACTCCGGCGATGATCGAGATGGTCACGATGGTGCGCTTCTGCATGCGGGTCCTGTCGGTGGGGAGGGGCTGCATCCAGCATCGCGCTCGCGCCCATGAGCGGGCTGTGGGTCGACTGACGGATCGGTGGATGGACGGACGGGCTCGCGGCATCCGATGGTCGACACGCCCGCGGCATCCGTCTAGCGTGAATCGAGCGGGGAACGTTCGGCGCGGAGGCCGGAATACCCACCCGCCCCGGCAAAGTTGAGTTCTGTAGACTCAAGTTTGAAGAAGGGATGCTCGTGGCCAACATGCAGGGTGCGCCGAACTCCCAGGAGGAGCAGCAGTCGGCGCTCGAACAGTACGGCGTGAACCTCACCGACCTCGCCAAGCAGGGCAAGCTCGATCCGGTGATCGGTCGCGACAGCGAGATCCGCCGGGTCAGCCAGGTGCTCACGCGGCGCACGAAGAACAACCCCGTGCTCATCGGCGAGCCGGGCGTCGGCAAGACCGCCGTCGTCGAGGGGCTCGCGCAGCGCATCGTCGAGGGCGACGTCGCCGAGTCGCTGAAGGACAAGCAGCTCGTGGCGCTCGACATCTCGGCGCTCGTCGCGGGCGCGATGTACCGGGGCCAGTTCGAGGAGCGGCTGAAGGCCGTGCTGAAGGAGATCGACGAGTCCGAGGGCCGCGTCATCACGTTCGTCGACGAGCTGCACCTGCTCATGGGCGCGGGCGGCGGCGAGGGGTCGGTCGCGGCATCCAACATGCTGAAGCCGATGCTCGCGCGCGGCGAGCTGCACCTCATCGGCGCGACCACGCTCGACGAGTACCGCGAGTACATCGAGAAGGATGCCGCGCTCGAGCGCCGCTTCCAGCAGGTCTACGTCGGCGAGCCGAGCGTCGAGGACACCGTCGCGATCCTCCGCGGGCTCAAGGGCCGGTACGAGGCGCACCACGGCGTGACGATCACGGATGCCGCACTCGTCGCCGCGGCATCCCTCTCCAACCGCTACATCACGGCCCGCCAGCTGCCCGACAAGGCCATCGACCTCATCGACGAGGCGATGTCGCGCCTGAAGATGGAGATCGACTCCTCGCCGGTGGAGATCGACCAGCTGAAGCGCGAGGTCGACCGCATGAAGCTCGAGGAGCTCGCGCTCAAGAAGGAGAAGGACGACGCCTCGAAGGAGCGGCTCGCGAAGCTGCGCGAGACCCTCGTCGACAAGGAGCGGCACCTCGCCGAGCTCGAGGCGCGGTGGGCGCGCGAGCGGCAGGGCCTCAACCGCGTGGGCGAGCTGAAGAAGAAGCTCGACGAGGCGATCACGCAGCGCGACCTCGCGCTGCGCGAGGGCGACTACCCCAAGGCGTCGAAGCTCGAGTACGAGACGATCGCGAACCTGCAGCGCGACCTCGACGCGGCCGAGCAGGCGGATGCCTCCGGCAACGCCGGCGGCGAGCCCCGCATGGTCAACGAGCAGGTGACCGAGGAGGACATCGCCGCGGTCATCTCGGCGTGGACGGGCATCCCGGTCGGCAAACTCATGCAGGGCGAGACCGAGAAGCTGCTGCACCTCGAGTCGGAGCTCGGCAAGCGGCTCATCGGGCAGAAGCCGGCCGTGGCGGCGGTCGCCGACGCGGTTCGCCGCTCGCGCGCGGGCCTCAGCGACCCCAACCGGCCGACCGGCTCGTTCCTGTTCCTCGGCCCGACCGGCGTCGGCAAGACCGAGCTGGCCAAGGCGCTCGCCGAGTTCCTGTTCGACGACGAGCACGCCATGGTGCGCATCGACATGTCGGAGTACGGCGAGAAGTTCTCGGTCTCGCGGCTCGTCGGCGCGCCGCCCGGGTACGTCGGCTACGAGCAGGGCGGGCAGCTCACCGAGGCGGTGCGGCGACGTCCGTACTCGGTGATCCTGCTCGACGAGGTCGAGAAGGCGCACCCCGAGGTGTTCGACGTGCTCCTGCAGGTGCTCGACGACGGACGCCTCACCGACGGGCAGGGGCGCACGGTCGACTTCCGCAACGTGATCCTGATCCTCACGTCGAACCTCGGCTCGCAGTACCTCATCGACCCGGGCCTCTCCTGGCCCGAGAAGGAGGAGGCCGTGCTGCAGACCGTGCGGCAGGCCTTCAAGCCCGAGTTCGTCAATCGCCTCGACGACATCGTCGTGTTCTCGGCGCTCAGCGAGGAGGAGCTCGGCGAGATCGTGAACCTCTACATCGACCGGCTGTCGGCGCGACTGCACGAGCGACGGCTCGAGCTCGCCGTCACGCCCGACGCCAGGGCCTGGCTGGCCGAGCGCGGCTACGATCCGCTCTACGGCGCGCGTCCGCTGCGCCGGCTCATGCAGAAGGAGATCGACGACCGGCTCGCGCGGGCGCTGCTCGCGGGCGAGATCCGCGACGGCGACTCGGTGCTCGTGGCGCTCGCGTCCGACGGCGAGACGCTCACGGTCTCGCGGGCCGACGTGCCGGTCGCTGCGGGCGGCGGCGAGCCCGACGACGACATCGTCGACGCGGAGATCATCGAGTAGCCGAGCGCGGCCGCGCCGCGGCATCCGATGCACGTGAACGGATGCCGCAGGCCGGTCAGCTCGGCGGCGCCTGCGGCGCCTGGGGCGCCTGCGGCACCTCGACGGGCTCGGTCACGCCGTTCGCGCTCGCCGGGATGCGGCGCTCGAGCGCGATCGCGAGCGCGCCGATGACCAGGCAGCCGATCACCATGACGGCGATGTACGCGACGTCGAGCCCCTGGTCGAGGAGGATCCCGGCGGCGATCGGACCGGTGATCGCACCGGCCTGGAACGCCGCCGAGTTGATGGCGTTGTAGCGACCGCGATTGTGGTCGGAGGCGAGGTCGTTGTAGACGGCGGGCACGGTCGGCTGCAGGAGGGTCTCGCCGAACGCGAAGACGCCCATGAACGCGAGCACGCCGACCGCCGCCGCCAGGGTGTCGGGCAGGAGGCCCGCGCCGCCAAGGATCAGCCAGGACAGCGCCCAGACGGCCGCCATGACGAGCATCACCCGGGTGCGGCGTCGGCCGCTGATGCGCTTCAGCACGGTGAACTGCAGCAGCACGATGACCGCCGTGTTGACCGCGAACGCGAGGCCGACGGTGCGCGTCGACACCTCGGCGACCTGGCGCGCGTAGGCCGGGAAGCCGGCCTCCATCTGCCCGTAGCCGATGAACATCGCGATGAAGGTGAGCAGGCTGAGCCACAGGACCGCGGGCTGCCGGAGGATCTCGCGGTAGCCGCCCGAGGTCGGCGCGTCGGCGGCGGGCTCGTGCTGCGTGCGGACGTGGCGCAGCGGCCCGAGCAGCAGCGCCATCGGGATGAGGCTCGTGGCCGCGTCGACGAGGAAGATCACGGTGAACGTCTCGGGCGAGCTCACGTCGACGTAGAACCCGCCGATGATGCCGCCCACGCCGATGCCGAGGTTGATGAGCGCGAAGTTGACGCCGAAGTACTGCTGCCGCAGGTCGCCGTCGACGACCGACGCGATGAGCGCATTGAACCCGGGCCAGGAGACGCCGAAGTTCACGCCGATGAGCACGAGCGCCACGGCCGCGACCGCGGGGTGGGTCGCGAAGGCGAGCAGCGTGCACCCGGCGATCATCGCCGTCAGCCCCACGAGCAGCACCGTCTTGGCGCCGTAGCGGTCGATGAGGGAGCCGCCGGGGCCGGTCACGATGAGGCCGGTGATCGCGATGAGGCTCATCAGCGCGCCGGCCAGGTCGAGCTCGAAGCCGCGCACCTCGTGCAGGTAGATGATCGTGAACGGCAGCGTGAGCCCGCGACCCAGCGTCTGGATCGCGACGGTCGACAGGAGCCAGCGGCCCTCGGTGGGGAGTGCGCTCCAGAACGTCCTGATGCCGATCACTGCAACATCTTGGCGGACGCCGCCGACATCGCGCACATCGGCCGTGGCAGGCACCTCGCACGCCGGCCCGTCCACGCCTAGGCTCGGAGCATGCCGGAGTTGCTCGGGCGCGCGACGGGGGCGGAACCGCGATCGGTCGAGACCGATGGGGGCGCCCTGCGCGGGGTCCGCCGCGGCGGGGTGCGCAGCTGGCGCGGCATCCCGTACGGTGCCTCGACGGCCGGCGAGCATCGCTTCCGCGCGCCCCGACCCGCACCGGGGTGGGACGGTGTGCGCGACGCGATCGAGTTCGGGCCCGTGGCGCCGCAGAACCGTCGCGGGCAGTTCATCGGCGCGCACCCGGGCCTGCCGCGCAGCGAGGACTGCCTCAGCCTCAACGTCCTCGCGCCCGACGAGTCCGTCGAGGGCCGCCCGGTCATGGTGTTCATCCACGGCGGCGCGTACAGCGTGGGGTCGTCGGGCGAGTACCCGCGGCAGGGCGAGCAGCTCGTGCGGCGGCACGGCGTCGTCTACGTGAGCCTCAACTACCGGCTGGGCGCGCTCGGCTGGCTCGACTTCCGCCGGTACGCGACGGCGCGGCATCCGCTCGAGTGCAACCTCGGGCTGCGCGACCAGGTGCTCGCCCTCGAATGGGTGCGACGCAACATCACCGCTTTCGGGGGCGACCCCGGCAACGTCACGCTCTTCGGCGAGTCGTCGGGCGCGAACTCGGTGACGACGCTGATGGCGGTGCCGGCGGCCGAGGGGCTCTTCGCACGAGCGATCGCGCAGAGCGCGCCGGCCGGCGCCGTCTACACGGCCGCCACCGCAGCGCGCTTCGCCGACGAGTACGTGCGGCTGCTCGGGGTGATGGTCGGCGACGAGGGCGTCGCCGACTCGCCCGAGCGCACGTCGCACCTGCTGCGCACGGGCGACGTCACGGTGCTCGCCGAGGCGGCGACCGCGCTCTCGGTGCGGACGCCCGACGAACGGCCCGGCACCATCAGCCTCGCGCCCGTCATCGACGGGGAGTTCCTCCCCGAGCGCCCGCTCGACGCGTTCCGCGACGGCACCGCCCACCGCGTCCCGCTCATCATCGGCACGAACGACCGCGAGGGGTCGCTGTTCCAGGGGCGGATCGGCATCCTGCCGACGACGAAGCCGCGCATCCGGGCCGTGTTCGCCAACACGCGCAAGAAGGCGCGCAAGGCGATCAAGCGGCAGTACCCGGGGCTTCCCGATCCGCGCCCGGCGGCGGACTTCGGCGGCGACTTCACGTTCTGGTTCCCGACCGTGAAGGTCGGCGAGCGGCACTCGCGCCACGCCCCGGTGTACTTCTACCGCTTCGACGCCGCGCCGCGCATCGCGCGGCTCATCGGCCTCGACGCGACGCACGGCCTCGACCTCTTCGCGCTGTTCGAGAAGTTCGACACGTGGACGGGTGCGGGGCTCACGCTGCTCGGCGGCCGTCGCATGTACCGCGAGGTCGGGCGGCGGATGCAGCGGCACTGGACGGCGTTCGCGGCATCCGGTGCACCCGAGCCCACGTGGCCCCGGTACGACGAGGCCGCGCGGCGCACGCTCGTGTTCGACCGCGTCGACCGGGTCGAGTCGGATCCGCGACGCGCGAAGCGGCTCGCGTGGCAGGCGTTCGTGCCGCACGTGTGAGGTCGGCGCCGTGCCGGTGCCGTCCGAGTGTGCTCCCGCGAGGGTCGCGCGCGTAGGCTCGGACCATGCTCGCCACCCTGATCCATGCACCACGCGACATCCGCGTCGAGCCCGTGCCCGACCCCGTGCTCTCGACCGGCGGCGACGCCGTCGTGAAGGTCGTCGCCTCCTGCGTGTGCGGCTCCGACCTCTGGCCGTACCGGGGCGTGACGCCGACGCGTGAGCCGCACCGCATCGGCCACGAGTTCGTCGGAGTGGTCGAGGCCGTCGGCGACCGGGTCGAGCGGATCCGGGTCGGCGACTTCGTGATCGCGCCGTTCTACGTGTGCGACAACACGTGCATCAACTGCCGCAACGGGTTCTCGACCTCCTGCCTGCACGGCGGATGGTGGGGGAGCGACGACCGTCTCGGCGGCTTCGCCGACGGCGGCCAGGGCGAGCGGATCCGCGTGCCGCTCGCCGACGGCACGCTCGTGCCGGTGCGCGAGGAGATCACCGACGACCTGGTGCCGGGGCTGCTCACGCTCTCC
>CBFGWW010000163.1:0-7449 GCA_965652625.1 uncultured Agromyces sp.
GTGCCCTCGACCTCCTCGTGGCCCTCGTGGCCGATGAGCAGGATCTCGTAGTCGTCGCGCGCGAAGCGCACGGCCTCGCGGTGCACCTTGGTGACGAGCGGGCAGGTCGCGTCGATCGCGTGCAGGCCGCGATCGGCGGCCGAGTTCACGACGGCGGGCGAGACACCGTGTGCGCTGAACACCACGTGAGCGCCCTCGGGCACCTCGTCGACCTCGTCGACGAAGATCGCGCCCTGCTTCTCGAGCTCGGTGACCACGTGGATGTTGTGCACGATCTGCTTGCGCACGTAGACGGGTGCGCCGTAGTGCTCGAGCGCCTTCTCGACCGCGATCACGGCGCGGTCGACGCCGGCGCAGTAGCCGCGGGGTGCTGCGAGCAGCACCCGCTTGCGTCCGGGGGCGGGGATATCCTTGAGCCGGCCGCGAACGCCCGGCATCCTGGGCATCCCGAGGCCGATTCGCGGGGCATCCGTCGTGCTCGTCACGGTGTCCATCCTACGCGGGCGATGCTGGGCGGGCGGCGGGAGGCCCCTATGACCGACGCACCGGCGACGCGCGAGCATCCGTGGCCCGTCGCGCTGCTCTCGGCGAAGCTCAAGGAGTACCTCGACCGGCTCGGCACCGTGTGGGTCGAGGGCGAGATCACGCAGTGGGGCGTCTCGAGCGGCAACGTCTACGGCAAGCTGAAAGACCTGGAGACCGACGCCACGATCTCGTTCACCATGTGGTCGTCGGTTCGCGCGCGCCTGTCCGAGCAGTTCAAGCAGGGCGACCACGCGGTGCTGCTCGCGAAGCCGAGCTGGTGGGTCAAGGGCGGCACGCTGTCGATGCAGGTCTACGACATGAAGCACGTCGGCCTCGGCGACCTGCTCGAGCGGCTCGAGCGCCTGCGCCGGCAGCTCGCCGCCGAGGGCCTGTTCGACGTCGACCGCAAGCAGCGCCTCCCCTTCCTCCCGGCCGTGGTGGGCCTCGTCACGGCGCGCGACAGCGACGCCGAGCAGGACGTGCTGCGCAACGCCCGCCTGCGCTGGCCCGCGGTCGAGTTCCGCACGGCGTACGCGTCGGTGCAGGGCGACCGCACGGCGCCCGAGGTCGTCGCCGCGATCCGGCGCCTCGACGCCGACCCCGCGGTCGAGGTCATCATCGTCGCGCGCGGCGGCGGCGACTTCCAGAACCTCCTGGGGTTCAGCGACGAGCGGGTCGTGCGGGCGGCGGCCGCGGCATCCACCCCCATCGTCTCGGCGATCGGCCACGAGGCCGACCGACCGCTGCTCGACGACGTCGCCGACCTCAGGGCCTCCACGCCGACGGATGCCGCGAAGCGCGTCGTGCCCGACGTCGCCGAGGAGCTCCTGCGGGTCGAGCAGGCCCGTGCCCGCCTCGGCATGCGGCTCTCCGCGCTGCTGTCGCGCGAGATCGACCGGATCGGCCACCTGCGCGCCCGCCCGGCCCTCGCCGACGCCGGCTGGATCGTCGACCGTCGCGCCGAGGACCTCACGCGCTGGGTCGCGCGGGGCACCGAGCTCGTCGAGCGCTGCATCGAGAGGCAGACGGCGCGAGTCGGCGAGCTCCGGGGACACCTCCGCGCGCTCTCGCCGCAGGCGACGCTCGATCGCGGGTACGCCATCGTGCAGGGGCCCGACGGGCACGTGCTGCGCGGGCCGGCGGGCGCCCCCGAGGGTGCGACCCTCACGCTCACGCTCGCCGAGGGCGTGCTCGGCGCCGTCTCCACGGGCGCGGCGCCGCACGATCTCCGCGAGCCCGGGCCGTCCTCCGGCGGTGCGAGGCGCTCCACCGGCGCGGGCGGCGGCGACGGCGGGGTCGGCGCCGCCGCATAGAATGGGTGGCATGCCCCCCACCACCGATGTCGCCGAGCTGAGCTATGAGCAGGCGCGCGACGAACTCGTGCAGGTCGTCGCCGAGCTCGAGCAGGGCTCCGCGACCCTCGAGCAGTCGCTCGCGCTGTGGGAGCGCGGCGAAGCGCTCGCGGCGCGGTGCGAGGAGTGGCTCATCGGCGCGCGTGCGCGCCTCGACGCGGCGCGTGCCGGAGCCGGGCGCGGCACGCCACCGGCATCCGACGACCCCGGCGCCCGCTGATGGCGCAGCGACCGCCGCGCGAGGTGGCCGAGCTCGGCCGCCCCGAGACGCCCGAAGAGACGGCCGCCCGCAAGGCCGAGAACTCGCGACTGCACCGACAGCGGCAGACCGTGCTCAACCTGGTGCTCGCGCTCGGCGCAAGCCTGCTGGTCGTGCTCGTGATCGTGCTGATCGTGCCGCGCTCCGATACCGCCTTCGAGCCCGATGTCGACGTCGCCACCACCGCCGAGCAGGCGCAGGTCGCGATCGACGACCCGCTCGCGGTGCCCGAGCTGCCCGAGGGCTGGCGTGCGAACGCCGCCGAGCTGCGCACGTCGCAGGTCGACGAGGTCACCGCCTGGTACGTGGGCTACCTCACGCCGAGCGACGAGTACATCGGCATGTACCAGGGCTTCGAGGCCAACCCCACGTGGGCGGCGGGCCTGCTCGCCCGCACGCTCGCCACCGGCACCACCACGATCGACGGCGTCGAGTGGACGGTGTACGACAACCGCGACACGGGCGACGACGTGGGCAACGCCGAGTACGGACTCACCACCGAGGCGGGCGACAGCACGTTCGTCCTGCTCGGCACCGGCACGCCCGAGGAATTCGAGACGCTGGCGACCGCCCTCACCCCCACCATCGACGCACTCCGCTGAGCAGCAGACCCGCCCCGAGAGGAGCCGCCGTGAGCGAGCAGCCGACCGAACGCCGCACCGAGTCCCCCGCCGAGGCCTGGCGCGAGCTGCGCGCCGGCAACCAGCGGTTCATCGCGGGTGAGCCGCGGCATCCGCGTCAAGACGTCGACCGCCGACGCGAGCTCGCCCAGGTGCAGCGACCCTTGGTCGCGATCTTCGGATGCTCCGACTCGCGGCTCTCGGCCGAGATCATCTTCGACATCGGGCTCGGCGACGCCTTCGTGGTGCGCAACGCGGGGCAGGTCGTCTCGGACTCGGCGCTCGGCTCGCTCGAATACGCCGTCGGCGTGCTGGGCGTGCCGCTCATCCTCGTGCTCGGCCACGACCAGTGCGGCGCCGTGCGTGCGGCGATCGAGTCGCAGGGCGCCGACGCCGCGCCGCTGCCGCCGCACATCGCGTCGCTCGTCGGCAAGATCGTCCCCGCGGTGCGACGCGTCGCGGGGGTCGAGCCGGGCGCGTCCGTCGAGGTCGACCACATCGATGCGGCGTTCGTCGGTCGCGAGCACCTGCGCGACACCGTCGCCGAGATGCTCGAGCGCTCCGAGGTGATCGGCGACGCCGTGGCAGCGGGTACGCTGGCTGTCGTGGGCGCGAACTACCGGCTCGTCGAGGGCCGCGCCGAGACCGACGTCGTCCTCGGCCGCATCTAGCGCCGCCCAGCCGCGCGAGCGGCCTCCGGCCGGGGCATCCGGCACGCAACCGAAGGGGAACACACCGTGGTGGACAACGCCGCCGAGTACCGCATCGAGCACGACACCATGGGCGAGGTGAGGGTGCCGGCCTCGGCGCTCTACCGGGCGCAGACGCAGCGCGCCGTCGAGAACTTCCCCATCTCGGGCTCGGGCCTCGAGGTCCAGCAGATCCATGCCCTCGCGCGCATCAAGAAGGCCGCCGCGCAGGCGAACTCCCGCCTCGGCGTGCTCGACCCGGCGATCGCCCGCGCGATCGAGGACGCCGCCGACGAGGTCATCGCGGGCCGCCACGACGTCGTGGCGCATTTCCCGATCGACGTCTACCAGACCGGCTCCGGCACCTCCTCGAACATGAACATGAACGAGGTGCTCGCCACGATCGCGACCGAGAAGCTCGGCTCGCCCGTGCACCCGAACGACCACGTGAACGCGTCGCAGTCGTCGAACGACGTGTTCCCGACCTCGGTGCACATCGCCGTGACCGCGGCCCTCATCGACGACCTCGTCCCCGCGCTCGACCACCTCGCGGTCGCGCTCGAGGCCAAGGCCGAGCTGTGGGCCGACGTCGTCAAGGCCGGCCGCACGCACCTCATGGACGCGACGCCCGTCACCCTCGGCCAGGAGTTCGGCGGCTACGCCCGCCAGGTTCGCCTCGGCATCGAGCGCGTGCGCACGGCCCTCCCCCGGGTCGCCGAGGTCCCGCTCGGCGGCACCGCGGTCGGCACCGGCATCAATACGCCCGCGGGCTTCCCGCAGCTCGTCATCGAGCTCCTCCAGCAGGAGACCGAGCTGCCGATCACCGAGGCGGTCGACCACTTCGAGGCGCAGGCCAACCGCGACGGCCTCGTCGACGCATCCGGGGCACTGCGCACCATCGCCGTGAGCCTCACGAAGATCTGCAACGACCTGCGCTGGATGGGCTCGGGCCCGAACACCGGCCTCGGCGAGCTGAGCATCCCCGACCTGCAGCCCGGCTCGTCGATCATGCCGGGCAAGGTGAACCCGGTCATCCCCGAGGCCGTGCTCATGGTGGCCTCGCGCGTCATCGGCAACGACGCGACGATCGCGTGGGCCGGGGCATCCGGCTCGTTCGAGCTCAACGTGCAGATCCCGGTCATGGGCACCGCGCTGCTCGAGTCGATCCGCCTGCTCGCGAACTCGACGCGCGCGCTCGCCGACAAGACCGTCGACGGCCTCGAGGCGAACACCGAGCGCACGAGCGCCCTCGCCGGCATGTCGCCCTCGATCGTGACGCCGCTCAACAAGCACATCGGCTACGAGAACGCGGCGAAGATCGCGAAGCACTCGGTGAAGAACGGCATCACCGTGCGCGACGCCGTCGTCGACCTCGGCTTCGTCGAGCGCGGCGAGCTCACCGAGGAGCAGCTCGACGCCGCCCTCGACCTGCTGTCGATGACGCGGCCGCCGAAGGCGTAGCGCCGTCGCGCCGGCGCGCCGTGCACCGTCGCGTCGTCGCGGCGTCGCGCCGGCGCACCGCCGCCGGAGGAGATTCGCGCGAGGGGAGGATGGATCCACGTGATCCGTCCTCCCCTCGCGCATTCCTCCTCCGGTCGCGCCACGTCGGGCCGCACGCGCCGCCGGGCGTAGCGTGGGAGGCATGGATCACGGAGGAACGCCGGTCACCTCGGTCGCCGAGCTCGAGGAGCTCGTCGGGCAGCCGCTGCCCGCCGCGCGGAACAAGGTGCGCGACCGGCTGCACGAGCTCGACCGGGCCTGGCTCGCCGCCTCCCCGCTGTGCTTCATCGCGACGGCCGATGCCGAGGGCAACGCCGACGTGTCCCCGAAGGGCGACCCGCCGGGATTCGCGCTCGTGCTCGACGACGCGACGATCGCGCTTCCCGAACGACCCGGAAACCGGCGAGCCGACGGCTTCCACAATGTGCTCGCCAATCCGCACGTGGGGCTCGACTTCGTGATCCCCGGCCGGGGCGACACGCTGCGCGTCAACGGACGCGCCCGGCTCCTGCGCGACGTGCCCTACGCCGAGCGGATGCGCGTGCGCGGCCATGTGCCGATCCTCGTGCTCGAGGTCGCGATCGACGAGGTGTTCTTCCACTGCTCGAAGGCGTTCCTGCGCTCCAAGGCATGGGATCCGACCACCTGGACCCCCGATGCCGCGCCCCGCCGCCCCGTCATCGCGCGCACGCTCGAGCGCCCCGACGACCCGCTCGAGGTGCTCGAGGACTACTACGGGCCGTCGTACGCCGAGAAGATCTACGGCTGACCGACCGGACGCGGTGAACGCAGGGCAGGACCTCCGCCCGCGGGGCGGTCCCCCACCGCCCCGCGAGCCTCAGGAGAGGTCAGGTGAGCTCGGCTCCGTCGAGCATCTCGGAGACGAGCGCGGCGATCGCGGAGCGCTCCGAGCGGGTGAGCGTGACGTGCGCGAACAGCGGATGCCCCTTCAGCGTCTCGATCACGCTCGCGACGCCGTCGTGGCGGCCGACGCGCAGGTTGTCGCGCTGCGCGACGTCGTGGGTGAGCACGACCCGCGAGTTCTGGCCGATGCGGCTCAGGACCGTGAGCAGCACGTTGCGCTCGAGGGACTGCGCCTCATCGACGATCACGAACGCGTCGTGCAGCGAGCGGCCGCGGATGTGCGTGAGCGGAAGGACTTCGAGGATGCCGCGGTCGACGACCTCCTCGAGCACGTTGTCGGAGACCACCGAGCCGAGGGTGTCGAACACGGCCTGGCCCCACGGGTTCATCTTCTCGCCCTGGTCGCCCGGCAGGTAGCCGAGCTCCTGCCCGCCGACCGCGTAGAGCGGGCGGAACACCATGATCTTCTTGTGCTGCTGCCGCTCGAGCACCATCTCGAGGCCGGCGCACAGCGCGAGCGCCGACTTGCCGGTGCCGGCGCGGCCGCCGAGCGAGAGGATGCCGATCTCGGGGTCGAGCAGCAGGTCGATCGCGAGCCGCTGCTCGGCCGAGCGTCCGTGCACGCCGAAGATGTCGCGGTCGCCGCGCACGAGGCGCACCTCGTGGTCGCCGACGACGCGACCGAGGGCCGACCCGCGCTCCGAGTGGATCACGAGGCCCGTGTTGACCGGCAGCGCCTCGACCTCGCGCGTCTCGAGCCGATCGTGCTCGTAGAGCTTCGCCATGTCGTTCGAGCCGAGCGAGAGCTCGGCCATGCCGGTCCAGCCGGAGTCGGGCGCGAGCTCGGCGCGGTACTCCTGGGCGTCGAGGCCGATCGACGCGGCCTTCACGCGCAGCGGCAGGTCCTTCGAGACCACCGTGACGGCGACGCCGTCGTTCGCGAGGTTGGCCGCGCAGGCGAGGATGCGCGAGTCGTTGTCGCCGAGCTGCAGTCCGCTCGGCAGCACCGACGGGCTCGAGTGGTTGAGCTCGACGCGCAGCGAGCCGCCCTCGCCGACCGGGATCGGGAAGTCGAGCCGCTCGTGCTCGACGCGGAGCTCGTCGAGGATGCGCAGCGACTGGCGCGCGAAGTACCCGATCTCGGGGTCGTTCCGCTTCGCCTCGAGCTCCGTGATGACGACGACAGGAAGGACCACCGCGTGCTCGGCGAAGCGGAACAGCGCCCGGGGATCCGACAGGAGCACCGAGGTGTCGAGCACGTACGTCCGCACGGATTGCGCGGCACCCGCGGGTGCCGCGCCTTCGGGCCGCGATGCGCGACCGGTGTTCCGACCGACGGACTTGGAGGTATCGAGTGAGGCCACAACCGCTCCCGCCCCGAGCTTCCGCTCGGCTCTCGCGCCGGCCGGCGAATCCCTCCACGAGCGCTTCACGAAGCCGACTCGATCAGGCACGTTGCCCGATGGGTTGAGCGTACGTCGGCGCACCGACACCGATGGTTCCGACACGCGAAACGTTCACACCGAGTTCACGAACGCGTGGGGTCGCCGCAGCGGATGCCGCCGGCCGCCGCCGCGGGCGTCGCGGCCAGGTGGGGCGCACCAGCCGCCGGCCGCCGCCGCGGGCGTCGCGGACAGGTG
>CBFGWW010000164.1:0-7391 GCA_965652625.1 uncultured Agromyces sp.
GGTCACGTCCTTCCCCAAGGGACGCTCGCGCGAGATCGCACCCTGGCCCGAGTACGAGGACCTGCCCGCGGCCGTCGTCGGGACCCGCTCGGCCGACGGCGCCGGGGGCACGGATGCCGCGTCGGGCACCGGAGCCCGCCGGGCGCTCTGCATCGGCGTCGACGCCTATCCCGACGAGGGCGACCGCCTGCGCGGATGCGTCGCCGACGCGCGCGCCTGGGCCGAGGCCCTGCGCGCCGCGCAGTTCGAGGTCACCGAGCTGACGGATGCCGCGGCCACCCGCGACGCGATCCTCCGCGGCATCCTCGAGCTCGTGAGCCAGGCCGCGCCGGGCGACGTGCTCGCGGTGCAGTACTCGGGACACGGCACCTTCGTGCCCGACCTCGACGCCGACGAGGAGGACGGCGACGTCACGAAGGACGAGGCGCTCTGCCCCGTGGACTTCCGCAAGCAGGGCCGGCTCATCATCGACGACGACCTGGCCCGCATCTGGGACGTGATCCCCGAGGGCGTGGCGCTCACCGCGTTCTTCGACAGCTGCCACTCGGGTTCGGCGAACCGGGCGCCGCGCGTCGATCTCACGCCGGTCGGCGACTCGCTGCCGCGCGCCGTGGTGCTCACGCGCGAGGACGAGCAGGCGTACCGCGTCGACCGCGGCGTCGCCCCGGTGTCCGATGGCGACGACGCGGTGCGGGACGCCGCGATCGCGAGCGTGCTCGCCTCCGAGGTCGTCGCGCCGGCCGCGCCGAGGGCCGCCGGCGTGCGGCGCGAGGTGCTGTTCAGCGCCTGCAAGGCCACCGAGGTGGCGTGGGAGTCGGGCGGCCACGGCGACTTCACGCGCACGGCGCTTCCGCTGCTGACGACCGGCGTCGGCTCGGTCTCGAACCGGGACTTCGTGCGGCAGGTCGTCGAGCTGTTCGGCCCGAACCGCCGGCAGACGCCCGAGTTCCACGGCGAGGAGGTGCTCGGCGGACGGATCCTGCTCGGCACGGCGAGCGCGTCGGCGGTCGCCGCCGACGGCGTGGCGACGGTCGGGACCGGCAAGGTCACGCCTGCCGGCCCCGGGCCGCGCACCGACGACGGCGCGGCATCCGATCGGCAGCGCGACGCCGTGGTCGCGATCCTGCGCGCGACGGCCGACCTGCTGGAGGGCTGAGCGGGCCGCGGGCGGAGCCGGCTACCGGAGGCGCGAGCGGCTACCGGAGGCGCGCCCGGAAGCAGCGCGTGACGTAGGGCACCGCGAGCTCCTCGGCGCCCGCGACGTCGGGATGGGTGTCGAGCAGCGTCTCGAGCGTCGCGATGGTCGACGCCTGCTCCTCGGGCGACGCCGTGATGAAGTAACTGCGCGAGCGCACGAGGTCGAGGAAGCGCGACCGCGACATCCGCTCGTGCCACTCGACCGTGTGCTCCTCGATCGCGCCGAACGGCCCCCCGATGCGCACGTAGCTCTCGAACGTCGCGCTCGCGTCGTGCCGCTCGTGCATGATCTCGCCGGCCTCGCGCAGCCAGTCCGCGCTCGTGTCGCGGCTGTTCCAGACCAGGCCGAGCGTGCCGCCCGGGCGCAGGACGCGCGCGATCTCGGGCACCGCGCGCTCGGGCACGAACCAGTGCCACGCCTGGCCGGCCACGACGGCGTCGACCGAGTCGTCCTCGATGGGGATGTCCTCGGCCGTGCCGAGGATGCGCGGCACCCCGGGCACCGCGACCTCGAGCTCCTCGAGCATCTCCTCGACCGGATCGACGGCGATCACGTCGCGATCGAGCTCGATGAGCGCCTCCGTGAGCTTGCCGGTGCCGGCCCCGAGGTCGAGCACGCGCTGCGCGTCGCCGATGAGCCAGGCGATCGCGTCGACCGGGTAGCCCGGCCGCGACGCGTGGTACACGGATGCCGCGGCGCCGAACGATCGCGCCGACCGCACGGTCGCGGGGTCGGTCGGGTCGGCGACGAGGCCGTCGCGTCGGCCCGTGCCCGTGGTCTCGGGGGAATCGCTCACTGCTCGCTCACCCCGTGATGGTCATGCGCTCGATGGCGGCCCCTCCCGGCGCGAGCCGGAAGGTGAACGTCGAGGGCCCGTTGAACCCGTCGCCGCCCACGTCGGCCGCGACGATCACCTCGTCACCCGCCTCGCGCACGTCGGTGACGTCGAAGGTCTGCTTCACGCCGATCGACTCGCGTCGGCTCCAGCCGGCGATCTCATCGCGGCCGCGGAACTCGCGGCCCCAGTCGTCGATGACGCCGTCGTCGGCGAAGGCGCCGACGAACCGGTCGAGGTCGCCGGCGTTGGTCGCGTCGAACGCCTCCGCAACCGGTGCGGGCAGCTCGGTCATCGGGTCTCCTCACCTCGCGGCGCTCGTCGGGTCGGTGCGCCCGCAGCCATTCCACGCCCTGCCCGCGGCATCCGTCAACCCGTCGGATGCCGCGCCGCAGCGGCATCCGGAGCCCGATCGCCGACGCGCCACACGACGCGCCCGGCCGTGTCGGAACCGCGTGCGACGATGCACGCGTGCCAGTGGACTTCACCGCGATCGACTTCGAAACCGCCAATCCGTCGAGCGCGTCGGCCTGCTCGGTCGGCCTCGTGAAGGTGCGCGACGGCAAGGTCGTCGACCGGGTGCACTGGTACATCCGGCCGCCGTTCCCGCACGACGAGTTCTCGGAGTGGAACGTGCGCATCCACGGCATCACGCGCGACATGGTCGACGACGCGCCCGGCTGGCCCGTGCACCTGCCCGCGCTGCGCGAGTTCGCCGGAAGCGACGTGCTCGTCGCCCACAACGCCGGATTCGACATGGGCGTCATCGCCAAGACGTCGACCGCGTTCGGGCTCGCGATCCCCGACTTCCGCTACCTCTGCAGCCTGCAGGTGGCGCGCCGCACGTACCACCTCGAGTCGTACCGGCTGCCGTCGGCGGCGATGGCTGCGGGGTTCGAGGACTTCTCGCACCACGACGCGCTCGCCGACGCCGAGGCGTGCGCGGCGATCATCGTGCATGCTGCGAAGCGCCACGAGGCCGACGACGTCGAGCGCCTCGCGCACGTCACGCGCGTGCCGCTCGGCGCGATCGGTCCCGCCGCGACGCAGGCGCAGCAGTCGGCGCACGGGCCGATGGCGCTGCAGTAGTCGCGCCCTGCGCCAGTTCCACGCCCGCTGCGCCGGTCGGAGTGGCGAACGAGCTGTCGAAGTGGCGCAGCGTCCCGGAAGGCCGGCCCCTCCGGTCGTCGAGGAGCGCCGGCCGCAGGCCGACGCGAATCGAGACGCCAGCCGTCCCCGATCCCCGCCCGGCCGAGCCGCCTCGCGAGCGATGTCGGATGCCGCTGCCACACTGACGCCATGGACCTCCTCGCACTCCTCATCGGCCTCGTGATCGGCGCCATCGTCGGCGGCCTGATCGTCGCCGTTCGGTCGGCACGTCGTCCGACCGGCGACCTCGCGGCCGAAGATCCGGCCCTGATCGAGGCGCGTCACCAGGCGCAGCTCGCTGAGGTGCGTGCAGCCGAAGCGGCCGCGATGTCCGAGCTTCGCGCCCAGGAGCAGGAGGCCCGCGCGCGCCTCCAGGCCGACCTCGCGTCGGCCATGTCGACCGTCGACGGCCTCGAGCAGCAGATCGAAGAGCACCGGGCGCGCTACCGCGACCTGGTCGACCAACAGCGCAACGACCAGGTCGAACGCGAGGCACGGGCGAAGCGCGAGAGCGCCGTCCTCGAGGCGCTGAGCCCGGTGCGCGAGACGTTGCAGACGATGCACGTGAAGGTGACCGAACTCGAGCGGCAGCGCAGCGAGCAGTACGGTTCGATCGCCCAGCAGCTGAAGCAGGCGCAGCTCTCCGACGCAGAGCTCCGCGCAACGACGGAGTCGCTCGCCTCCGCATTGCGATCCAACAGCACTCGTGGGGTGTGGGGCGAGACGCAACTGCGTCGTGTGGTCGAGGCGGCGGGGCTCACCCAGTACGTCGACTTCTTCACCCAGCAGAGCATCGTGACCGACGCCGGGTCGGGCCGTCCCGACATGGTCGTGCGGCTCCCCGGCAGCAAGTCCATTCCGCTCGACGCGAAGGTGCCGCTCGAGCACTATCTCGAGGCGAGCCAGATCCCGTTCACCGCCACCGGTGACGAGGGCGCGCGCCGCAAAGAGCTCATCGCCCGGCACGTGCGAGCCGTGCGCGGTCACATCGACGCGCTCGCCAAGAAGACGTATTGGGAGGGGCTCGACGCGAGCCCCGAGTTCGTCATCGCCTTCATCCCGAGCGAGTCGCTGCTGTCATCGGCACTCGAGGCCGATCCCTCGCTGCTCGACTACGCGTTCGGCAAGCGCGTGGCGCTCGCCTCGCCGGTGAACCTCTGGGCCGTCCTCAAGACGGTGGCGTTCACCTGGCAGCAGCAGGCTGTGTCCGATGAGGCGAAGAAGCTCTTCGATCTCGGCAACACGTTGTACCAGCGCATCGGAACGCTCGCCGGCCACGCCGAGGGCCTCCGCAAGGCGATCGAGCGCACGGTCGACAGCTACAACAAGTTCGCGAACTCCCTCGAGTCACGCGTACTCGTGACCGCGCGCCAGTTCCCCGGCATCGACGAGACCAAGGTCTCGCTCCTCTCGGCACCCGCGGCGGTGCACGAGCAGCCCCGTCGACTCACGGCGCCCGAGGTCACCGAGGCCGTCGTGGTCGACGAGTTCGACGCTCGCGCGGCCGACGGCGAGTCCCTCCTCGAACTCGACCCGGAGATCCGGCGACAGCTCGAGGTCGGCGAGGGCGCTACCGACTGATCGTCGGAGACGCGCCGCCCAGCCACCACAGGCGTCGACCGCGCCGCACTCACTCCTCGATGACGCTGATGACGTTCCCGGCCGGGTCGCGGAACCATGCGATGTTCGGGCCGGGGTTGTCCTCCGAGCTGCGCGAGATCCCGCGCTCGTCGGTGCCGAAGTCCAGGTCTCCCGAGTAGATCTTCGTCACGACCCCGGCCGCGTTCAGCTCGTCGACCGCGCGGTCGATGTCCTCGACCACGAGGTTCAGGATGGTGAACGTCGCCGGCTCGTGGTCGTCCTTCTGGTAGACGAAGGCCACCTGCCCCGACGGCAGGGTCACGTTCAACGAGCCCATCGGCGCGTCCTCGACCGACAGCCCGAGCTTCGTCCCGTAGAACTCGCGCGCGGCGCCGAGGTCGTCGACGCTGAATCCCGGGAATGCATCCTTGATGCTGACCACGAAACGTCCTCCCCTTCGTATCCGTACCCGCCACGCTTCCACACGGGCGCCGCAGAGTCGAGGGTCCGCCCGCGTTCAGTCGAGGTCGCACCGCTCCAGGCGTCGGGGTTCAGCCGGGTTCGGGATCGACGCGCTCCGTCGCCTCGGCACGAGGATGACGTTCGTCGGCGGGCGGATCGAATCCGGCCGCGGCTCCAGGCCCGGTCACGGCGGTCTCGTCAGGGTGGCCGTCGAGCGGGTGCGCGAGCTCGTCCTGCCCGAGCCGCGCGGCGGCGAGCGTGATCACCGCCAGCAGCGGGGGCACCAGACCGGCGATGAGGAAGGCCGGCGCCAGTCCGAGCCATTCGCCGAGCGGACCCGCCACAGCCATCGAGATCGGCATGAGCGCCAGCGACACGAAGAAGTCGAGGCTCGACACGCGGCCGAGCATCGCCGGCGGCACCCGCCGCTGCAGGAGCGTGCCCCAGACCACCGAGGCGCCGTCGAAGAGGAAGCCGACGATGAACGTCGCGACCACCATGACCCAGAGCCACGGCGTCACGCCGATGAGCGCCAGCGGGATGCAGCCGAAGCCCCACGCGATGATCATGAGCGTCAGGTAGCGCTTGGGCAGCGGGAACGACGCGACGAGCAGCGATCCGACGGCGCCGCCGATGCCGAACGAGGCGAGCACCAGCGCGAACTCGCCGGCTCCGCCGCCCGCCTGGTCGCGGACGGCGAACGGGATGAGCACCTCGATGGGCCCGATCACCACGAGCACGAGCAGGATCGAGAACGCGAGCGTCGCGAACAGCCACCGGGTGCGCAGCAGGTACCCGAAGCCGTCGCGGAAGTCGGTGAACATCTGCCGCAGCGGGTGCGCATCGACGTCGTCGAGCTCGCGGCGCACGGCCGTGGTGCGCATGATGGCGAGCCCCACGATCGCGACGAGCTGCAGCACCGCGACCGTCAGGAACGCCAGCCACGGCGCCTGCACGGCGATGAGCGCACTCGCGACCGCCGGACCCGCGGCGTTCTGCGCCACCGGACGCAGCACGCCCTCGACCCCGTTCGCGGCGAGCAGCTGGTCGGCGGGCAGCAGAGCCGGCAGCCAGGCGGAGTACGCGGGGTAGAAGAAGCCGTCGGCGACCCCGAGCACGAACGACAGCACCGCCAGGTGCCACACCTCGATGACTCCCGACACGGCGAGGACGCCGGCCACGGTGAAGACGACCGCGCGCGCCGCCTCCACGACGAGCAGGATGCGCCGCTGCGGCACGCGGTCGGCCACGACCCCGCCGACCAGGACCGCGAGCACCAGGCCGAGGCTCGCCCCGACCGCGACGATCGAGAGGTCGACGGGCGACCCGCCGAGCTCGATGACCTGCCACGCAGCCGCCACGATCCACGCCCCGGCCGAGAGCAGGGAGGCGGCGAGCGCGACCACGAGCAGCCGGTACTGGCCCGAGGCGAACGGGCGCAGGGCGCGCGGCAGCTTCGTCGCGTCGGTCATTCGGCCATTCTGTCGGGTCCCGCGGACATCCGCCCGCGGAATCGGGTCAGCGGTCGGCTTCGTCGAGCCACTTCTCCACGAGGTGGTCGGCCACGACGCGGCGGATGGTGCCCGACTTGCCGCGCAGCACGATCGACTCGGTGCGGATGATCGGACCCTTCTTGCGCACGCCGTCGACGAGCTCGCCGTCGGTCACGCCGGTGGCCACGAAGAAGGTGTTGTCGCTGCGAACGAGGTCGTCGAGCTCGTAGACCTGGTCGCAGTCGAGGCCGGCCGCTTCGCCGCGGGCACGCTCCGCGTCGTCCTTCGGCGCGAGCCGGCCCTGCATGAAGCCGCCGAGCGCCTTGATCGCGCACGCCGTCGTGATGCCCTCGGGGCTGCCGCCGATGCCGACGCACATGTCGATGCGCGACTCGTAGCGGGCCGCGTTGATGCCGCCGGCCACGTCGCCGTCGCTGATGAGGCGCGTGCCCGCGCCGGCCGCGCGGATGTCGGCGATGAGCTGCTCGTGCCGCGGGCGGTTGAGCACCGCGACCCGGAGCTCGCCGACCTCCTTGCCCTTCGCGGCCGCGAGCGCGCGCAGGTTCTCGCCGATCGGCTTGCGGATGTCGACGACGCCGATGCCCGCGGCATCCGTGACGATCTTGTCCATGTAGAAGACGGATGACGCGTCGAGCATCGTGCCGCGGTCGGC
>CBFGWW010000165.1:0-7371 GCA_965652625.1 uncultured Agromyces sp.
TACGAGTGCCGCGACTGCCTCGAGCCCTTCGACTACTTCAAGGTGCTCTGATGGCCGCGCGCAACCTGGGATCGACGGGCCTGGGCTTCGGCACGTCGACCGCCACCGCCCCGAGCGCCGCGCAGCCCGCGGACACGTCGGTCGCCGAGCGGTTCCTCGCGTCGACGGTCGGCGGCGAACACGTCGCGAAGCGCCACCGAGCGCGATTCCACGAGCTCGAGGTCGCCGAGGTGCGTCCGCTCACGGCCGACGCCGTCGAGGTGACCTTCACGGTGCCCGAGGAGCTCGCCGACGACTACACCTACCTGCCCGGCCAGTACGTCGCGCTCCGCAAGGAGCTCGACGGGCACGAGCGCCGCCGGAGCTACTCGATCTGCCGGCCGCCCGTGCGCGGCAGCATCTCGGTCGCCATCAAGCGCGATCTCGGCGGCATCTTCTCGTCGTGGGCGAACTCCCAGCTGCAGGCGGGCGACACGCTCGACGTGATGAGCCCGCAGGGCACGTTCACCTCGACGCTCGACGCCCTCGACGGCAAGCACATCGTCGGCATCGCAGCAGGCAGCGGCATCACGCCGCTCATGGCGCTCGCGCACACCGTGCTCTCCCGCTCGGCGACGGCGGAGTTCGAGCTCGTCTACACGAACCGCTCGACGCTCGACGTGATGTTCCTCGAGGAGCTCGCCGAGCTGAAGGACCGCTATCCGTCGCGGCTCGCCGTGCACCACGTGCTCTCGCGCGAGCAGCGCACCGCGCCGCTCCTCTCGGGCCGCATCGACGCCGAGAAGCTCGGCACCATGCTCGACGTGCTCATCCGGCCCGAGACGGTCGACGAGTGGTTCCTCTGCGGGCCGTTCGAGCTCGTGCAGCTCGCCCGCGACACCCTCGCGGCGAAGGGCGTGCCGGTCGACCACGTGCGCTACGAGCTGTTCACGACCGACGCCGACCGCGTCGAGCCACGGCACGGGCGCCCCGTCGAGGTGAAGCAGGGCGAGGAGACCGTCGCGATCGAGTTCACGCTCGACGGGCAGTCCTCGACGGTCGAGAGCCCCGTCTCGGCGAACGAGTCGATCCTCAACGCGGCGCTGCGCGTGCGTCCCGACGTGCCGTTCGCGTGCGCGGGCGGCGTGTGCGGCACGTGCCGGGCGCGCCTCGTCGAGGGCAGCGTGAACATGACCGAGAACTACGCGCTGGAGCCCGACGAACTGGAGCGCGGCTACGTGCTCACCTGCCAGTCGCACCCGAAGTCCGACCGCGTCGTCGTCGACTACGACGTCTGACCCCGGTACCCTGCGAGCGGGCCGACGCCGACGTCGGGTCGCGCCACGACGAAGGAGCATCATGATCGAACTCAGCGTTGCCGACGGCGTGGCGGAGGTCGTGCTGAACGCCCCCGACAAGCTCAATGCGCTCGACGTCGCGGCGCTCGCCGAGCTGAGCGAGGCGTACGCGTCCGCCGAGCGCGCGGCCGAGGCGGGCGACGTGCGTGCGCTCGTGCTGCGAGGCGAGGGGCGCGCGTTCTGCGCCGGCCGCGACATCTCGGGCGTCGACCCGCGCGACGACGACGTGATCGGCTACCTCGGCGGACGCGTGCAGCCGCTGCTCGAGCGCATGGCGGCGTTCCCGGCGCCGACGTTCGCCGTCGCGCACGGCGCGTGCCTCGGCGTCGGCCTCGGCCTCCTCATCGCGAGCGACATCGTCTACGTCGCCGACACCGCGAAGATCGGCTCGCCGTTCGCGAACCTCGGCGCGACGCTCGACTCGGGCGGCCACGCCCTGTTCTACGAGCGGCTCGGCGCGCACAAGACCATGGACCTCATCGTCACGGGCCGGCTCATGTCGGGCACCGAGGCCGTCGCGGCCGGCCTGTTCTCGCAGGTGTTCCCCGCCGACGAGGTGACGGATGCCGCCCGCGCCGCGGCCCGCGCCGCGGCATCCGGGGCCACCCGGGCGTTCGTCGCGTCGAAGGGGCTCATCGCGTCGCTGCGCGACGAACGCCTCGGGCTCTGGCAGTCGATGGACCAGGAGAACCGGGCGCAGGCGGCGCTCTGCGACACCGAGGACTACCGCGAGGGCTTCGCGGCGTTCCAGCAGAAGCGCAAGCCGGAGTTCACCGGGCGCGGCTGAGCGAACCCGGGCACGACTCAGCGGCGCGCGTCCTCCTGGTCGTGCTCCTCGATGTCGCGGCCGAGGTCGTCCTCGATGAGCAGGTCGCGGCGCACGTGGTCGGTGCGATAGGCCGACCGGCCGAGCATGTGCGCGGTCATCGGCTGCGTGAGCAGCTGGAACGTCATGACGAGCACGATGGTCGTGAGCACGCCCCACGTCGGCACCTCCACGAGGATCGCGACGAGCACGGCGGCCAGGCCCAGCACCTGCGGCTTCGTCGCGGCGTGCAGGCGGGTGAGCACGTCGGGGAACCGCACGATGCCGATCCCGGCGGCCATGGAGAGGAAGGCGCTCACCAGGATGAGCACGCCGACGACGATCTCACTGACGTTCACGAGGCATCCTGCTTCGCCATGAACCGGGCGATGGAGATCGACCCGACGACCGCGAACATCGCGAGGATGAGCATGACCACGAGGGTGTCGGTGTGCCGGTTGATCGCCATCTCGGCGCCGAGCGCGCAGATCGCGATCGCGAGCAGCACGTCGGTCGCGAGCGCCCGGTCGAGGATCGACGGCCCGCGGATGATGCGGTACACGGCCGCGAGCGCGCCGATGCCGAACATGACGCCCGCGGTGATGCTGACGAACGTGAGGAAGGTCATCGTGGGTCCTCCTTCTGCGGGTGCGCGGGGTCGGCCGTCTCGTCGGGGTCGACCTCGCGCAGCTCCTCGGGCGTCGGTTCCGACCCCGGCAGCCCGGCACGCCGCGCGCGCTGCGCGTCGCGCACGGCGACGGCCTGCGCGTGCGTGCCGATCGCGAGCACGATGCGCTCCTCGGTGCCGAGCACCCCGCGCCTGGTGCGCTCGATGTCGGCCTCGGTGCGCGTGCCCAGCGCGTGCAGGTAGAGCAGGCCGCGCTCGCGGTCGATGTCGACGACGACGGTGCCCGGCACGACCGAGATCGCCTCGGCCGTGAGGGTCGTCACGAGGTCGGAGCGGGTGAGCAGCTGCACGGCGATGATCGAGTTCATCGGCTTCCAGCGCGGGTTCACGGCGAGGAAGGCGACCTGGAGCGACGCGACGACGACGTCGAACATCATGCGCAAGCCCAGCAGGAGGCCGCGCCACGGGTTGAACCGACCGCTCAGCAGCACGGGCGGCAGGTAGAGCACGCGCGTCACGGCGATCGCCAGGACGACGCCGGTGACGACGGTGAGCGTGTCGACGTGGTCCCACAGGAAGAGCCAGAGCGCGACGAGGCCGATGAGCAGCGGCAGCTGCCGCCACACCGATCGCCAGCGCGACACCTCGAGCTCGGGCCGGGTCATCGGATGCCTCCGGGGAACACGAGCGAGACGTAGGCGTCGGGATTCACGAGGTCGAGCGAGGCGCGGTCGGTGAGCTCGAAGAGCGGGCCGGCGAACACCGTGAGCAGCACCGTGACCACGACGAGCGTCGTCGTCGCCGCGACCATGAGCACCGGCGTGGTGCGCGTCGCGGTGACGGTCGCGCCCTCGGGCGCCTCCTGCACCGATCCGAGGAGCACCGACTCGTAGCCCTCGAGCTCGTCGCGTCCGCGCCAGAACGCCATGTTCCAGAACCGCGTCAGGGCGTAGAGGGTGATGAGCGAGGTGGCGGCTCCCGCGGCGATCACGGCCCAGGTGAGCCAGGCCGTGCCCGCGGCATCCGCTGAACCCGCCTGCTCGGCCCCGGCGAGGAAGAGGCCCGCCTTGCCGAGGAAGCCCGAGAACGGCGGGATGCCGCCGAGGTTCAGCGCCGGGATGAAGAAGAGGATCGCGAGGAGCGGCGACGCCTTGAGCAGCCCCGCGAGGCGGTTGATCGACGTCGCGCCGCCGAAGCGCTCGATGAGTCCGGTGGTGAGGAACAGCGTGGTCTGCACCGTGATGTGGTGCACCACGTAGTAGATCGTCGACGCGAGGCCGAGCTGCGTGCCCACGGCGATGCCGAAGATCATGTAGCCGATGTGGCTCACGAGCGTGAACGACAGGAGTCGCTTGATGTCGGCCTGCGTGAGCGCGCCGAGGATGCCGATGAGCATCGTCAGCCCGCCGACCACCATGAGCAGCAGCGTGAGGTCGCTCTCGGTGAAGATCACGGTCTCGGTGCGGATGATCGCGTAGACGCCGACCTTCGTGAGCAGGCCGGCGAAGACCGCGGTGACCGGAGCAGGTGCCGTCGGGTACGAGTCGGGCAGCCAGAACGACAGCGGGAAGACCGCGGCCTTGATGCCGAACGCGATGAGCAGCAGCAGGTGCAGGATGAGCTGCACGCCGTCGGGGAGCTCGGCCAGGCGCACCGAGAGCTGCGCGATGTTCACGGTGCCGGTCGCGCCGTAGATGAGCGCGATGGCCGAGAGGAAGAACAGCGACGAGACGAGGCTCACGATGATGTACGTGACGCCCGCGCGGATGCGCTCGCCCGTGCCGCCGAGCGTGAGCAGCACGTAGCTCGCCGACAGCAGGATCTCGAACCCGACGTACAGGTTGAACAGGTCGCCGGCGATGAACGCGTTGAACACGCCCGCCGACAGGATGAGGTAGCTCGGGTGGAAGATCGACACCGGCGTCTCGCGGTGGCGGTCGGCCACGCCCTGGCCGACGGCGTACACGAGCACCACGAGCAGCACGATCGCCGAGATGAGCAGCATGATCGCCGCCAGCCGGTCGACGACGAGCACGATGCCGTAGGGCGCGGGCCACGCGCCGATCGAGACGACGGTCGACTCGCCCGCGTCGACGGCCCCGAGCAGCACCGCGGCGATCACCGCGACGCCGCCGAGCACGGTCGCGCTCACGACCATCTGCGCGCGGCGGTGGCGGCCCAGGATGAGCGCGGTCGCCGCCCCGAGCAGGGGCAGCAGCACGACGAGCGGCACGAGCACGGCGGTCATCGGTCGGCACCCCCCTCGCTGCGGTCGCGGGCGGATGCCTCGAGCTCGAGTTCCTCATCGAGCGCCTCGTCGGGCTCCTCGTCGCTCGCGTCGATGATCTCCTGGATCGCCGCGTCGTCGGCCGCGGAGCTGCGGATGAGGTCGGCGGCCTCCTCGGCGTCCTGCACGTCCTCCTCCTCGTCGTCGACGAGGTCGCCCTTCGTGCCGAGCTGGGCGAGCCACCACGACCGGTAGATGAGCGCGAGCATGAACGCGGTGATGCCGAGGTTGATGACGATCGCCGTCAGCACGAAGGCCTGCGGCAGCGGGTCGGAGATCTCGTCGGGGTCGACGCCCTCGCCGAGGATGGGCGCGAGGCCCGGCGGCCCGCTCATGAGGTAGATGAGGATGTTCACGGAGTTGCCGACGAGCAGGAAGCCGATGAGCACGCGGGTGAGGCTGCGCTCGAGCATGATCGAGATGCCCGCGCCGAACAGCACGGCCATGAGCACGACGAGCGTGAGCGAGGCGGTCATCGGCGGGCCTCCTCGGGAGCGTCGGCGGTGGCGGCGGGCTCGGGGGAGCGGCCGCCGTCGACGGCGTCGCGGGCTTCGCGGCCGGCCGTGGTGAGCGGCGTCTCGAGCTCGGCGTCGAGGTGCTCGGGGCGCTCGGCGATCTCGGGGCCCTCGCCCTGCTCGAGGTCGGCGCCGGCCGCCGCGCCGCCGCGATCGAGGTCGCCGCCCTCCTCGCTCTCGTCGCCCGCCAGCTCCTCCTGCCGGTCGACCTCGCCCCCGAGCGAGCGGAGGATGTCGAGCACGAGCCCGACGACCACGAGGTAGACGCCGATGTCGAACAGCGTCGAGGTGCCGATCGAGATGGTGCCGATGAGCGGGAGGTCGGCCTCGAACCAGGCCGACTCGAGCGGGGCGCCGCCGAAGACGAGCGAGCCGGCCGCCGTGCCCGCCGCGAGCAGCAGGCCCGTGCCGAGCAGGCGCCCGGCGTCGACCGGGGCCGCCTCGCCGAGCTCGTACCGCCCGCCCGCGAGGTAGCGCGCGACGAGCGCGAGGCCGGCGAGCAGGCCGCCCGCGAAGCCGCCGCCGGGAGCGTTGTGGCCGACGAACAGGAGGTACACCGACACGATGATCGCGGGGTGGAACAGGAGCCGCACGAGCACCTCGATGAGGATCGAGCGGTTGCGCGGCGACAGCGTGCGGCCGGCGAGGAGCCAGGTCTGCCGCGTCGAGGCGGCCTCGGCCGCGGCATCCGTCTCGCCCTCGGTGTCGGCGAGGCTCGTGCGCGGAGCGCGGATGCTCGACGCGGGCTCGGGCACGGGCCGCAGTCGCTGGCGCCGGTCGACGGGCACGTCGAGCTCGGCGAGGTCGAGCCGCGGCGCGGCGCCCGTGCGGCCCGAGACGAAGATCAGGCTCGCGACGCCCGTGGCGACCGCGACGAGCACCGAGATCTCGCCGAGCGTGTCCCAGGCGCGGATGTCGACGAGCATGACGTTCACGATGTTCTTGCCGTGCGCCTCGATCGCGAGCGCCGGCAGCCCCTCGGCGATGGTCGGCTCGATGCGGGCGCCCAGCGCGACCAGGCCGATGATGCCCATCACGATCCCGGCGAGCGCGCCGATGATGCCGCGGGCGACCTTGTGCACGGGCGGGTTGCGCTGCGCGATCTGCCGGGGCAGGCGGCGCAGCACGAGCACGAACACCACGAGCACGATCGTCTCGACGAGCGCCTGCGTGAGCGCGAGGTCGGGCGCGCCCGACATGCCGAACAGCAGCACGAGCCCGTACCCGGTGACGCTCACGAGCAGCACCGCCGTCATCCGCTGCCGCACCGTGGCGGCCGCGAGGCCCGCGATGGCCATGACGAACGCGAGGAACGGCTGCGCCGGGTAGTCCCAGAGCCGGATGCCGTCGGGCCAGGTGGCGTTCATGACGGATGCCGCGCCGAGCCCGCCGATGAACACCGTCACGATGATCGCCAGGTAGCCGGGCAGCCCGCGGTGCTGGATCGCGGTGGTCACGGCCGCCGCGACGCGATCGACGACGTTGACGATGCCGAGGTAGCCGCGCGCCGAGTCGACCATCGGGGTCACCGCCGCCTGCAGGCGGGCGACGCGCACGCGGCCCCAGACGAGCAGCGCGCCGAGCGCGAACACCGCGAGCGAGATCCAGAGTGCCGGCTCGAGTCCGTGCCACAGCGCGAGGTGGTAGTCGTGCGGGCCGGGCAGCTCGTCGGCGTAGGCGACCAGGAGCGGCTCGATCGCCGGGATCGCGAAGGCCGCGACGACGCTCGCCGCCGACAGGATGCCGGGGGCCAGGCCGATGAGCGGCGACTCCGCGTGCAGGGGCGTCGGCTCGAGGTC
>CBFGWW010000166.1:0-7351 GCA_965652625.1 uncultured Agromyces sp.
TCGACTTCGCGCTCCTCACCGACGGCCTGCGCGCCGAGCGCGAGCAGGGCATCACCATCGACGTCGCCTACCGCTACTTCGCCACCGGCCGCCGGTCGTTCATCCTCGCCGACTGCCCCGGGCACGTGCAGTACACGCGCAACATGGTCACCGGCGCCACCACGGCCGACGCCGTCGTCGTGCTCGTCGACGCGCGCAAGGGCGTGCTCGAGCAGACCCGCCGTCACCTCGCCGTCGTGCAGCTGCTGCGCGTGCCGCACGTCATCGTCGCGGTGAACAAGATCGACCTGCTCGACTACTCCGAGGCCGCGTTCACGCGCGTCGCCGACGAGGTCACCGCGCTCACGCGCGAGCTCCGCCTGCCCGACGCGCACGTCATCCCGGTCTCGGCACTCGCGGGCGACAACATCGTCGACCGCTCGGCGAACACGCCCTGGTACTCGGGGCCTGCGTTGCTCGAGCTCCTCGAGACGCTGCCGTCGCTCGACGAGCTCGAGACCGAGCTCGAGGCGCTGCGGATGCCGGTGCAGCTCGTCGTGCGGCCGCAGGGCGCACTGGCGCCCGACGTCGCCGACGCCGAGGCGTTCCGCGACTACCGCGCGTTCGCCGGACGCATCGCGTCGGGCACCGTGCACGTCGGCGACGCCGTGCAGGTGTTCCCCGGCGGCGCCACGACGACGGTCGTCGGCATCGACGCCGGTCCCGTGGAGCTCGAGGCCGCGTCCGCACCGCAATCGGTCTCGCTGCGGCTCGCCGACGAGATCGACGCCGCGCGCGGCGCCGTCATCGCGGCATCCGGGTCGCTGCCCGAGCCGCGCCGGGAGCTCGACGCGTCGGTGTTCCAGCTCGACCCCCGGCCCCTCGTGCCGGGTGCCCGCGTGCTCGTGAAGACCGGCACCTCCACCGTGCAGGCGCTCGTGACGGCCGTGCACGGCCGCCGCGACCTCGGCACGCTCGCCCTCGAGCCCGCCGACCGGCTCGAGGCCAACGACATCGGCCAGGTCGCCCTGAAGCTCGCCGCCGAGCTCCCGGTCGAACCGTACGCCGACCACCGACGTGCGGGTGCGTTCCTCGTGATCCACCCGCAGGACGGCGCGACCCTCGCGGCCGCGATCGTCACCCCGCCCGTCGCACCCGCGGCGGACACCCCCATCCGCACGACCACCACCGAAGGAGCAGCAGCATGAACGCCACGTCCCGCGTCCGATCCCGCCTCGGCCTGGTGGGCGGCATGATGATGGCCGGCGCGATCGTCGCCTCGGCCGTCCTGACCGGATGCAGCGCGCAGCCCGCCGCCGGCGAGACCGCCGCGGCATCCGCCGAGACCGGCACCCCGGCCGAGGAACTGCGCCTCGGCTACTTCGCGAACGTCACGCACGCCCCCGCGCTGGTGGGCCTGGAGGAGGGACTGTTCGAGGAGGCGCTCGGCGACACGACGCTCTCGACGCAGGTCTTCAACGCCGGACCGGCGGCGATCGAGGCGCTCACCGCGGGCGCCATCGACGCCACCTACATCGGCCCGAACCCGTCGATCAACACGTTCATCCAGTCGGCCGGCGAGTCGGCGCGCATCGTCGCCGGTGCCGCGACCGGCGGCGCGGCGCTCGTGGTGCGCGACGACATCGACTCGCCCGAGGACCTCGAGGGCACCACGCTCGCGACCCCGCAGCTCGGCAACACGCAGGACGTGGCGCTGCGCAGCTGGCTCGCCGACGAGGGCTTCACGACCGACACCTCGGGCGGCGGCGACGTGCACATCACGCCGACCGAGAACGCCCAGACGCTGACCCTGTTCCAGCAGGGCCAGCTCGACGGCGCGTGGCTCCCCGAGCCGTGGGTCTCCCGGCTCATCGTCGACGCGGGCGCGAAGGTGCTCGTCGACGAGGCCGACCTCTGGGAGGACGGGAACTTCCCGACCACCGTGCTGCTCGTGAACGCCACGTTCCTCGCGGAGCACCCGCAGACGGTCGAGGCGCTGCTCGAGGGCCACCTCGCGTCGCTGGCATGGCTCGACGAGCACGCCGACGAGGCTCCGGCCGTCATCAACGCCGCCCTCGAGGCCGAGACGGGCAAGCCCCTCGCCGACGAGGTCATCAACCGGTCGCTCGAGCACGTCGCGTTCTCGGCCGATCCGCACGCCGAGACGTTCACCACGCTCGTCGAGAACGGCCTCGAGGCCGGCACGCAGAAGGCCGGCTCGATCGACGGCCTGTTCGACCTGCGGCTGCTGAACGCGCTGCTCGACGAGGCCGGCGAGGAGCCGGTCTCCGCGGGCGACCTCGGCGAGGAGTAAGGGAGTCGACCCATGAGCGGGCAGACGGCCATCCGCATCGAGCACCTCGGCAAGCGCTTCGGCGCCGGGCCGCTCGTGCTCGACGACGTGAACCTCTCGATCACGGCGGGTGAGTTCGTCTGCCTGCTCGGGGCCTCGGGCTGCGGCAAGTCGACGCTGCTGAACCTCATCGCCGGACTCGACCAGCCCACGACGGGCTCGATCGAGACGCCCTCCGAGGGCTCCGCGGTGATGTTCCAGGAGTCGGCGCTCATGCCGTGGCTCACCGCCCGCACGAACGTCGAGCTCGCACTGCGCCTCCGCGGCGTTCCGCGCGCCGCCCGTCGCGGCGAGGCGCTCGAGCTGCTCGACGTCGTCAACCTCGCGGATGCCGCGGAGAAGCGCCCGCACGAGCTCTCGGGCGGCATGCGCCAGCGCGTCGCCCTCGCCCGGGCCCTCGCCCAGGACCGGCCCGTGCTGCTCATGGACGAGCCGTTCGCCGCCCTGGACGCCATCACGCGCGACCTCCTGCACGAGGAGCTCGAGCGCGTGTGGCGCCGCACCGGCCGCACCATCGT
Source organism: uncultured Agromyces sp. (assembly GCA_965652625.1). Taxonomy (GTDB): domain Bacteria; phylum Actinomycetota; class Actinomycetes; order Actinomycetales; family Microbacteriaceae; genus Agromyces. Next base: position 2,851 of record CBFGWW010000166.1, read on the forward strand.
CTTCGTCACCCACAACGTCCGCGAAGCGGCCCGGCTCGGCCAGCGGGTCGTGCTCCTGTCGAGCCGCCCCGGCCGGGTCGCGGGCGAGTGGCGCATCGCCGAGACCGCCGGGCGGCGCATCGAATCGCCCGAGGTCGCGGCGCTCTCCATCGAGATCACCGACCAGCTGCGGAAGGAGATCCGCCGAAATGCCGCGTGACACCCTGCTGGAAGAGGAGTCCGGTCGTCGAGTAGCGCCGCCGGAGGCGACGCGTATCGAGACGCAGACGGAAGGTCTCGATACGGCTGCTGCGCTGCCTACTCGACCAGCGGGTGAGGCCGATTCCCACGACGACCTCCGCAGCCTCGAGGCCGGCCTCGACCGCCTCCAGACCACCCCCGAACGCCGCGCGAGCGCGTGGCGCCGGTTCACCACGAGCGTGCTGCCGCCCGTCCTGTTCGTGCTCGTGCTCATCGCCGCGTGGCAGCTCTACATCGTGATCGCGCAGCCGCGTCCCGACATCGTGCCCGGCCCGCTCGACGTGGTGAACGCGATCAGCTCGGCCTGGGAGACCGGCCGGCTGCAGCTCGCCGTCGCGACGAGCCTCGAGCGCGGCGTCATCGGCTTCCTCATCTCGGTTGCGATCGGTACGCCGCTGGGACTCCTCCTCGCCGAGGTGCGCCCGCTGCGCCGCGCCGTCGGGCCGATCATCTCGGGTCTGCAGGTGCTGCCGTCGGTCGCCTGGGTGCCCGCCGCCATCATCTGGTTCGGCCTGTCGGATGCCACGGTGTACTTCGTCGTGCTCATGGGCGCGATCCCGTCGATCGTGAACGGCCTCATCGCCGGCGTCGACCAGGTGCCGCCGCAGCTGCGTCGCGTGGGCACCGTGCTCGGCGCGACGCGCTGGAAGCTCGCCACGCTCGTCGTGCTGCCGGCCGCTCTCCCCGGCTACGTCGCCGGCCTCAAGCAGGGCTGGGCGTTCTCGTGGCGCTCGCTCATGGCCGCGGAGATCATCGCCATGGGCGGCACGATCGGCTTCGGCCTCGGCTCGATGCTGCAGCAGACGCGCGAGCTCGCCGACCTGGCGGGCGTGCTCGCCACGATCCTCGTGATCCTCGCGATCGGCATCCTCATCGAGCTCGTGGTCTTCGCCCCGCTCGAGCGACGGATGCTGCGCCGCCGCGGCCTGCTCGTGGAGACGGCTCGATGACCGGGGTCGGCCGGGTCGTCCTCGTGGGCGCCGGCCCCGGCGACGCGGGGCTGCTCACCATCCGAGGACTCCGCGCGCTCGAGGCCGCCGACGTGATCGTCGCCGACCGCCTGGGCGCGCGTGGCGTGCTCGACGGGCTCGCCGCCGAGGGCGTGCAGCTGCGCGCCGAGGTCGTCGACGTGGGCAAGCTCCCGGGCCACCACGCAGTGCCCCAGGACGCCATCAACGAGCTGCTCGTCACGCTCGCGCGAGACGGCAAGCAGGTCGTCCGGCTCAAGGGCGGCGACCCGTTCATCTTCGGTCGCGGCGGCGAGGAGCTCGCATACTGCCGCGACCGCGGGATCGACGTCGAGGTCGTGCCCGGCATCACGAGCGCCATCTCCGTGCCGGCGATCGCGGGCATCCCGCTCACGCACCGCGGGCTCGCGACGACGTTCACCGTCGTGACCGGTCACGACCAGATCCAGGCCCTCGGCGGCGGCCGCGACCACACCGTGGTGCTGCTCATGGGCATCGGCACGCTCGCGAACTCCGCGATCACGCTCGCCCGCGGCGAGCGCGGCGGCGACTGCCCCGTCGCGATCATCGAGGACGGCTACGGACCGCGCCAGCGGGTCACGATCGGCACGCTCGACACGATCGCGCTGCAGGCCGCGCGTCGCGGCATCCGCTCGCCCGCCGTCGTCGTGGTCGGCGATGTCGTGACCTTGAGCCCCTACGCACCCGACGGAATCACTCTGCCCACGGTGGTTTCGACGAGCTCAACCACCGAAGACCGAAAGGCCACCAGCCGATGACCCTCTCCCTTCGCGTCGCGATCGTCGGAGCCGGCCCCGCCGGCATCTACGCCGGCAACATCCTCCACCGCCAGGTCACCGAGGCCGGCGGGGAGGTCGCCATCGACCTGTTCGAGTCGCTGCCGGCGCCCTACGGCCTGATCCGCTACGGCGTCGCGCCCGACCACCCGCGCATCAAGGGCATCGTGAACTCGTTGCACGAGATGCTCGACGCCGGCACGATCCGGCTCATCGGCAACGTCGAGGTGGGCCGCGACGTATCGGTCGAGGAGCTGCGCGAGCGCTACGACGCCGTCGTCTTCGCGACCGGCGCGCTCAAGGACGCCCCGCTCGACATCCCGGGCATCGACCTGCCAGGCTCCTACGGCGCGGCCGACCTCGTCGCCTGGTACGACGGGCACCCCGACGTGCCGCGCGAGTGGCCGCTCGACGCCGAGCAGATCGCGGTGATCGGCAACGGCAACGTCGCGCTCGACGTCGCCCGCGTGCTCGCGAAGCACCCGAAGGACCTGCTCACGACGGATGTCCCCGCGAACGTCGTGGCGGGCCTCGAGGCGTCGCCCGTGACCGACGTGCACGTGTTCGGCCGCCGCGGCCCCGGCCACGTGAAGTTCACGCCCATCGAGCTGCGCGAGCTGGGCGAGGTGCCCGACGTCGACGTGATCGTCTACGACGACGACTTCGAGCGCGCGGCCGGCGACCCGCACGCCGAGCAGCTGCACGCGTCGAACAACCAGGTGAAGGTCATGACGCGCACGCTGAACGGCTGGCGCCCCACTCCGGAGACCACTCGCACGGCGTCGCGTCGCCTGCACCTGCACTTCCTGTACAACCCGGTCGAGGTGCTCGGCGACGAGCGCGTCGAGGGCGTGCGGTTCGAGCGCACGCGCCCCGTCGGCGACGGCACCGTCGAGGGCACGGGCGAGTTCGTCGACGTGCCCGTGCAGGCGGTCTACCGCGCGGTCGGCTACGCGAGCTCGCCGGTCCCCGGCGTCCCGTTCGACGAGCGCGCCGCAGTGATCCCGAACGACGGCGGCCGGGTGACGGATGCCGCGGGGTCGCACCTCCCCGGTGTCTACGCCACGGGCTGGATCAAGCGCGGACCGGTGGGTCTCATCGGCCACACCAAGGGCGACGCGCTCGAGACGATCACCAACCTCCTCGCGGATGCCGCGGCGGGCGCGCTTCCCGCGACGCTCGTCGAGGCCGCCGGAGGCGATGAGGTGCTCGAGCTGCTCGAGGCTCGCGGCATCCGCTACACGACCTGGGCCGGCTGGCTCGAGCTGGACGCGCACGAGCGCGGCCTCGGCGAGGCCTTCGAGGGCGTCGAGCGCGAGCGCGTCAAGGTCGTGCCCCGTGACGAGCAGGTGGAGATCTCCCGCGCCGGCGCGCTGGTCGCCTCGTGACGTACGTCATCGCGCTGCCGTGCGTCGACGTCAAGGACCGGGCCTGCATCGACGAATGCCCCGTCGACTGCATCTACGAGGGTGAACGCTCGCTCTACATCCACCCCGACGAGTGCGTCGACTGCGGCGCCTGCGAGCCCGTGTGCCCCGTCGAGGCGATCTACTACGAGGACGACCTCCCCGAGGAGTGGGCCGACTACTACACGGCCAACGTCGAGTTCTTCGACGTGACGGCGCCCTCGGGCCAGGCGCTCGGCTCGCCCGGCGGTGCCGCGAAGGTCGGGGCGCTCGACTTCGACCACCCGCTGGTCGCTGCGCTGCCGCCGCAGGCGGACGCGTAACGGCCGCGTAGCAGGCGTGAGCCCCCACCCGCCGCGCCGTTCGGGGTGCGACGCAGCCGGAATCCACGGACGACGCTTCCCCGTAGGCTGTGGACATGACCGGCGGAGGTGACTCACCAGACACCGAACCCCGCCGTCAGCCGGGCGCGCCAGCACTCGGCATCGCACTGGGCGTCCTCGTGTTCTCGATCGCCGTCGCCGCGCAGTTCGCGGGTGTGCTGTCGGGGTGGCCGCTGATCGCGCTGGGCGTCCTCGCCTCGCTCGCGGTCCCCTCATCGCGAGAGATCGGCCGCCGCGTCTTCTACCTCGGCTGCATCGCGCTCGGTTGGGTGACGCTCCTGTGGTGGCTGCCACTCCCGATCACGGGGGTGACGCGGCTCGGCTTCGTGGTGGCTGCGACCCTCGCGGTGCTCGTGGCCGTGTCGGTCGCGCGACCTGGCGGTCTCCGCACCCTGGTTCCGCGGTTCCGGCTCACCGACGCACTGGTCGTCGCGGCCGCCGCATTCACCGCCTGGACGATCGGGCCGCTGCTGACCGTCGTGAACGGCGAGCAGGCATTGCGTGTGCTCCGATTGGGGTGGGACTACGCCGCGCACTTCAACATGACCGAGATGATCCGGCGCACCGGGTCGTTGGTGGAACTGGCGTCGCCCGGGCCCTACGGCACGTGGGCGTATTCGGAATACCCGAAGGGATTCCATGCGGCCGCGGCATCCGTCATGGAAGCGACGGTGGGTCCGGCGATCGCCGCGCCTGACGCGGAGATC
>CBFGWW010000167.1:0-7333 GCA_965652625.1 uncultured Agromyces sp.
CGCTCGGCAAGTCCGAGGGCTTCACGAAGCTCTGGCCGTCGGTGATCTTCTTCGGTGCGCTCGCGCTCTCGATGGGTGGGCTCGCCTGGGCGATGCGCGACATCTCCACGGGCACCGCGTACGCGGTGTGGGTCGGCATCGGCGCGGCCCTCACGGTCATCTGGGCGATGGCCACGGGCGACTCGGACGTCTCGTGGATGAAGCTCGCGCTCATCGCGGGCCTCGTGGGCTGCGTCGTCGGCCTGAAGCTCGTCGACGGCAGCCACTAGCCTTCGCGGTTCGAGCGGATGCCGCGGCACTGCGCCGCGGCATCCGCTCGTTCATGCTGCAGCGTGTAAAGAATGCTTGACATGGTGTCGCGTTTGGTTGACACTGGCAATGTCAAACATTGTTTACCTGAGGAGTTGGGATGTCGTACGAGGAGAAGGGGACCTGGCTCTACTTGGTGGTCGCCGTCGTCGGCTACGGCGTGTACCTCTCGCTGGTGCTGCCGCAGGTCGCCGGCGGCGTTCCCGTCGAGGACGTCGACTACGTGCCGGTCATGCTCTGGACCATCGGCGGCGCGATCGTGGCCACGATCGTGCTGCGCATCCTCGTCGAGATCGTGTTCCCGAGCGAGAGCACCAAGGGCGATGTCCGCGACAAGGAGATCGACCGGCTGGGCACCCGGGTCGGCAGCTCGTTCGTCGTGATCGGCGCGCTCGGCGCGCTCGTGCTCGCGATGCTCGAGGCCGACTGGTTCTGGATCGCGAACGTCATCTACCTGTGCTTCGTGCTCTCGGCGCTGCTCGAGAGCATCACCCGCCTCGTGGCCTACCGCAGGGGCGTGCCGACATGGTGAAGCCCACGCGCGTCACCAACGACATCCGATCGCTCCGGTTCCGCCAGGGCGAGATGACCCAGGCCGACCTGGCGCAGCGCCTCGGCGTGACCCGCCAGACCGTCATCGCCATCGAGCAGGGGCGGTACTCGCCGTCGCTCGAGATGGCCTTCCAGATCGCGCGGGTGTTCGGGGTCCCGCTCGACGACGTCTTCCAGTACCCCGAGGTCGAGGAGACGAAGCGATGAGGGCAGCGATGTTCGACCGGTACGGTCCGGCCGAGGTGGTGCGCATCGAGGAGCGGCCCGTTCCCGAGGTGGGCGACGGCGAGGTGCTGGTGCGGGTGGATGCCTCGGCGGTCGGCAACACCGACGCCGTGAGCCGGTCGGGGTCCCCGTGGTTCGCCCGCCTGTTCTTCGGGCTGCGACGACCGAAGTACCCGATGCTCGGCACGGAGTTCGCCGGGACGATCGAGCGGGTCGGCCCCGGCGTGACGCGCTTCGCGCCGGGCGACCGCGTCTTCGGCGAGGCCGAGGTGGGCGCGGGCGCGACCGCCGAGTTCGTCGTGGTCGGCGAGCACGGCGCGGTGGCGCAAGCCCCTCGCGGTCTGGACGCGGCGCACGCCGTGGCCACCGTCGACGGCTTCCTCACGGCGATGCCGTTCCTGCGCGATGCGGGGAAGGTGCGGCCCGGGCAGTCCGTGCTCGTGAACGGCGCCTCGGGCACCGTCGGCTCGGCGGCCGTGCAGCTGGCGAAGCACCTCGGGGCATCCGTCACCGCGGTCACCAGCGGCCCGAACGCGGAGCTCGTGCGCTCACTGGGCGCCGACCGCGTCATCGACTACACGCGCGAGGACTTCGCGGCCGAACGCGACGCCTACGACGTGATCTTCGACGCCGTCGGCACACGTTCGTTCGGCGCGTGCCGGCGGGCGCTCAAGCCGCGCGGCATCTACCTCACGACCGTGCCGACCGGCGCGATCATGCTGCAGGCGCCGCTGACCCGCGTGTTCCGGCGCGGGCGGCGCGCGGCCATCGCGTTCACCGGCCTGCGCGACTCGAGCGTGAAGGGCCGCGAACTCGAGCAGCTCGCGAGCCTGGTCGAGTCGGGCGTGTTCGTGCCCGTCGTCGACCGGATCGTGCCGCTCGACGACCTCGTCGCCGCGCACCGTCGCGTCGAGACCGGCCGCAAGGTGGGCAGCGTCGTGATCGCGGTGTCGGATGCCGCGGAACGGGCCGATTCGGCGACGGCCGAGGCGGCGACCACCGACGACGCCCGAGCGTCGAACGGAGCACCCGCGTGAGGGCGATCGTGCAGCGCCGCTACGGCGGCCCCCAGGTGCTCGGGCTCGCAGACGTCGACGCGCCCGAGCCCGCCGCCGACGAGGTGCTCATCCGCGTCGACGCGGTCGCCGTGAGCGCCGGCGACGTGCACCTCATGCACGGCGAGCCGAGCATGGTGCGGCTCGCGTTCGGCCTCTCGCGCCCGAAGCGGCCGGTGCTCGGACGCGACGTCGCCGGCGAGGTCGCCGCGGTCGGGTCGGCCGTGACGCGGTTCCGCGTGGGAGATCCCGTGTACGCCGAGTCCGACCAGGGCGGCTGGGCCGAGCTCGTCGCGATGCCCGAGCGGTTCGTGGCGCGGCGACCGGCGTCGGTCGACGCGGTCCACGCGGCGACCGTGCCGGTGTCGGGCGCGACGGCGCTGCAGGGGTTGCGGCTCGCCGGCGTGCAGGCGGGCCGGCACGTGCTCGTCACCGGCGCGTCGGGCGGGGTGGGCGGCTTCGCGGTGCAGCTCGCCAAGGCGATGGGCGCCGAGGTCACGGGCGTCTGCCGCGCCGAGAAGGCCGACCACGTGCGCGCCATCGGTGCCGACCACGTGATCGACCACACGACCGAGGACTTCACCGCGCACGCGGGCCGGTACGACGTCGTGTTCGACATGGTGGCCGATCGCTCCCTCCGGCGCATCCGGCGCTCCCTGACGCGCCGCGGCACGCTCGTGCTCTCGTCTGGCCGTGGCGGACGCGTGGTCGGTCCGCTCCGGCGCATCGCGGCGGCATCCGTCATGTCGCCCTTCGTGCCGCAGCACCTGCGCACGCTCGCGGCGAAGCGAGACGGCGACGACCTCGCCGAGCTGACCCGGCGCATCGACGCGGGCGAGGTCCGCCCGGTCGTCGACACGGTGTTCCCGCTCGAGCGGGCCGGCGACGCGGTCGCCAGGTTGGAGGCCGGCGACGTGCGCGGCAAGCTCGTCCTCGCGGTGCGCTGACGACGCCCACCCGAGCGCGCCGGCCTCAGCCGAGCAGCACCGCGCCATACGCGAGCGCCGCGACGAGCACCCACGAGGTGAGGCCGACCACGAGCGCGCGCCACCCGGTGTGCACGAGCTCGACGACGCGGATCGACGCGCCGAGGGCGAAGAGCGCCGTCGCGAGCAGGGCGGTCTGCACGACGTCGGCGCCGGTGAGCAGCCACTCGGGCAGCGGCGCGAACGAGCGGACGAGCACGGCGGCGACGAACCCCGCGATGAACAGCGGTACGATCGCAGGCCGCGGCCCCGAACCATCCGTCGACCGCCGTCGCTCGACGGTCGCCGCGATCGCGACCATCGGCGCGAGCATCAGCACGCGCGTGAGCTTCACCACCACCGCCACGGCGAGCGCGGCCGTGCCGGCGACCTGCGCGGTCGCGACCACCTGCCCGACGTCGTGCACGCCCGCGCCGACCCAGTGCCCGAAGCCCGTCGCCGAGAGCCCGAGCGGATGCCACAGCGCGGGCAGCACGGCGATCGCGAGCGTGCCGCACAGCGTGACGAGCGCCACGGGCACGGCCTGCTCCTCGTCGCGGGCACGCACGGTCGCCGCCATCGCGCCGATCGCGGAGGCGCCGCAGATGGCGAAGCCGCTCGCGACGAGCACGGGCTGGTGTCCGGGCAGCCCGAGCGCCCGCCCGAGCCCGATCGTGCCGGCGAACGTCAGCACGACGACCGCGATCGTCGTGAGGATCGTGATCCAGCCGAGGCCCGCGATGTCGACGAGACTGAGCTTCAGGCCGAGCAGCACGATGCCGATGCGCAGCAGGCGCCGCGCGGCGAGCTGCAGGCCCGGCGCGAGGCGACCGGCGAGGGCGGGCTGCAGCGCGGGGACCTGGCCGACCAGGATCCCGAGCGCGACGGCCGCCGTCAGGATCGGCACGGCCGGCACCGCGAAATGCACGAGCCACGCCACGAGCGCCGCGGAGGCCGCGACGGCGAGTCCCGGCATCCGTTCGCGCATCGCGCTCACGTCGCCCAGGCGGGCGTCCAGAAGTGGAGCTGCCGGAACTGGGGCGTGACGGGCACGCCCGTCCAGATGGGGTAGTAGAACGCCGAGACGAGCAGCGCGAAGCCGAGGAAGATCGCCACGACGGCGATCCCGCGTTCCCGACGCCAGCGCACGTCGTCGCGGCGGCCGAGCACGAGCATGAGCACCATCGTGAGCGCGAGCATCGTGTAGGGCTGGAACGCGATCGAGTAGAACTGGAAGACCGTGCGATCGAGGTACCCGAGCCACGGCAGGTACCCGGCGGCGAGGCCGAGCAGGATGATGCCGACCTGCCACTCCCGGTAGCGCACGAGCCGGTACAGGAGGTAGAGGCACGCGAGCGCGGCCGCCCACCAGATGAGCGGGTTGCCGATGCCGATGATCGACTCCCAGCAGGTCGCGGCGCCGCATCCGCCCGACCCGTCGTCGGTCGAGGAGAAGTACATGTTCGTGGGCTTGAACATGATGAGCCACGTCAGCGGGTTCGCCTGCGACGGATGCTCGGCGTGCACGCCGATGTGGTACGTGTACGCGGACTGGTGGTAGTGCCACAGGCTCTGCAGCGCGTGCGGCACCCACGCGAGCCAGCCCGTGGCCTGGTTCTCGGGGGCGTCGGCCCAGTGCCGGTAGTAGCCGCCGTCGGTGGAGAGCCAGCCGGTCCACGATGCGAGGTACACGACGAGGGCCACCGGCACCATCAGCAGGAACGTCACCGGCCCCTGCTTCAGCACCGCGCCGGTGATCCAGAAGGGCACGCCCGCGCGCCGGCGGGCGAGCGCGTCGACGAGCACGAGGTAGATCCCGAACGCCGCGAGGAACCAGGCCCCCGACCACTTCACGGAGCAGGCGGCGCCGAATGCGACGCCGGCCGCGACCACCCAGGGCCGGGCCCAGAGCGCCGGCCCGTAGTGCGGATCGCGCCCCTGCGCGCGGGCCTCGGCGAGCCGACGGGCCAGCTCGCGGGCGGCGTGCTCGCGATCGAGGAGCACGAACCAGAAGCCGAGCAGCACGAACAGCATGATCCAGTTGTCGAGCAGCGCCACGCGCGACATCACGATGGCGTTGCCGTCGATCGCGAGCAGGAACGCCGCGATCACCGCGACGATCGTCGACGGCCAGAGGCGGCGCGCGACCATCGCGAGGACGAACACCGCGACGGTGCCCGCGAGCGCCGTGCTCGCCCGCCACCAGAAGGCGCTGTCGGCGCCGAAGACCGCCATGCCGAGCGCGATCATCCACTTGCCGAGCGGTGGATGCACCACGTAGGCCGGGTCGTCGGTGAAGATGTCGGTGTCGCCGCGGGCGAAGTCCGCGTCGGCGTTCTCGGGCCAGGCCGATTCGTAGCCGTTGTGGAGGAGCGTCCACGCGTCCTTCACGTAGTAGGTCTCGTCGAACACGATGGCCTGCGGGTGCCCGAGGTTCCAGAACCGCAGCACGGCGGCGAGCAGCGTGACGAGGATCGGGCCGCCCCAGTACCAGAGGGTGCGGCGTCGCGGCGTCGAGAGCACGCGACCCCACCAGCGGTCGAGCGGCGTGCCGCGGTCCTCGTCGTCGGCGTGGGCGAGGTCGGCGTCGGATGCCGCGGTGCCGCGTTCCGAGCGGGTGCCTTCGGGCGCGTCGGGATGCTCTGCCGGGTCGTCGTCGGCACGCGATGCACGCGCGTCGGCGGCGCCGGTCTCAACACCCATGCGCCCCAGAGTAATCGCGCCGGACACCCCCTCCACCTTCGCGGCCGGGCATGGGGGACACTGGGGGCATGATCATCCTCGCGGCCACGCCCATCGGCAACCTCGGCGACGCCTCGGCGCGCCTGCGCGAGGCGCTCGAGCAGGCCGCGGTCGTGGCATCCGAGGACACGCGCGTGACGCAGCGGCTGCTCGCCGGCCTCGGCATCCCGAACCGGCCCCGGCTCATCGCGCTGCACGAGCACAACGAGCGACAGAAGGCCGCCGACCTCGTCGAGCTCGCGCGCGAGGAGGACCTGCTCGTGCTCTCCGACGCGGGCATGCCGACGGTCTCCGACCCGGGCTTCCCGCTCGTGCAGGCCGCCGTCGCCGCGGGCGTCGAGGTCACGGCGATCCCCGGTCCGTCGGCCGTGATCACCGCCCTCGCCGTGTCGGGACTGCCCACCGACCGGTTCGCCTTCGAGGGGTTCCTGCCGCGCAAGGCGGGCGACCGCGCCCGCCGCCTCGCCGAACTCGCCGGCGATCGCCGCACGCTCGTGTTCTTCGAGGGGCCGTCGCGCCTGGCCGTGAGCCTCGAGGCGCGCGCCGAGGCGTTCGGCGCCGACCGCCCCGCCGCCGTCTGCCGGGAGCTCACCAAGCTGCACGAAGAGGTGCGTCGGGGCGAGCTCGGCGAGCTCGCCGCCTGGGCGGCCGACGGCGTGCGCGGCGAGATCTGCATCGTGGTCGGCGGGGCGCCCGAGGGGCCGGCGGATGCCGCGGGGGCCCTCGACCGCGTGCTCGAGCTCGCGGCATCCGGCACCCGCCTGAAGGACGCCGCGGCGCTCGTCGCCGCGGAGAGCGGCCTCGGCAAGCGGGATCTCTATGAAGCGGCGCTCGCGGCCCGCAGGTGAGTGAGCCCGCTCCGCTCGCCTGAGCGCACGGGCGCGCCGATGCGCGTGCTCCACCGTCACCCAGAGCCTGAACCGCATCTGGACGCTCGCTGAATGTTCCACCCGCGGGCCCCCCGACAGGGGGACAATGGCAGTACCGCACAAGGTGGAGGTGCCACATGGCGCACGCAGTGAGGTTCGCAACGTTCGGCGGCCCCGAGGTGCTCGAGGTCGTGGAGATGCCCACGCCCGAGCCGGGCGAGGGCGAAGTGCTCGTCGAGGTGTTCGCGACGGGCTTGAACCCGGTCGAGAGCGCGGTCCGGCGGGGCGATCACCCCGAGCGCTGGCCGGTGGAGCTCCCGGCGACCGAGGGGCGCGACCTCGCCGGCGTGGTGATCGCGACCGGACCCGGCGCCGAGCGGTTCTCGCGCGGCGACGAGGTCATGGGCTTCGTCTCGCACGGCGCACAGGCGACGCACGTCGTGGTGCCCGAGGGCAACCTCATGCCGCGTCCGCCCGCCCTCTCGTGGGAGGTCGCGGGATCGCTCTACACGGCGGGCACCATGGCCTGGGGCGCCGTCGAGGGGCTGCAGCTCGGCCCGAGCGACACGGTGGTCGTGACCGCGGCGGCCGGCGGGGTCGGATGCCTCGCGGCGCA
>CBFGWW010000168.1:0-7300 GCA_965652625.1 uncultured Agromyces sp.
AGCGGGATTCCAGCGCGCGAACGGGATTCCCCCGCGACCGCCGCGGCGGCTGCCGGGGTGACCGCGTGCGGCGGGTTCACGCGGGCACCACGGCGGCTGCCGGGGTGACCTCAAGCGGCGGGTTCACGCGGGCGTAACCGGACCGGGGCAGACTCGACGCATGACCGAACCGTTCCACCTCATCGTCGGCGCCGGACCCGTCGGCCGGGCCCTCGCCGTGCAGCTCGCCGACTCGGGCACGCCCGTGCGCGTCATCACCCGTTCGGGCGGCGGACCGGAGCATCCGGGCATCGCACGCCTGGCCGTCGACGCGAGCGATCCCGACCGCCTCGAGGAGGTCGCCCTCGGCGCCGAGGTCCTGTACAACTGCGCGAACCCGGGGTCGTACCCGAAGTGGGAGCGCGTGTGGCCGCCGCTCGCCGCGTCGATCCTGCATGCCGCCGAGGCATCCGGTGCCGTGCTCGTGACGATGGGCAACCTGTACGGGTACGGGGCCGTCGACGGTCCGATGCGGCGCGACACGCCGCTGCGGCCGAGCGACCACAAGGGCGAGCTCCGCGCCGGGATGTGGCGAGACACGCTCGCCGCGCACGAGGCCGGCCGCGTGCGGGCCACCGAGGCGCGCGCCTCCGACTACCTCGGGCCGACCGCGCCCACCTCGAGCGGCCTGCTGCCGATGTACGCCGACGCCACCCTCGCCGGACGCCGTGCGACGGTGTTCGGCGATCCCGACGCGCCGCACTCCTGGACCGCCGTCGACGACATCGCGACGACGCTCGCGGTGCTCGGCCGCGACGAGCGGGCGTGGGGCTCGCCGTGGCTCGTGCCCTCGAACCCGCCGCGCAGCGTCCGCGAGGTCCTCCGTGCCCTCGGCGAGCGCGCCGGCACGGGCGAGCCGAGGCTGCGACGGATGCCGCGGTGGACCCTCTCGACGCTCGGACTCGTCGTGCCGATCCTCCGCGAGGTCACCGGCGTGCTCTACCAGTTCGAGCGGCCCTTCGAGATCGACGCCACCGAGACGACGGCGACGTTCGGGATCGAGCCGACCGACTGGGACGCACTCCTCGACGACACCGCGGCGGCGTGGCACGAGCGCGCGGTGGCGCGCTGACGCGAGGCATGACGCACGACCGGGCGCCCCCCGAGCCGCAGCGCGGCGGGCTGACGCGGTCGCGCGCCTGCTAGCCCTTCGCGGCCTTGGCCGCGGCCTTCGCCGCCTGCTTCGTCGCCCGCACCTTGGCGAGCGACTCGGCGCTCGTGATGTCGGCGACCGAGGCGAAGCCGCCCTCGGCGCCGTAGTGCGGTCCGGCGGCCTCGCGCCAGCCTGCGGCCTCGACGCCGAGCTGCTTGCCGAGCAGCGCCAGGAAGATGCGCGCCTTCTGGTCGCCGAACCCGGGCAGCGCCTTCAGCCGCTTGAGCACCTCGGCGCCGTCGGGGTCGCCCTGCGTCCAGATCGCGGACGCGTCGCCGCCCCAGTCGTCGACGACCGCCTTCGCGAGCGACTGCACGCGCCCCGCCATCGAGCCCGGATACCGATGCACCGCCGGCGGCTGCTTGAACACCTCGACGAAGCGCTCGGGATCGTAGCCCGCGACCGTCTCGGGATCGATCGAGCCGACCCGCTGCGAGATCTTGAGCGGACCGGCGAACGCCGTCTCCATCGCGACCTGCTGATCGAGCAGCATGCCGACGAGGAGGGCGAACGCGTCGGTGCTGAGCAGCTCGTCGGCCGCGGAATCGCCGGTGATGTGCAGTGCCATGCGTCCTATCCTCGCACTGGGGGCTCGTCGAGGCATCCGTTGCGAAGCGGACAGCAGCCGACCGGATGTCGCGACACACTGGTCCCACGAGAACACGCCTGAGGAGGCATCCGCATGGACTGGAAGATCGAACTCATCCACGTGCCCGTGAGCGACGTCGACCGCGCGATCGAGTTCTACGTCGACACGGTCGGCTTCAACCTCGATCACGACCAGCGCGTGAGCGACGACCTGCGCTTCGTGCAGCTGACCCCGCCCGGCTCGGCGTGCTCGATCGCGATCGGCGAGGGCCTCGGGGCCACGCTCGCGCCGGGCTCGCTCGACGTGATCCAGGTCGTCATCGACGACGCGGATGCCGCGCTCGAGCAGCTGCGGGCGAAGGGCGTCGACGCCGAGGGCGTCGACGAGCAGGCGTGGGGTCGGTTCGTCACCTTCCGGGACCCCGACGGCAACCGCTGGACCCTGCAGCAGCTCCCCGCCTGGCGCTGACCCGCGCCGGAACGCGCTCGGGAGCCACTGATCGAGCACGATTCGCAGGATGAGCCGGCCGCTGCGCCCCCGCCGTGGTGGCGTGGGGCGGCTCATCCTGCGAACTCGACGGCGGATGTCGCGCGCGGCCCCGGCTCGCTCGCAACCGGTGGCAGAACTCAGGAGAATCGCCCTGGAAGCCCCGTCAAGGAGCTCGTCAGTGCACTTCCCCTGAGTTCTCGCGGCCGCGCGGTATGCAGCACCGCTGCCCGGCGACGCTCAACCGCGCGGCGCCGCCGTGCTCTCGCGCACCACGAGCTCGGGCACCCGCGCCGTGCGGTCGGGCGCGGTCGGCTCGTCTCGCAGCACGTCGAGCACCGTCGCCATGATGTCGCGGCCGAGGCCGTCGAAGTCCTGCCGCATGGTCGTGAGCGCCGGCGCGAAGTACGCCGCCTCGGGGATGTCGTCGAACCCGATGACGCTCACGTCCTCGGGCACGCGCCGGCCGGCGCGCCGGAAGGCCGCGAGCAGTCCGAGCGACATGTGGTCGTTCGCGACGAACACCGCGGTGACGGCGGGGTCGGCGAGCAACTCCTCCCCCGCGGCGTGCCCCGACGCGGCGAGCCAGTCGCCGACGATGGGCTCGCGCGGCTCGAGGCCGTGCTCGCGCATCGCGTCGTCGAACCCGCGGCGGCGCTCCGCGGCATCCATCGAGTCGGCCGGGCCCGTGACGTGCCGGATCTCGCGGTGCCCGAGCCCGATGAGGTGCTCGGTCGCGAGGTGCGCGCCCGCGTACTGGTCGAGTGAGACGCGGTGCAGGCCGGGTTCGTCCTCGGATGCCACGGCGACCACGGGGACGCCGGCGTCGATGCCGTGCAGCACCTCGACGCCCTCGCGTTCACCCGAGATGAGCACGATCGCCTCGACCCGCTGGAGCGCGAGCCGGTGCACCGCCTGCGTGAGCGTGTCGGCGTCGAGCGTGCGCATGCTCGCCTGGCTCACCGTGTAGCCCGCGTCGCGGGCAGCCTCGTTGAATCCGAGCGCGGCGCTCGACGGGCCGTAGTCGGGGCGTCCGGCCTGGATGAGCCCGATCGAGCCCGACCGGCGTTTGGCCATGGCACGCGCGGCCGGCGACGGCGTGTAGTTCAGCTCGGCGATCGCCTGCTCGACGCGCAGCCTGGTCGACGCGGCGACTCCGCTGAGGTCGTTGAGCACGCGCGAGACGGTCTGGTGCGAGACGCCCGCGCGACGGGCCACGTCGAACATGGTCGGCACGCCGGCCGGCTCTGCCGCTTCCGGCACGGATGCCCCGCTCGCGGCATCCGCGTCGGTCGGGGCATCCGTGTCGGCCATGCGCTCGCCGCTCAGAGGCCCTGCGCCAGTCGGTAGTACGCCTGGTTCCAGCGCACCTCGTGCTCGAAGCCGCGCTGGGTGGTGTCCTCGTCGATGACGAGCAGCTCGACCTTGGCCATGTCGGCGAAGTCGCGGAACACGTCGATCCCGACCGCGGTCGACATGACCGTGTGGTGCGCCGCACCGGCGGTGAGCCACGCGGCGGCCGACGTCTGGAAGTCGGGGGCGGGCTTCCAGATCGCGCGACCCACGGGCAGCTTGGGCAGCGGATGCCGCGGCTCGACGTTCTCGACGACGTTCGCCGTGAGGCGGAACCGGTCGCGCAGGTCGCTCATCGCGACGACGACGGCCGGACCGGGGTCGGCGGTGAATACCAGGCGCACCGGGTCCTCCTTGCCGCCGATTCCGAGCGGGTGGATCTCGAGCGACGGCTTGGCGGTCGTGATCGACGGCGCCACCTCGAGCATGTGCGCGCCGAGGATGAGCTCGTCGCCGGGTGTGAGGTCGTAGGTGTAGTCCTCCATGAGGGTCGCGCCGCCGGGCAGGCCCGCGCCCATCACGTTGGCGATGCGCACGAGCACGGCCGTCTTCCAGTCGCCCTCCGCGCCGAAGCCGTAGCCCTCGGCCTGCAGGCGCTGCACCGCGAGGCCGGGCAGCTGGCGCAGCGCGCCGAGGTCCTCGAAGCTCGTGGTGAAGGCGCCGAAGCCGCCCTCCTCGAGGAACGAGCGCAGCCCGAGCTCGATCGCCGCGCCGTAGCGCAGCGAGTCGTGGCGGTCGCCGCCCTTCCGCAGCTCGGCCGCGACGTCGTACTCGTCCTCGTAGAGCGCGACGAGCTGGTCGATCTCGGCATCGGATGCCGCGTGCACCGCGTCGGCGAGCTCGTTCACGCCCCACGTGTTCACCTGCACGCCGAAGCGCAGCTCCGCCTCGGTCTTGTCGCCCTCGGTCACGGCGACGAAGCGCATGTTGTCGCCGAACCGGGCGAGCTTCAGGCTGCGGGATGCCGCGAGGCCGGCCGCTGCGCGCTGCCAGGTCGCGAGCTCGCGCTGCACGCGCGGGTCGGACGCGTGCCCGACGATCGTCTTGCGCGGCACTCCGAGGCGCGTCTGGATGTACCCGAACTCGCGGTCGCCGTGCGCGGCCTGGTTGAGGTTCATGAAGTCGAAGTCGATGTCGTCCCAGGGCAGCTCGACGTTCGCCTGCGTGTGCAGGTGCGCGAGCGGCTTCTGCAGCGCGTCGAGGCCGGCGATCCACATCTTCGCGGGGCTGAAGGTGTGCATCCACGCGACGAGGCCGATCACGTTCTCGGCGGCGTTCGCCTCGAGCACGACCTTCTTGATGGCGGCCGAATCGGTGAGCACGGGCAGCCAGACGATCTTCACGGGCACGTCGGATGCCGCGTCGAGCGTCTCGGCGATGCGCTGGGACTGCTCGGCGACCTGCGCGAGCGTCTCGGGGCCGTAGAGGTGCTGGCTGCCGGTGAGGAACCAGACCTCGTACGCGTCGAGCGAGGTCTGGAGCGGGGTGCGGGTCATTCGGAGTCTCCCTGGATGGTGGTGCGTGGTTCGTGTGGTGGTCTGGGTGTCGCCCACTCGGGTCAGATGGCGTGCACGGCAGCCGCCTCGGCGGCGAGGCCGTCGCGGTAGCGGTCGAGGAAGGCGGCGAAGCCGGCGACATCCGATGCGTCCGGCTCGACGGTCTCGAACGCGGCATCCGCGAAGACCCGGTCGTTCAGGTAGGCGCCGAGGTCGCCCTCGTCGGCCGACCGCAGGTACGACGCGAGCACCGCGATGCCCCAGGCGCCGCCCTCCGAGGCGGTCTCGCCGACCGCGACGGGCGCGTCGAGGGCGCCGGCGAGGAACCGCTGCGCGACGCCGGCCGTGCGGAAGATGCCGCCGTGCGCGAACATCCGGTCGAGCTCGACGCCCTCGCTCGCGAGCACGCGCATGCCGAGCGCGAGCGTGCCGTACACGCCGTAGAGCTGGGCGCGCATGAAGTTCGCGAGCGTGAGCCGACTGTCGGGCGTGCGGACGACCATCGGCCGCCCCTCCTCGAGGCCGGCGATGGGCTCGCCCGCGAGCTGGTTGTAGGCGAGCAGGCCGCCGGCATCCGCGGCGCCCTCGAGCGCCTCGCGGAAGAGCACCTCGAACACCGCGTCGTTGTCGACCCGGGCACCGGATGCCGCCGCGAACCGCGCGAACAGTCCCGCCCAGGCGGCGAGCTCGCTCGCGCCGTTGTTGCAGTGCACCATCGCGACCGGATCGCCGGCCGGCGTCGTGACGAGGTCGAGCTCGTGGTGCGCATGCGACAGCGCGCGCTCGAGCACGACCATCGCGAAGATGCTCGTGCCGGCGCTGACGTTGCCCGTGCGCGGCACGACCGAGTTCGTCGCGACCATGCCGGTGCCGGCGTCGCCCTCGGGCGGGCACAGCACGACGCCCGGCCGGAGGCCGCCCGTCGGATCGAGCAGCGCGGCGCCCTCGGCGGTGAGCTCGCCGGCCGGCGTGCCGGCCGAAAGCACCTCGGGCAGGAGCGCGGTCAGCTGCAGGCCCGGCGCCCGGTCGGCGACGAGCCCGTCGAAGGCCTCCAGCAGGCGGGCGTCGTAGTCGTTCGTGGCGGAGTCGATCGGGAACATGCCCGACGCGTCGCCGACGCCGAGCACCTTGCGCCCGGTGAGCTTCCAGTGCACGTAACCGGCCAGGGTGGTGACGAACGCGACCCGCGGCACGTGCGGCTCCTCGTCGAGGACCGCCTGGTGCAGGTGGGCGATCGACCAGCGCAGCGGGATGTTGAGGCCGAACCGCTCGCTGAGCTCGGCGGCCGCGGGTCCCGTCGACGTGTTGCGCCACGTGCGGAAGGGCACGAGCAGCTCGTCGGCGGCGTCGAACGCGAGGTAGCCGTGCATCATCGCCGAGACGCCGATCGCGCCGAAGGTCTCGGGCTGCACGTCGTAGCGACGGCGCACGTCGGCGAGGAGGTCGGCATACGCCGCCTGCAGTCCCGACCAGACGGCGTCGAGCGAGTAGGTCCAGCGGCGGTCGACGAACTCGTTCTCCCACTCGTGGCTGCCGACGGCGAGCACCTGCGTCGGGTCCTCGCCGACGAGGCACGCCTTGATGCGCGTCGAGCCGAACTCGATGCCGAGCGACGTGCGGCCGTCGAGGACCGCGGCGCGCGCGGCATCCGTGGTGTTCTGGGTGTCGCTCATCGGCGTGCGTCCTCACTCTGTCCGTAGACGTTCTGGTAGCGGTCGTAGAGGCGGTCGATCGCGTCCTGCGGGATCGGGACCAGCGGGCCGGCCTCGCGCGCGAAGTGCACGCTGCGGGCGACGTCCTCGACCATGACCGCGGCCTTGACGGCGTCCTTGGCGTTCGCGCCGATCGTGAACGGGCCGTGGTTCCGCATGAGGACCGCCCGCGAACGGTGTCCGCGGAGCGTGTCGACGATGCCCCTGCCGATCGAGTCGTCGCCGATGATCGCGAACGGGCCGACGGGGATCGGCCCGCCGAACTCGTCGGCCATGGCCGTGATGACGCAGGGGATCTCCTCGCCGCGCGCGGCCCACGCGACGGCGAACGTCGAGTGCGTGTGGACCACGCCGCCGACGTCGGGCATGTTGCGGTACACGTAGGCGTGCGCGGCCGTGTCGCTCGAGGGCGCGCGCTCCGAACCGGGCGTGCCCGGGATCACGTCACCGTCGAGGTCGCAGAGGATCATGT
>CBFGWW010000169.1:0-7251 GCA_965652625.1 uncultured Agromyces sp.
GTACGGTCGGGCGATGTCGGTGGACCACCGCACGAGTCCGTCATCGGGGTCGAAGGCGACCAGGTGCTTGTCTCCGGATGCCACGACGAGCCCCGAGGGATCCACGGCCATGGCGACGTGCACCGAGTCCTCCGGCATCGCGAACCCCGCGGTGACACTCGCCGCTGTCGGGTCGATGACGTCGACACGGTCGTCGAGGCGGCCGACGAGCAGTCGGCCCCGGTCGTCGAACGCGAGCGCGGCCGCATACGTCTTGCGATCGAGGTCGACCGTCGTCTCACCGGCGATCCTCGACATGCTCCCGTCCTGCGTCCTCAGCAGCGTGACCGCGCCGTGGCGCGAGTCGGCGATCGCGACGACGGAGCCGTCCGAGTTCACCGCAAGGGCCCCCGCGCCGACGGGGATCAGCTCGGGTCCGAAGACGCGTCGTCCGGTCTGGAGGTCGAAGACCACGACCTGAGACTGCGTCGAGGTCCCGTACCACGCGGGCCCGGACAACTGGGTGCGCTCCGACCAGAGGACGGCGGCCACCCGTCCGTCGCTGCTCACCTCGACGAGCGGCTGCGGTCGGGGCGGCCCGGGCTGGAACCCGAGGGCGAGCTCACGGACGATCCCGCCCGTCTCCGCGTCGCGGACCGCAGCGTCGCCGGCGGTGCTCACCACCACGACCCTGCCCGTGCCGGGGATCACGCTCCCGTACGTGTTGCCGTCGTCGGCAAGGATCGTGTTCCCGAGGAACCCGCCGGCGCCCTGCAGCACGCCCATGAGTCCCGACCGCGTTCGCGGATCGTCGGGCCAGCGCCGATAGGCCTCCGCGGCGAGCAGCGCCGACACGTCGCGCTCCGACGACCGCAGCGCGAGCGCCGTGCCCACGAGCGCCTCGATCGCGGCGCTGTCGCGTTGCGCATTCGCCTCCTGCGACGTGACGACGGCGACCGATCCGGCCCCGACGAGGAGGACGATGAGACCTGCGGCGACACTGAGCAGCGAGCGTAGGCGCCGGTTCTGGCGACGGTCACGGCGGGCGCGATCGGCGAGCTGCTCCTGCTCGGCGGTCGCCCGCGCGACGGAGGCGTCGAGGAACGCGGACTCGACATCCGTGAGGTCGGCCGGCGATGCGTCGCGCCACTCGACCGCGGCCTGCAGTCGCACGCCCCGGTAGAGGTCGTCGTCAGGACGGTCGGCAGCGTTCCACGCCTCGGCCGCGGCTGCGACGGCCGTGAGCATGCGCGTGCTCTCGGCGTCCTCCTCGAGCCAGGACCGGAGCCGCGGCCATGCGGTCGCCAGGGACTCGTGAGCGACCTCGACCGAATCGGCCTCGGTGCTCACGAGCCGCGAGCCGGCGAGCATCGTCAGCACCTCATCCCGCGCGGCATCCGTTCGCAGCGGCTTCGACGAGACCCGGCGACGCACCGGGCTCCCGTCGGGCGAGAGCGCCATGAGTCGCAGCAGGAGCGAGCGGCACACGGTTCGCTGGTCGGTGCTCATCGACTGGTAGAGCCGGTCGGCCGACTGGGCGATCGCACCGGAGATGCCGCCGGACGCCTCATAGCCGGCGACCGTCATCGTGGCGCCCTCGCGTCGCAGCCAGGTCTCGACGAGCGCGTGGGAGAGGTGGGGGAGGGCGCCGGTCTCGCCCGCGGCATCCCGGAGGATCACCTCGACCAGCCCCGGCTCGAGCCGGAGCCCCGCGCGGCGGGCCGGGAGCTCGACGGCCTGACGCAGCGCGTCGGCGGCCATCGGGCCCACGAGGTGGACACCCTCCGCGACGAGTGGAGCGAGGTACGGGTTCGCCGCGCATTCATCGAGGAAGTCGGACCGTACGACCAGGATGACGGTCGTCTCGATCACGACGGCGTCGAAGATGGCGTGCGCGGCGGCGTCGAGGTCGGCCTCGCCGGCGTGGAAGACCTCCTCGAACTGGTCGATCACCACGACGTCCGCGCGACTTGCGCCCATGGCGGCGTCGCGAATCCGGATGTCGAGGTGGTGCTCGGGTGTCAGGATCACGACACGATCGCCGCGCCGCTGCAGTGCGGGGACCACCCCGGCGCGCACCAGCGACGACTTTCCACTGCCCGACGCTCCCGAGACGGCGAGGAATCCCGACCGGGCAAGTCGCCCGAGCGCGGCGTCGATGTCGGCATCACGGCCGAAGAAGAGCTCCTCGTCGTCGACGCCGAACGGCTGCAGGCCGCGATACGGGCAATCGACGCTGGCCGCGGACGGCGTCTCGTCGAGGTCGAGCGTGTCGTCGTGCCGCAGGATCCCGAGTTCGAGCTCGGTCAGCTCGACGCCGGGCTCGGCCCCGAGCTCGTCGGCGAGGCGTTCGCGGGCTTCGCGGATCGCCGCGAGCGCATCGGCCTGGCGTCCGCTCCGATAGAGGGCGGTGGCGAGGAGCACCCAGCGGCGCTCCCTGAGCGGCGCCTCCCGGACGAGCTGCTCGCCATCGCCGATGGCGGCCGCATGCGCGCCGGTACGGAGGCGGCCGTCGAGCCGCACCTCCTCGAGCTCCATCCGCACCTCGTCGAGCCGCTCCGATTCGACGATCGCCGGAGGCCAGGAGGCGAGGTCGGAATAGGGGGCTCCGTGCCAGAGTGCGAGGGCTCGATCGGCGGCGTCCACGGCACGCGCCGGGTCGTCCTCGAGGTGCTCCCGAGCGGATGCCGCGAGGCGCTCGAAGCGCTCGACGTCGACGCTCTCGGGGTCGATGCGCAGCACGTACGCACCGGGTGCCGTCTCGATCGCGTGGTGCCCGATCGCGTTCCGGACCCGGCCGACCGACGCCTGCAGCTGCTTCGGCCAGGTGCCCGGTAGCTCGTCGCCCCAGAGCGCCTCGGCAAGCTCATCCGTCGTGACCTGCCGACCGGCCCGAAGCACGAGTGCCGACAGCACGGTCCGCTCGCGCGGACTGAGCGAGACCCCCTCGACGGTGAGCGGGCCGAAGACTCCCAGGCCCATGCTCCGCATTGTTCGCCCTTCGACTGCCCCCGTCAACGACGGACGCATACCGCGAATACCGGTTGCATACCGATCGGCGGTCGGCCGCATACCCGGTCGGCGGAGCGTGGGAGGCATGAACACCGCAACCGCTCCGCTCCGGCTCGTCGTCGCGGCATCCGTGGTCGCACTCGCGACGTGCCTCGCCGGGTGCGCGACGCCGTCGCCGACCGCCGGGTCGCGCGCGCTCCTGCTCCCACCGCACGTCGACGCGGCGATGCACGGCGCGCTCGTGCACCAGGCAGCCGACCGCTACGTGATCGAGCTGCTCGTCCGCGCACGGCTGGCCGACGAGGCCGTGGCATCGCGGGGTCGGGTCGTCACCCGCGTGCACGGGCGCTGAGTCGGGGCGCGTTCTCAGTCCGGCGCGTTCCCCCAGAACGGCCCGACCAGCCCGACGCTCGCGAAGTACGCGTGCGCCTCCTTCGGCTCGCGGCGCTGGTACGGCGTGTCGAGCCGGCCGGCGTACCAGCCCGATGCGAGCCGCCAGAGCGTCGCGAGGTCGAACACCGCACCGCGCTCGTTGCCGGTCTCGGCGAGCCAGCGGTCGAGGCACGCCTCGTCGCAGAAGATCCGTTGGTTCTCGCACGTGTGGATGACGTCGTCCCACACGTGCGCCATCGGGGTGAGGAAGTGCGCCACCTGCGTGCCCTCGGGCGGACCGTCGCGCGTCACGACCCACGAGTGCGCGGTGCCGCAGGAAGGACACGTCGTCGCGACGAGGGCCGACGGCTCATCGGGCACGAGGTTCGGGATCGCGAACCCGTCCCAGGCGCATCCGCCCCACCAGATGGTGTGCGCTCCCATGACCGAGAACGCGAAGTTGCGGGTCGCGAACGGATGGGCCAGCACGATCTCGTGGTCGCGGTCGAACACCAGGTGGCGGGATGCCGCGAGCTCCTCCATCGCCTCGGCGAGCTCGGGTGCGGTGAGCCCCGTCTCCTCGACGAGCTCGGCCTCCGACGGCAGCCGGCCGGTGCCGGCGAGGCTCGAGTAGATCGCGAGGCGCACGGCCTCGTTGCGGTCGGTCATGACACGAGTGTGCTCCTCATCGGCGGCAGGGGCCAGCGCCGGCCGTCGCTCGATAGGGTGACGAGGTGCCACCAATCCTCCCCGTCGAGATCGCCGTCCAGGATGCCGCGGGGGTCCGCATCGCACTCCGCGAGGGCGCCGCACGCGTCGAGCTGTGCCAGGCGCTCGGCCTCGGCGGGCTCACGCCGTCGCCCGGGCTCGTGGAGTCCGCGGTGGAGGCGGCGCACGCGGCATCCGCACCCGGCTACGTGCACGTGCTGGTGCGCCCGCGCGGGGGAGGGTTCGTGTACGACGTCGACGAGGTCGACGTGACCCTGCGCGACATCCGGTTCATGCGGTCGCTCGGAGCCGACGGCGTCGTCGTGGGCGCGTTGACGGATGCCGGCGAGCTCGACCTCGACCTCCTGCACCGGTTCATCGAGGCGGCCGAGGGACTCGACGTCACGGTGCACCGGGCGGTCGATGCCGCGGTCGACCCGCTCGCGGCGGTGACCTCGCTCGCCGGGCTGCCCGTGCGACGAGTGCTCACGTCGGGCGGCGCGGCCGACTGCCGAGCCGGACGAGGGACGCTCGCCCGCATGGCGGCGGAGCTCGGGGGAGCCGTCGAGCTCATGGCCGGCGGCGGGGTCGGGATCGACGACATCGCGGCGCTCGCGGAGGCGGGGGTCGATGCCGTGCACCTGTCGGCGCGAAGCCGCGTGGAACGGGGCGGCCCGAGCGGCCCGGGCGGTGGCGAGGTCGGCTTCGACACGACGGATGCCGCGATCGTCCATGCCGCGGTCGACGCTGCCGCTGCGACGGCGCGATGACGGTGCCTGCCGCGCGGCTAGAGCGTGTTGCGAAGGCGGGAAGGCCTAGCTCTGCGCGAGCCTGAGCGCCTTCTCGGTGAAGTAGCGCACCTCGCCGTTGTCATCCTCGACCCCGAAGACGAACTTGCCCGACGGAGTAGCCCGGACATCGACGATTGCGCCGCGTCCGCGCGGAGTGAGGACGTCGGCTCCCGGCGTGAAGATGGTCTCGCTCATACGCCCGAGTATGCGGGCGGCAGGAGGGGTCCGCGTCCCCCGTGCGACGGAGATGTCGCTGCCGAAGCCGCGGGTGGAGCGGTACGGCCCGCGCTCGCCGAACTCCGCGCCGGCCCGGAGCTTTCGGCTCGCTAGTCTGGTCGCATGAGCCCGGATCCCGACGACGACGCGCTGCGCTGGGAAGGCGACGACGACCCCACGCTCGCGCCCGGATGGAAGGTCGTGGGCAACCCGTCCCGGGCCGAGTCGACGGATGCCGCGGCATCCGCCCGGGGCACCGAGCCGAACCGCGGCACCGCCGTCGACCACGCCGACGGCGATGAGCGCGAAGTGCACGAAGACGACGAACCGGATGCCGCGGCGCAGCCGGGCTCGGCCGAGCTCGTGCTGCTCGGCGTGCTCGGCGGCGTGTACCTCCTCTACTCCGTCGGCTGGCTCATCTGGGCGATCTCGGCGGCTCCCGACCTCGGCGACCCGGTCGCGCAGTTCATGTACGGGCTCGGTCGCTGGCTGGCCGTGCTCGCACCCGCGCTGTGGTTCGGCACGACGCTCTGGCTGGCGTCCGAGCGTCGTCGCGCACGGCTGATCTGGCTCATCGTCGGCGCCGTGATCCTCGTCCCCGTCCCGTTCCTGCTGCGAGGTTGAGATGACCGAGGCATCCGTTCCCGCCGACGCCGGCGCCGCGGCATCCGCCGACGACGCCGCTGCACCGCAGTCGGCGACCCCGCTCTGGCTGGCCGTCACGATCGCCGTGCTCTTCGGCGTGCTCTACGCCTACGACGTGTGGGAGGCCGTCGGCAACCTCGTCGGCCTCAACGTGCAGGCCGGGTCGCTCGGCATCGCGCTCTCGGGCCTCGGGCTCACGCTGCTGATCGTCGCGCTCGTGCTGCCGTTCCTCGTCTTCGGCGTCGCGTTCTGGCTCGGCTACCGCCGCGGGCCCCTGCAGCAGGTCGTGCTGTTCCTCGCCGGGTACGCCGCGGTGCAGGCGCTCACCTTCGGGCTCACCGACCTCTTCTTCCAGGTCGGCGGCCTCGACCTCGGCTGAACGCGCCGGCCCCGTCACTCCTGTGACGGCCGCGTCGTCACAGAACGGATGCCGCATGCGCCCTCCAGTAGAGTGAGCGGGTAGCGCCCCCACGGCGTGTGGCGCATCCCCACCCGCACATCAGAGCGCCGCGTGCGCGCTTCGCCCCGAAGGAATCGTTCGTGTCAAAGCCGGTCGTGCTGATCGCCGAAGAACTCTCGCCCGCCACCGTCGACGCCCTCGGGCCCGACTTCGAGATCCGCAACGTCGACGGCACCGATCGTCCGGCGCTGCTCGAGGCGATCGCCGACGCGAACGCGATCCTGGTGCGATCGGCGACGAAGGTCGACTCCGAGGCGATCGCGGCCGCGCCGAAGCTCCAGGTCATCGCCCGCGCGGGCGTCGGCCTCGACAACGTCGACATCAAGTCCGCCACGACGGCGGGCGTCATGGTCGTGAACGCGCCGACCTCGAACATCATCTCGGCGGCCGAGCTCACCGTCGGCCACATCCTGAGCCTCGCCCGTCACATCCCGGCGGCGCACTCCGCGCTCGCGCAGGGGGAGTGGAAGCGGTCGCACTACACGGGCGTCGAGCTCTACGAGAAGACCATCGGCATCATCGGCCTCGGCCGCATCGGCGCGCTCATCGCCGCCCGCCTGCAGGCGTTCGGCACCGAGGTCATCGCGTACGACCCCTACATCACGGCGGCTCGCGCGCAGCAGCTCGGCGTGCAGACCGTGAGCCTCGACGAGCTCTTGGAGCGCAGCGACTTCATCACGATCCACATGCCGAAGACCCCCGAGACCACGGGCATGATCGGCACCGAGCAGCTCGCGAAGATGAAGCCGACCGCCTACGTCGTCAACGTCGCCCGCGGCGGCCTCATCGACGAGGACGCGCTCTACGACGCGCTCGCCGCCCGCACGATCGCCGGCGCGGGTCTCGACGTGTTCGTCTCCGAGCCGCCGCGCGAGTCGCCGCTGCTCGCACTGCCGAACGTCATCGTCACGCCGCACCTCGGGGCGTCGACCGACGAGGCGCAGGAGAAGGCCGGCGTCTCGGTCGCGAAGTCGGTGCGCCTCGCGCTCGCCGGCGAGCTCGTGCCCGACGCGGTCAACGTCGCCGGCGGCGTCATCGACCCGTACGTGCGCCCGGGCATCCCGCTCG
>CBFGWW010000170.1:0-7239 GCA_965652625.1 uncultured Agromyces sp.
CATGCTCGCGCGGCTCGAGGCCCAGGTCGCCGAGCAGCAGCGGTTCGCGGCCAACGCCTCCCACGAGCTGCGGACCCCGCTCGCGATCACGCAGACCCTCCTCGAGGTCGCGCGGAACGATCCGCGACGTGACGACGATGAGCTCATCGAACGCCTCCGCGTCGTCAACGCCCGGGCGATCGAGCTCACCGAGGCGCTGCTCCTGCTCAGCCGCACCGACCAGCGGTCCTTCACGCGGAGTCCGGTCGACCTGTCCCTCATCGCGGAGGAGGCCGCCGAGACGCTCCTCCCGCTCGCGGAGAAGCACGGCGTCGCCGTCGAGACGTCGGGGGCGATCACCCCTGCCCTCGGCTCGCACGCCCTCCTGCTGCAGCTGACGACGAACCTCCTGCACAACGCCATCGTCCACAACCTGCCCGGGCACGGCAGCGTGCACGTCGAGACCGCCGTCCACTCGGAGTCGGCGGTGCTGACCGTCGAGAACACGGGCGAGCAGCTCAGTCCGCAGCTCGTCTCCACGCTCACCGAGCCGTTCCAGCGCGGCACCGAGCGCATCCGCACCGACCACGCGGGCGTCGGCCTCGGGCTGGCCATCGTCGCCAGCATCACCCGGGCGCACGACGGGACGCTCGACGTGGCCGCCCGCCCCGGCGGCGGGCTCCGCATCACGGTGCGGCTCCCCGCGGCATCCGTCACGGCGACGCATGAAGCGGTCGCCGCGGAGTGACGATCACCGGCGGTCGCGTGCCTCCCTGCGGATGATCGGGATGACCTCGTGCGTCGCCCGGCGAATTCGGGGTCCGAGCGACCATTAGGATAGCCTTACCTACCGTCGTGAGGATCCCATCTATGCGCCCCCTGCTCCGTGCTGCCCTCGTCCCGCTCGCCGCCGCGCCGCTCCTGCTCGCGGGCTGCGCCTCGGGAGGAGGAGCCGCGCCCGAGGACGCGCTCGTCGTCTACAACGCGCAGCACGAGCAGCTCACCGAGGAGTGGGTCGCCGCCTTCACGGAGGAGACGGGGATCGACGTCGTGCTCCGCAACGGCGGCGACAGCGAGCTGGCGAACCAGCTCGTCGCCGAGGGATCCGCGTCGCCGGCCGACGTGTTCCTCACCGAGAACTCGCCCGCCATGTCGCTCGTCGAGGAGGCCGGCCTGTTCGCACCCGTCGACGAGGCCACCCTCGAGCTCGTGCCCGAGCAGTACCGACCCTCCACGGGAGCGTGGACCGGCATCGCCGCGCGCTCGACCGTGCTCGTCTACAACCCGTCGCTCATCACCGAGGCCGAACTGCCGGCCTCGCTCATGGACCTCCAGCAGCCCGAGTGGAAGGGCCGCTGGGGCGCGGCGCCGAGCGGTGCCGACTTCCAGGCCATCGTCTCGGCGGTGCTCGAGACGCAGGGCGAGGACGCCACCAGCGCGTGGCTCGACGGCATGCACGAGAACGCCACCATCTACCGCAACAACATCGCGACGATGAAGGCCGTCAACGCGGGCGAGGTGCCCGTCGGCGTGATCTACCACTACTACTGGTACCGCGACCAGGACGAGACGGCGGAGAACAGCGGCAACACCGAGCTGCACTACTTCGGCAACGAGGACCCCGGTGCGTTCGTCAGCATCTCGGGCGGCGGGGTGCTGCAGTCGAGCGAGCGCGCCGAGGAGGCGCAGGAGTTCCTCGCCTGGCTCGCCGGCACCGAGGGGCAGACCATCCTCGGCGAGGGCTACAGCTTCGAGTACCCCGTGAGCTCGGGGGTGCCCGCCCGTGAGCCGCTGCCGGCGCTCGACAGCCTCGGCGCTCCCGCGATCGACCCCTCGAAGCTCAACGGCCCGCAGGTCATCGAGCTCATGACGGAAGCCGGACTGCTCTGACCCAGACGGCGACGACACGAGCACCGGCGACGGTCGCCGATCGGAGGCGACCGCCAGCCGGACTCGTCGTGCTCGTCGCCGTCCTCGGCGCCGCCGCGCTCATCCCCGTCGGCTACGTCGTCCAGGTCGCCGTGGAGATGGGGTGGCAGCAGCTCGCCGAGCTCGTCTTCCGCCCCCGCGTCGGCGAGCTGCTCGTGAACACGGTCCTGCTGGTGGTGCTGGGCGTACCGCTGACGGTCGTGCTCGGCGTCGGCGGAGCCTGGCTGGTCGAGCGCACGGCTCTCCCGGCCCGGCGCCTGTTCGCGGTGCTGCTCGTCGTGCCGCTGACGATCCCCGCCTTCGTCGCGAGTTACGGCTGGGCGAGCGCGATCCCGTCGATCAACGGACTGGGCGGCGGCCTGCTCGTCGCCGTGCTGGCCTACTACCCGCTGGTGTACCTGCCGGCGCTCGCGGCGCTCCGCGGGCTCGACCCGGCGCTCGAGGAATCGGCGCGATCGCTCGGGATGGGGTCCTGGGCGGTGTTCCTCCGCGTCGTGCTTCCGCAGCTGCGGCTCGCGATGCTGGGCGGCGGCCTCGTCGTGGCCCTTCACCTGCTCGCCGAGTACGGCGCGTTCGCGTTCCTGCGCTTCGAGACGTTCACCACCGCGATCGTCGTCGCCTACCAGTCGAGCTTCGCCGGCCCGAACGCCGCGGCGCTCGGCGTCGTCCTCGCGTTGCTCTGCTTCGTCGTGCTCCTCGTCGAGGCCACCGCGCGCGGTCGCCTGCGCTACGCCCGGGTCGGCGGCGGCTCGCCGCATCCGGCCCCCCGGCTCGGCCTCGGTCGCGCGACGCCGCTGGTCGTCCTCGCGCTGGTCGCGCTCGCGGTCGCCTCGTCGGTCGTCCCACTCGTCAGCGTCATCCGCTGGGCATTGGTGACGGATGCCGCGAGCTGGGCGCCCGTCGTCGACGCCACCGTGCAGACGCTGCTGCTCGCCGTCGGCGGCGCGGTCGCCGCCCTGGCGGTCGCGCTCCCCGCGGCCTGGCTCTCGGCACGATATCCGGGGCGGGTCGCCCGGACCCTCGAGGGCGCCTACTACTTCGCGAGCAGCCTGCCGGCGATCATCGTGGCCCTCGCGCTGGTGACCGTCACCCTCCGCGTGCTGCCGGGCCTCTACCAGACGGTCGCGACGGTGATCGCGGCCTACGTGGTGATCTTCCTCCCGCGCGCCCTCGTGTCGGTCCGGGCCGGCATCGCGCAGGTGCCCGAGAGCCTCGAGGAGGCGGCCCGCTCGCTGGGCACGTCGCCGTTCGCCGCGAAGCTCCGCGTGACGGGTCCGCTGCTGCTTCCGTCGCTCGCGGCGGGTGGTGCGCTCGTCGCGCTCGGCGCGGCGAACGAGCTCACCGCGACGCTGCTGCTGGCTCCCACGGGCACGCAGACGGTGGCCACCGGGTTCTGGGCCGCGGCATCCGCGGTCGACTACCCGGCCGCCGCACCCTACGCACTCACGCTCGTGCTGCTGTCGATCCCGGCGGTGGCGCTCATGCTCGCCCAAGTGAAAGCCAGGAGGACTCCATGAGCCTGCAGCTGACCGACGTCTCGAAGTCGTTCGGCCGCCTCGGCGTGCTCGACGCGGTGTCGATCGACGTGCCGCGCGGCGCGCGCCTGGCGATCGTCGGCGCATCCGGGAGCGGCAAGAGCACGCTCCTGCGCATCATCGCCGGCTTCGAACGTCCCGACGCGGGCGCGGTCGCCCTCGACGGGCGCAGGCTCGCGGGTCACGGCGCCGACGTGCCGGCGCACCGCCGGGGGATCGGCTACGTCGCCCAGGACGGCGCCCTGTTCCCGCACCTCACCGTCGCGCGCAACATCGCCTTCGGCATCCGTCGTCGCCCCGACCGCGCCCGGCGCGTGCGCGAGGTGATGGACATCGCCTCGCTCGACCCCGCGCTCGCCGACCGCTACCCGCACCAGCTCTCGGGCGGGCAGCAGCAGCGCGTCGCGCTTGCCCGCGCGCTCGCGCTCGAGCCCTCGGTGATCCTGCTCGACGAGCCGTTCAGCGCCCTCGACACCGGACTGCGCGCGCACACGCGCACGGCGATGGTGGAGGCGCTCGAGCGCAGCGGCGTCACGACCGTGCTCGTCACCCACGACCAGGAGGAGGCGCTGGCGTTCGGGCACCAGATCGGCGTCATCGCCGACGGGCGGCTGGTGCAGTCGGGTCGGCCGTCCGACGTCTTCGACGCCCCCGTCGACGCGGAGATCGCGGAGTTCCTCGGCGACGTGGTCATGGTCCCTGCGGAGTCCGCGGGCGAGGCGCTCGCCATGTGCGCGTTCGGATGCCTCCAGGTGCGCCACGACCGCAGCGGCGGCGCTCCCCGGGTGTGCGCCATGCTCCGGCCGTCGCAGCTGCGGGTCGACGACGCCGCCGACGGCGGTAACGCGACCGTCGTGGGCATGCGCTCCGCGGGCAGCACCGCCGAGCTGCGGCTGCGGATCGGGGCGTCCGAGATCCCCGTCGAGGTGACCCACCGGGTGCCGCTGCACGAGGCGGCGCGGTTCAGCACCGGCTCCGCCGTGACGGTCGACGTCGACGGCGGCGTGGTGCTCTACCCCGAGACCGCGCTCCGGCGGCGCACGCTGGTGCCGGAGCCCGCCCCGGCCGGCTGACGCCGACGGCGCAGCGCGCCGAGGCCCGTCGTCGCGAGGCGATAGGCGTACCACGCCGCCACGCCAACCGCGAGCGAGAGCAGCGTGCCGAGCCACGGCGCCGACTGCTCCCACGCCGGGTACACGACCCAGTGCGTCAGGTAGATGAACAGGGATGCCCCGGCCAGGAGCCGCACGACGGGCACGAGCGGGCGCGGCATCCGAAGGCTCGGCGCCCAGACCAGCAGCAGGACGCCCGCGATCACGACCCCCTCGCGCAGTGGGTCGCCGAAGAACCCGACGGTGGCCGCCACGGCGACGGCCGACACGAGGAGCCGCTTGCGCACGGTGTCGGCCCGCGCGACCGCCCAGCCGAGCACCAGGCACCACAGCACGGTCGCCACGGCGTACCGCTCGACGCCGTGCGCGTCGATCCCGACGAGGGCGAATCGGAGTCCGAGCGTCGCAGCGAGCAGCGCGAGCGCGAACGCCCACGGATGCCGCCGCTCGAGCCGGTCGACGGGCCGGACCGCGAAGAGCAGGGCGAGCCCGAGCATCGTCCAGACCGCCGCCTCGAGGAACCAGAACTGCCACTGCTCGTTCCAGCGCCCATTTCCCGGTACGAGGTTGTTCACCAGCAGCGCGGTCGTCGGCACGTACTTGCCGCTGACCAGCGCGACCGCGCCGATCCAGAGCACCGCCGGGATCGCGATCTGCGCCGCGCTGCGGAGCAGGCGCCGGGCACGGGCACCGCCGGCGCCCGTCGCGAGCTGGAACCGGGCGAGGTTGTACCCCGCGACGGCGAGCAGGAGGTGCGCGCCGCCCTTCACGCCGAGCAGGTCGGCATGCGTGGCGACGATCAGCACGATCGCGACCGCCCGCAGCGTCGCAGGGGTCTCCACGTGCGGGAACCAGGAGCGGGAACGCGTCGCGGGCTTCCGGCCGGGCTCGGCTGTTGGTGCGTCGTCTGCGGTCGGCGAGCCCGCGGGTGTGGACTCGGCGCGCGCGTGGCCGTCGGCGGCATCCGTGATCGCAGCGGTCTCGGCCAAGGCCCGGGGCGACTGCGAGGGCCAGTCGCGCGGAAGGCGGCCGAGCAGCTCCTCGAGCCGGAGCGAGACCTCGACGTAGCTGAGCGAGTCGCCGCCGAGTCCGGCGAAGGTGTCGTCGGGCGTCGCGTCGGGTCGGCCGAGCAGCTCGGCGTAGAGGTCGCGGATGGTCTCGGCGGTGACCGCGGCGTCCGCAGCATCGGCGGCGTCCGCGGCATCCGTGGCGGTCTCGTCGGCGCGGCGGTCGAGCAGGTCGGCGTGGCGCACGAGGGCGGCGAAGTCGGGCTTGCCGGTCGACGTGCACGGGAACTCCGCGATGGGGTAGGCCCGCACGGCGTGGCCGGGGATGCCGAGCAGCGCCGCCGCCCGCGAGCGCGCCGCCTCGAGCTGTCGCTCGGCCCGGACGAACACGAGCAGGCGCTCGCCGGCGCTCGCCGTTCGCACCTCGATGCCCTCCTCGGCGAGGAGCCGCTGCACCGCGTCCAGGTCGACGCGCAGGCCGTACACCTTCACGAACCGGTTCATGCGGCCGACGACCTCGAACAGGCCGTCGTCGCGCTGCTTCGCGAGGTCGCCGGTGCGGAGCTCGTGGACGGTGCGCCCGAGCGCGAAGTCCTCGGGCGACTCGGCGTACCCGAGCATGACGTTCGGCCCCTCGTACACGAGCTCGCCGACGTGCGCGCCGGGCTCGGCGTCGATCCGGAGCCGGCCGCCGGGGATGGGTCGGCCGATCGAGCCCGCGGCCTGCTCGGCGAGCTCGGCGGGGACGTACGCCATGCGCGCCGTCGCCTCGGTCTGCCCGTACATGACGAAGAACTCGAACGCGCGGCGCTCGCCGAGCCGGGCGAACCGGCGCACGGCCTCGGGCGCCAGCCGTCCACCGGCCTGCGTGAGGTAGCGGATGCTCGCGGGCATCCGCTCGGCGAACCCGCCCGCCTCGAGCAGCTCGAAGGTGTAGGGCACCCCGGCGAACGACGTGATGCGGTGCTCGGATGCCTCGTGCCAGAACCCGGCGTCGGTCACCGAGCGATCGGTGAGCACGAGGCTCGCGCCGGCGACGAGGTGGCTGTTGATGACCGAGAGCCCGTAGCAGTAGTGCATCGGCAGCGTCGTCGCCGCACGATCGTCGGGCGTCAGGCGCAGGTACTCGGCGATCGCCCGGGCGTTGCTCTCGAGGTTCTCCCGCGAGAGGCGCACCAGCTTCGGCGACCCGGTCGAGCCCGAGGTGCTCGCCAGCAGCGCGAGCTCTGGGGCGAACCGGTGCACGCTCCCCTCGCGGACCTCGTGGAGCGCGACCGCTTCGCCCGACCCGGCCGCCACGAGGTCGGGGTCGAACCGCTCGGCGAGCGACGCGCGATGCCGGATCGACCCCTCGTCCTCGCCGGGAGCGACCAGCAGCACCGGATGTCCGCCCGCCAGCGCGGACAGGTAGGTGACGATCGGCTCCACCGCGTTCGCCGCCTGCAGCATCACGAGGCGTCGGCCCGAACCGAGCTCGGCCCGTCGCGCGTCGACCCGGTCGGCCAGCTCGCCGTAGCTGATCCGTTCGTCGCCCGAGACCAGCGCGACGTCGTCGGGGTTCCCACCGAGGAGGGTCAGGCCGGGCGAGGGTGCGGTTCTGAGCACGACGGATCTCCGGTTGGCGAACAGGGGGTCAGGTTAGCCTACCCTAAGCGTTCGCCGGGCCCGTGATCGAGC
>CBFGWW010000171.1:0-7214 GCA_965652625.1 uncultured Agromyces sp.
AGGTTCATGAGGGCCTTGTTGGCGTTGTAGTGCAGGAACTTCTTGACGTCCTCGGTGAGGCCGACGCCGTCGTAGAGGTCCTGCGTGTACTGCACCTCGTTGTCGTAGAGCTCGTAGAGCAGCGAGAACGTGTAGTCCTTGAGGTCGTCGCGCTTGGCCTGGTCGACCAGCTCGAGGCCCTTCTGGAACTTGTAGCCGATGTAGTACCCGTGCACGGCCTCGTCGCGGATGATGAGGCGGATGAGGTCGGCCGTGTTCGTGAGCTTGGCGCGCGAGGACCAGTACATGGGCAGGTAGAAGCCCGAGTAGAACAGGAAGCTCTCCAGCAGGGTCGAGGCCACCTTGCGCTTCAGGGGGTCGTCGCCCTGGTAGTAGTCCATGACGATCTGCGCCTTCTTCTGCAGGTTCTCGTTCTCGAGGGACCAGCGGAAGGCGTCGTCGATCTCCTTGGTGGAGCACAGGGTGGAGAAGATCGAGGAGTAGCTCTTGGCGTGCACCGACTCCATGAAGGCGATGTTCGTGTACACGGCTTCTTCGTGCGGGGTGAGCGCGTCCGGGATGAGCGACACGGCGCCAACGGTGCCCTGGATGGTGTCCAGCAGCGTCAGGCCCGTGAACACGCGCATGGTGAGCTGCTGCTCCTCCGGGGTGAGCGTGTGCCAGGACTGGACGTCATTGGACAGCGGCACCTTCTCCGGCAGCCAGAAGTTGTTGACCAGGCGGTTCCACACCTCCACGTCCTTGTCATCCTGGATGCGGTTCCAGTTGATCGCTTCGACGTGGCTGAGCAGCTTGACCTTTTCGGTCATTTCGTCCCCTTAACGTATGTGTTCTTTAAGGTAAGCGTACGACGCCGGGCGCTCACCCGGCGTCGTACTTTTCAGTTTTGGTCCCCACAAGAGAGCGGGTCAGAGCATGCAGGAAACGCAGCCCTCCACCTCGGTCCCTTCCAGCGCGAGCTGGCGGAGGCGGATGTAGTAGAGCGTCTTGATGCCCTTGCGCCAGGCGTAGATCTGGGCCTTGTTGATGTCGCGGGTGGTGGCGGTGTCCTTGAAGAACAGCGTCAGCGACAGGCCCTGGTCCACGTGCTGGGTCGCGGCGGCGTAGGTGTCGATGATCTTCTCGTAGCCGATCTCGTACGCGTCCTGGTAGTACTCCAGGTTGTCGTTCGTCATGAACGCCGCCGGGTAGTAGACGCGGCCGATCTTGCCTTCCTTGCGGATCTCGATCTTCGACGCGATCGGGTGGATCGACGCGGTCGAGTTGTTGATGTACGAGATCGAGCCCGTGGGCGGCACGGCCTGCAGGTTCTGGTTGTAGATCCCGTGCTCCTGGATGGAGGCCTTGAGGTCGAGCCAGTCCTGCTGCGTGGGGATGTGCACGCCGGCGTCGGCGAAGAGCTGGGTGACCTTGGCGGTCTCGGGCACCCACGCGGCATCCGTGTACTTGTCGAAGAACTCACCCGACGCGTACTTGGAGTCGCGGAAGCCGTCGAACGTCTCGCCGCGCTCGATGGCGATCTTGTTCGAGGCGCGCAGCGCGTGGAACAGCACCGTGTAGAAGTACATGTTCGTGAAGTCGATGCCCTCTTCGCTGCCGTAGAAGATGCGCTCGCGGGCGAGGTAGCCGTGCAGGTTCATCTGGCCGAGGCCGATGGCGTGCGACTTGTCGTTGCCGTCTTCGACCGAGCGCACCGACGAGATGTGGCTCTGGTTCGACACCGAGGTGAGACCGCGGATGGCGGTCTCGACGGTGCGGCCGAAGTCGGGCGAGTCCATCGTGAGGGCGATGTTCAGCGAACCGAGGTTGCAGCTGATGTCCTTGCCGATGGTGTTGTAGCTGAGGTCCTCGTTGTAGGTGGTCGGGGTGTTGACCTGGAGGATCTCGGAGCACAGGTTCGACATGTTGATGCGGCCCTTGATGGGGTTGGCCTTGTTCACCGTGTCCTCGAACACGATGTAGGGGTATCCGCTCTCGAACTGGATCTCGGCGAGGGTCTGGAAGAACTCGCGCGCGTTGATCTTCGTCTTCTTGATGCGCGGGTCGTCGACCATGGCGCGGTAGTGCTCGGTGATCGGCACGTCGCCGAACGGCTTGCCGTAGACGCGCTCGACGTCGTAGGGCGAGAAGAGGTACATGTCCTCGTTGTTCTTGGCGAGCTCGAACGTGATGTCGGGCACGACGACGCCGAGCGACAGCGTCTTGATGCGGATCTTCTCGTCGGCGTTCTCGCGCTTGGTGTCGAGGAACCGCATGATGTCGGGGTGGTGCGCGCTCAGGTAGACCGCGCCGGCGCCCTGGCGTGCGCCGAGCTGGTTGGCGTAGCTGAACGAGTCCTCGAGGAGCTTCATGACGGGGATGATGCCCGACGACTGGTTCTCGATCTGCTTGATGGGCGCGCCCGACTCGCGGATGTTGCTGAGCAGCAGCGCGACGCCGCCGCCGCGCTTGGAGAGCTGCAGCGCCGAGTTGATGCCGCGCGCGATCGACTCCATGTTGTCTTCGATGCGCAGCAGGAAGCAGGAGACGAGCTCGCCGCGCTGCGCCTTGCCCGTGTTGAGGAACGTGGGCGTGGCCGGCTGGAAGCGGCCGCCGATGATCTCCTCCACCAGGTCGATCGCGAGCTGCTCGTCGCCCTGCGCGAGGCCGAGGGCCGTCATGACCACTCGGTCTTCGAAGCGCTCGAGGTATCGCTTGCCGTCGAACGTCTTGAGCGTGTAGCTCGTGTAGTACTTGAACGCCCCGAGGAACGTCTCGAACCGGAACTTCTTCGAGTACGCGAGGTCGTTGAGCTTCTGGATGAACTCGAACGAGTACTGGTCGAGCACCTCCTGCTCGTAGTACTGCTTCTCGACGAGGTAGTCGAGACGCTCCTTGAGGGAGTGGAAGAACACGGTGTTCTGGTTGACGTGCTGCAGGAAGTACTCCCGCGCCGCCTCCCGGTCCTTCTCGAACTGGATCTGGCCGTCGGCACCGTAGAGGTTGAGCATCGCGTTCAGCGAGTGGTAGTCCATCGCCTGGCGCGGGGCCTCCATGACCGCTACGCCGTCAGTTGCCGCTGAGTTGACCAAAATGCGTCCAATCCCTCGTCGACGGCGCGAACGTCGTCTGGTGTTCCGAATACTTCGAATCGATACAGGTGGGGCACGCCCGTCTTCGCGGCGATGATGTCGCCGGCGAGGCCGTAGGCGTTCCCGAAGTTGGTGTTTCCGGCGCTGATGACGCCGCGCAGCAGCGCGCGGTTCTGCGGGTCGTTCAGGAACCTGATGACCTGCTTCGGCACAGCGCCCTTGCCGTCGCCGCCTCCGTAGGTGGGGACGATGAGCACGAACGGCTCTTCAGCGTGCAGGGCGTCGTCGCGAGCGTGCACCGGGATGCGGGCCGCAGGGCGGCCGAGCTTCTCGATGAACCGCTTGGTGTTGCCCGAGACGCTGGAGAAGAAGACGAGATTCGTCATGATGCTTCCTTCGCCGCGTTCCCGTTGGTGTTCCGGTTCACTCCGCCAGCGCCGAGATCACCGGCGGGCCTTACGCGAGCCGCGAGGCGAGTTCGGCGATCTTGTCGGGGCGGAAGCCCGACCAGTGGTCTTCGTCGGTGATGACGACCGGAGCCTGCAGGTAGCCGAGCTCCTTGACGTGCGCGAGCGCCTGCTCGTCTTCGGAGACGTCGAACACCTCGTACTCGATGCCCTTGCTGTCGAGGGCACGATACGTGGCGTTGCACTGGACGCAGGAAGGCTTCGTGTAGACCGTGACCGTCATGGTTTCCCCTCGTTCTCTTCGTTTCCCGAGCTCCGGAGGAGCCCGCCCCCGTACTGCTGTTTTCGCTTCTTCAATACTACATCTTGTGTCTGCGGAACTGAACCGCCACAACATGCTGTAGTTACATCCGTGTAGTTTTCCACCGCGTTATCCACCGTTCATCCCCAACCGGATGCCCCGGTGATCCGCGGATTCCCGCGGACCCGACCCCGGTTATCCACAGCCCGCCCGCTGCGAAGATTTTCGCCTGTGGACGGAATCCCCGGCGTGTCGCCCGGTGCCCTCAATGCGTGCCGTGCGACATCTTGGGGCCATCGGATGCCGCTACCCCTACATATGGTGTTGTGCCATTCATGCTGCCACCACCCACCGACATCGCCGCCGGCGCCGCGCGCGTGTCGCGCGGTCGCGGCATCCGTTCACCTGGCCGGCCTCCGGAAGGCCCCGCAGCGACCGATGCAGGAAGCAGCGATGCAGGAAGAAGCGGCCCTGCGTCGGCGCGTCGAACCGTCCCACGCGGCGAGTCGCCGGATTCTTCCTGCATTCCGTTCGCCGCGGGAGGCGCCGCTACGGTTGAGCGCATGCAGACCGCCACCGACGCCTTCGCGGGCGCCGACCGCCTGTCGCCGCGGCGCCGCGACGGCCTCCCCCGCCGACGCCGGCCGTCCTACCGCCTGCTCACGGTCGTGCCCGTGCTCGGCCTGATGGCGATCCTGGTCCTCGCGACGGGCACCGACCCCGCCGCGCTCTCCATCCTGGCGGTCGTCGCGACGCTCTTCGTCGGGGGCTGGTTCGTGTCCGCCGCCGTCTCGGCGTCGGGCGGGCGCACGCGCTACGCCGCCCTGCGCGAGGAGGTCGGTCGCGAGGGCGTCGCCGTCAGGAGCACGACCTGGGTCGACGACGGGCGGCCGGTCGCGGCATCCGAGCGCGACGACGGACGCAAGCCCGGCCGGCGCCACCAGCTGCTCTCGTTCACGGAAGCGGGCATCGAGCTCCGCGAGCGACCGGTCGGCGGCCGGCGCGGTGCCACGCTCCTCCCCTACGCGGCGATCGACCACGTCGAGGTCGGCACCGCGACGTTCAGCGACTGGACCGAGCGAGCCGTGCTCATCGCCGGGCGCATCGACGGACGGCCCGTCGAGCTCGGCGTCGTCCCGGTCGTCGAGTCCTCGGTGCTGGTCTCGCCGGTGACGGATGCCGCGTACGGCGCGCTCCTCGAACGGATCATCGCGTGCGCCGAGTCGGGTCGCGCGCCCGAGGAGCTGGTCGATCGCGCCACGGGGTGACGCCGCGGGTCCGCGCCGCTAGCCTGACGGGCACACGGAAGGATCAGCGATGACCGACTACGTGACCTCGGCCGACGGCACGCGCATCGGGTTCGACCGGGTGGGATCCGGCCCGCCGGTGGTGCTCGTCGGCGGCGCGATGCAGTTCCGCGCGTTCGACCCCACCACGACCGAGATGGCCGGGCACCTCGCGAGCCACGGCTTCGCGGTCGTGAACTACGACCGGCGCGGCCGCGGCGACAGCCCCGCCGAGGCGCCGATCACGCTCGAGCAGACCCTCGAGGACCTCCGCGCCCTCATCGACGAGCTCACCGAGGGCGCCGACGACGCCGTCGCGCTGTTCGGCAACTCGTCGGGCGCGACGATCGCCCTCGCCGCGGCGGCGGCCGGGCTGCCCGTGTCGAAGCTCGTGTTCTTCGAGGCGCCGCTCGACGCGGAGCTCGGCCATGAGGGCGCCGTGTTCCTCGACGAGCTCCGCGAGCGCATCGCCGCCGGTGATCGCACGGGCACCCTCGAGGTGTACATGGCGGACATGCCGCCCGAGTGGATCGAGGGCGCGAAGCAGAGCGAGGCCTGGACGACCATGCTCGCGATCGCACCGAGCCTCGAGCCCGACGCCGAATCCCTCGCCTGGACGCAGTCGGCACCCCGCCGCGAGCTCTGGGCGGGCATCACGCAGCCGACGCTCGCGCTCGTCGGCACCGAGACGATGGACGTCATGGATGCCGCGGCGGACTCGCTCGTCGCGAACCTCCCCCATGCCGAGAAGCGCGCGATCGAGGCATCCGATCACCGGTGGGAGCCGCGCACGCTCGCGCTCGTGATCGCCGAGTTCCTCGTCGGCTGAGCCGGGCGCTCGACGGTTTCGCCCGAATCCCGTTCGTGGGCCGGCGCGCGACCGGGATTCCGGCGCGCGAACGGGATTCCACCGTGAGGTGAGCGGATGCCGCGACGCGCGACCCGCCGCCCTACGACCCGACCGCGACCCGATCGTGGATCGGCGCCCCCGTGCTCGCCCGCACCACGAGCTCGGGCAGCGTCGGCGTCGGCATGAGCCGGTCGTCGTCGCCGAGCACGGCGAGCACGCCGGCCATGGCGTCGCGGCCGAGTGCGTCGAAGTCCTGGCGCACGGTCGTGAGCGGCGGCGCGAAGTACGCGGCCTCGGGGATGTCGTCGAAGCCCACCACGCTGACGTCGTGCGGCACCGAGCGGCCGGCCTCGGCGAGCGCATGCATCACGCCGAGCGCCATCTGGTCGTTCGCCACGAACACGGCGGTCGCCTCGGGATCGCGCGCGAGCGCGCGGCCGTGCACGTAGCCGCTTCCGGGCGACCAGTCGCCGGCGAGGGGCTCGCGGGCCGGAAGCCCGTGCTCGCCGAGCGCCGCCGACCAGCCGCGGACCCGCTCGGCGGCATCCATCGCGGCGGACGGCCCGCTGACATGACGGATCTCGCGGTGCCCGAGCCCGATGAGGTGCTCGACGGCGAGGCGCGCTCCACCGTACTGGTCGAGCCAGACGCGGTGCATGCCGCCGCGGTCCTCGGAGGCCACCGCGATGATCGGCACGCCGAGCTCCACTCCGTCGAGCGCATCGAGCGCGGCCCGTTGCGCGGCGATGAGCACGATGGCCTCGACGTTCTGGCGCACGAGCAGCTCGGCCGCGGAGCGGAGGCTCGGGGCATCCGTCTCGAGCATGCTCGCCGTGATGACCGAGTACCGGGCGTCGCGCGCGGCCTCGTTGAAGTGCAGCGCCGTCGACGACGGACCGTAGTCGGGCGCGCCGGTGACGATGAGGCCGAGCGTGCGCGTGCGCCGGGTCACGAGCGCGCGGGCGGCCGGTGACGGCACGTACCGCAGCTGCTTGATCGCCTGCTCGACGCGGGCACGCGTCGCCGGGCGCACGTTGGGGAGGTCGTTGAGCACCCGCGAGACGGTCTGGTGGGACACGCCGGCCAGTCGCGCGACGTCGAAGATCGTCGCGACCCTCGCCTTGTCGTCCCGGTCGCTCACCCGCGCTGCGCTCCTGCCCCGCGCCCCTGCGCGATCCTTCTCGATGATTATCCTGCCGGGGAAGGCCCCGACTGGCTCGGCCCCGCCGAGGGGCCGGCCCCCGCGACCGCTAGCGCCGCCTGGCCGTGAGCACCTTCTGCAGGATGATGAACACGAGC
>CBFGWW010000172.1:0-7202 GCA_965652625.1 uncultured Agromyces sp.
GCACCCGGGGCCATGACCCACCGGCCGGTCGGGCCTCGGGCTCCGATCCGTCCACAGGCGTACCACTGCGAGCGGGCGCCGGCCGGCCGGCCCGCCCGCCGACGGATCAGGCCTTGGGCTCCTCGCCGTCCTCGCCGGGCGCGGCCGGCGTCTCGCCGCGGAGCAGCTGCTCGAGCGCCTGGTCGAACTCGTCGTCGGCCTCGGACTCGGCGGTGTCGGTGCCGGTGAGCCGTGCGATGAGGCCGCTCGGGTCGTCGATGTCGGCGGAGGTCGGCAGCAGGTCGGGGTGCGCCCACAGCGCGTCGCGCGCCTCGACGCCGACCGCCTCGGTGACCGCGCGCCACATGGCGGCCGCCTCGCGGAGCCGGCGCGGGCGGAGCTCGAGGCCCACGAGCGTCGCGAACGCGGATTCGGCCGGGCCGCCCGACGCGCGACGGCGCCGGATGGACTCGGCGATCGCGTCGGACTTCGGCAGGCGCCCGGTGGCGTCGGCCGTCACGGCGTCGACCCAGCCCTCGACGAGCGCGAGCATCGTCTCGAGGCGGGCGAGCGCGGCCTCCTGCGCCTCGCTCTTCGGGCGGATGAGGGCGCCGTTCACGACCGCGTCGCGCAGCGCGTCGGTGTTCGACGGGTCGAAGCCCTCCGCGAGCTCCTCGAGCCGCTCGGTGTCGATGTCGATGCCGCGGGCGAACGCCGTGATCGCCGTGATGAGGTGCAGCCGCAGCCAGCGCGCGTGCCGGAAGAGGCGGGCGTGCGCGAGCTCGCGCACGCCGAGGTAGAGCTCGACCTGGTCGGTGGGGATGTCGAGGCCGTCGCCGAACTCGGCGACGTTCTGGGGGATGAGCGCCGCGCGACCGTCGGTCTGCAGCGGGATGCCGACGTCGCCGCCCGAGACGACCTCGTCGGCCAGCTGCCCGACGACCTGGCCGAGCTGCATGGCGAACAGGGCGCCGCCGATGCCGCGCATCATGCGGCTCGCGCCCTGGATCATCGACTTCAGCTCTTCGGGCGCCTGCTCGCTCATCACGCGCGTGAGGGAGTCGGAGATGCTGAGCGCGACGGGCTCCGCGAGCTGCGACCAGACGGGCATGGTCGTCGCGACCCATGCGCGACGCGTGAGCAGCTCGGGGGTGTCGGGGAGGCCGCCGAAGTCGACGACCTCGTCGAGCCAGAGCGCCGCC
Organism: uncultured Agromyces sp.; assembly: GCA_965652625.1. Classification (GTDB taxonomy): domain Bacteria; phylum Actinomycetota; class Actinomycetes; order Actinomycetales; family Microbacteriaceae; genus Agromyces. The sequence goes on from CBFGWW010000172.1 coordinate 1,182, forward strand.
ACCTGCAGCGCCTGGTCGAGCCGGGCGCGCTCCTCGGGCGAGATCTGCCGCTGTCCGGATGCCGCGCGCTCCTCGCCCTGGCGCAGCGCGAGGCTCCAGTCGATGCCCTCGTCGCCGCGGTTCATCGCCTGCTGCAGCTGCCCGAACAGCGCGGCGATGCTCGCCGGATCATCGGGCAGCCCCGCGGCGCCGGCGAGCCGCGACGGATCGATGCCGCCCGACCCCGACAGCAGCTCGCGGAGCATCTCGCGGAACTCCTCTTCGGGGTTCCGGTCGAAGGGCTCGTCGTCCCGATCGGCCACGTGCGCCACCTCCAGTCGCGTCACTTCAACCGTAGTCCCGGCGCTCAGGCGCGCGTCTGGGAAATGGCCTAGGCTGGGCCTTCCGGCTGTCCGCCCTTCGCGAACACCGCCGCCCGGCGCCCCAGGCTGCGTCCGGCCCGCCCCGGAAGGAATCGGATGGCCCTCTTCGACGACGACCCGTCGCCGCGCCCGCGCGCCCGTTCGCGCCGGGAGCGGATCGGCGGCATCGCGATCATCCTCGCCGTCCTCATCGGCGTGCTGTTCGCCCTGCTCCCGTCGCCGTACGTCATCGAGCAGCCCGGGCCGGTCTACGACACGTTGGGCGTCGCCGACCACGACGGCGACGAGGTGCCCCTCATCGAGATCCCCGACGAGGAGACCTTCCCCACCGACGGCGAGCTGAACCTGCTCACGGTGACCGTGCTCGGTCGCCCGGGGCAGACGCCGAACTGGCTCGAGGTGCTCGGCGCATGGTTCGACCGCACGCGCTCCGCGGTGCCCGTCGAGGCGATCTTCCCGCCGGGCGTCACCGACGAGGACCGGGATGCGCAGAACGAGGCGGCCATGGTCGACTCGCAGCAGGACGCGATCGCGGCCGCACTCGTCGAGCTCGGCTACGACTTCCCGCGCGACGTCACCGTCGCGGGCATCCTCGACGACTCGCCCGCGGCGGGCGTGCTCGAGGAGGGCGACGTCATCGCCGAGGTGAACGGCGAGCCGGTGGACTCCATCGACGCGCTGCGCGCCGCGGTGCGCGAGAACGGCGCGGATGCCCCCGCCGAGCTGTCGGTCGTGCGCGCGGGCGCGCCGCTCACGGTGCAGGTGACGCCGGTCGATCGCGACGGCGCGATCGTGCTCGGCGTCGGCGTGCGGATGGTCTACGAGTTCCCGATCGACGTCGAGCTCCAGCTCGACAACGTCGGCGGCCCGAGCGCGGGCATGATGTTCGCGCTCGGCATCGTCGACAAGCTCACGCCGGGCGCCATGACGGGGGGCGAGATCATCGCCGGGACGGGCACCATCGACTCCGCCGGCGAGGTCGGGGCCATCGGCGGCGTCCGGCAGAAGCTCTGGGGCGCCGAGGGGGCGGGCGCCGACTGGTTCCTCTCGCCCGCCGGGAACTGCGACGAGGTCGTGGGACATGTCCCCGACGGCATCCGCGTGTTCGCCGTCGAGACCCTCGACCAGGCGCGGACCATCGTCGAGACGATCGGCGAGGGCGGCGACACCTCCGGATTCGCGTCCTGCGAGGCATCCTGAGGCGTCGCTGACAGCGAACGGCCGAACAGCCGTTTCCAAGCATCGCGACCCTAGGATGGAATCCCGAGCCCCCACAGCGACCCCGAACAGAGGCCGAGAGTGTCAGCACAGACGCAAGAACCGAGGATTCCGCGACGCCGCGCGCCGATCCTGATCACGATCGGGGTCGTCGCCCTGCTGGTGATCGGGTTCTTCGTGTTCGTCGGACTCTACGCCGACGTCCTCTGGTACGACCAGCTCGGATTCCTGAACGTGCTCACCACGGAATGGGTCGCCCGGATCGTGCTGTTCCTGGTGGGCTTCATCGCGATGGCCGTGCCCGTCTGGGCGTCGATCCAGATCGCGTACCGCACGCGCCCCGTCTACGCGAAGCTCAACTCGCAGCTCGACCGGTACCAGGAGGTCTTCGAGCCGCTGCGCCGTCTCGCGATGTACGGCATCCCGGCGGTGCTCGGCATCTTCGCGGGCGTCTCGGCGTCGAGCCGGTGGGAGCTCACGCTCATGTGGCTCAATCGCACGCCGTTCGGCACGACCGACCCCCAGTTCGGCTTCGACGTGGGCTTCTACGTCTTCGAGCTCCCGTTCTACCGCTCGATCGTCGGGTTCGCGTCGGCCGTCGTGCTGCTCTCGCTCCTGCTCGTCATCGCGACGAACTACCTCTACGGCTCCATCCGCGTGAGCGGGCGCGAGGTCGTCATCTCGAAGTCGGCGCGCATCCAGATCGCCGTGACGGCGGGCATCTACCTGCTGCTGCAGGCGATCAGCATCTGGTTCGACCAGTACGCGACCGTCACCGAGAACTCGACGCTCATGACCGGTGCGGCATACACCGACGTCAACGCCGTGATCCCCGGTCGCGGCATCCTCGCGGCCATCGCCGGGGTGGTGGCGCTGCTCTTCTTCGTGACCGCGATCATCGGGCGCTGGCGCCTGCCGCTCATCGGCACGGCGCTGCTCATCGTGTCGAGCCTCATCATCGGCTCGCTCTACCCGTGGGTCATCCAGCGCTTCCAGGTCGACCCCAGCGCGCGTTCGCTCGAGGCGCCGTACATCGAACGCAACATCGACCTCACGCGCGACGCCTACGGGGTCGAGGACATCGAGACGATCCCGTTCGAGGCGAAGACCGACGCCGAGCCCGGCGCGCTGCGATCGGATGCCGCGACGACGGCGAACATCCGCCTGATGGACCCGCTCGTGATCAGCCCGGCGTTCCAGCAGCTCCAGCAGTTCCGCCAGTACTACCAGTTCCCCGATGCGCTCGACGTCGACCGCTACGACATCGACGGCACCACGCAGGACACGGTCGTCGCGGTGCGCGACCTCGCCCTCTCGGGTCTCGGCGATGCCGAGACGTGGTTCAACTCGCACATCGTCTACACGCACGGCTACGGACTCGTCGCGGCGGCGGGCAACCAGCGCTCGGTCGACGGCCAGCCCGTGTTCCTGCAGTCGGGCATCCCCTCGACGGGCTCGCTCGGCGAGTTCCAGCCGCGCGTCTACTTCGGCGAGGACTCGCCCTCGTACTCGATCGTGGGTGCGCCCGACGGCTCCGAGCCGGTCGAGCTCGACTACCCGGCGGGCGCGTCGAGCGACGAGCAGACCTATACGACGTTCGAGGGCGACGGCGGACCGGCGCTCGACAACGTGTTCACGAAGCTCGTCTACGCCCTGAAGTTCCAGTCCGAGCAGATCTTCCTCTCCGACGCCGTCAACGACGACTCGCAGATCCTCTACGACCGCGACCCGATCGAGCGCGTGAAGAAGGTCGCCCCCTACCTCACGCTCGACTCCGACAGCTACCCGTCGGTCGTCGACGGACGCGTGGTCTGGATCGTCGACGGCTACACCCTCACCGACCAGTACCCGTACTCGAACAAGGTGAGCATGAGCGAGGCGATCGCCGACAGCGAGGGCCTGCCGCAGTCGCTGCCGTTCGACGAGGTCAACTACATCCGCAACTCGGTGAAGGCCACGGTCGACGCCTACGACGGCTCGGTCACGCTCTACGCCTGGGACGACGAGGACCCGATCCTCCAGACCTGGCAGAAGATCTTCCCGTCGACGCTCGAGCCGATGAGCGAGATGTCGGGCGCCCTGCTGAGCCACGTGCGCTACCCGGCCGACCTGTTCAAGATGCAGCGGGCCATCCTCGGCCGGTACCACGTGACGAACCCCGGCTCGTTCTACTCGCGTGAAGACGCCTGGACGACGCCGAACGACCCGACCGGCGCCGCCAACACCGCGGTGCTGCAGCCGCCGTACTACCTCACCATGCAGATGCCCGGGCAGGACGTGCCGGCGTACTCGCTGTACTCGACGTTCATCCCCGAGGCTCGCGGCGAGCAGAGCCGCAACGTGCTGCGCGGCTACCTCGCGGTGGACTCCGACGCCGGTTCGACCGACGGCGAGCGCGCCGAGGGCTACGGCAAGCTGCGCCTGCTGACGTTGCCCGAAGACGACAACGTGCCGGGCCCCGGCCAGGTGCAGAACACCTTCAACGGCGATCCGACGGTGTCGCAGTCGCTGAACCTGCTGAAGCAGGGGCAGTCCGAGGTGATCAACGGCAACCTGCTCACGGTGCCAGTCGGCGGCGGCCTGCTCTACGTGCAGCCGGTGTACGTGAAGTCGACCGGCAACACGAGCTATCCGCTGCTGCAGAAGGTGCTCGTGGCGTTCGGCGACCAGATCGCGTTCCAGGACACCCTCGACCTCGCGCTCGACGTGCTGTTCGGCGGCGACTCCGGCGCCGCGGCGGGCGACGAGGAGGTGGAGCCCGGCACGACGCCGACGACGCCGCCCGAGGGCGGCGAGCAGCCGACGACGCCGACCGTGCCCGACGACGAGACCCAGGCGCTGCTCAACGAGGCGAAGGTCGCGCTGCAGAACAAGCAGGCCGCGCTCGCCGAGGGCGACTGGGCCGCGTACGGCGCCGCCGACGCGCAGCTCGCCGAGATCATCGCCCAGCTGATCGAGCTGAACCAGCCCGACACGAACCCGCAGTAGCCGTGGACGTCGACCTCCGGGGCGGTGACTGGCTCGACGACAACCGCGCGAACTGGGACGAGCGCGTCCCCGTGCACGTCGCGTCCGAGTTCTACGACCGGTCGCCGCTGCGCCGGGGCGACGGCGTGCTCGACCCGATCGCGCGGGCGGGCATCGACCGCCTGTTCCCCGGCGACATGCGTGACGTGCGCGTGCTGCACCTGCAGTGCCACTTCGGCTCGGACACGCTCTCGCTCGCGAACCGCGGCGCGAGCGTGGTCGGCCTCGACTTCTCGCGGCCGGCGGTCGAGGAGGCGCGGCGCATGGCGGCCGAGCTCGGCGTCGACGATCGGGCCCGGTTCGTCGAGGCGAACCTCTACGACGCGCGGCACCTGCTGCCCGAGCCAGAGTCGTTCGACCTCGTCTTCACGACGTGGGGCACGATCGGCTGGCTGCCCGACGTCGCGGAGTGGGCGCGCATCATCGCCTGGTTCCTGAAGCCCGGCGGACGCCTCTACTTCGCCGACGGGCACCCGTCGGCGTTCGTCTTCGACGGCGATGCCGGTCCCGGCGGCCTGCCCGTGTTCCAGTTCCCGTACTCGAATTCCGAGCCCGACGTGCTCGAGGACGCGAGCGACTACGCCGACCGCGACGTGGCGATCTCGAACGCCCGCACCTGGGAGTGGATGCATCCGCTCGCCGAGGTGCTCGGAGCCCTGCGCGACGCGGGACTCTCGATCGACTCGTTCGACGAGCACTACCAAGTGCCGTGGCAGATCTTCCCGGTCACGGTGCCGGTCGGCGAGGGCATGTTCGGCTGGCCGTCGGAGCAGTGGCTCCCGCTCTCGTACGAGGTCGTCGCGACGGCCCCGCAGCGCTGAGTCCACGCCCTCGGCGGGGTGCTGCGGCATCCGCATCGGAAGCGTGTCGAGAGCGCTTTCCACGGCCCGATCTGGGGACTTGTGACCCCGAGGTCGCGCGAGGACACTGTGCCGTATGGGCGTGGTCGCGCAGGTGCTCGCGGTCGTCGAAGGGCTCGCCCTGATCGTGGTCGGGATCATCACGGCGTTCTTCTTCCGCAGCCCGCGGCTCTTCAGGTTCCTCTACATCCGCCCGGCGGACCAGGAGGCGGTACGGCCGTGGGCCGTCTACAGCGGGTACGTCAACATGCTGTGGGGACTCGGGGTGCTCGCCGGCGTGCTGGCCGTGAACCTCGGCTTCCCCGAGGTCGGTCGCACCCTCGTGGCGTTCACGAGCATCGTCCTCGTCGTGCTCGGCTTCGTCATCGTCTTCACGGAGATCCGGTACTGGCGCAACGTGATCGTGCTGGTGGCGTTGCCCGCGCTCGTCATCATCGCCATGCTCGTCTGAGCCGGGCTCGATTGGACGACGGATGACCCGCATGCTAGTGTTGTCTCTTGTGCCGCGGGGTGGAGCAGCTCGGTAGCTCGCTGGGCTCATAACCCAGAGGTCG
>CBFGWW010000173.1:0-7093 GCA_965652625.1 uncultured Agromyces sp.
CCGAACACGGGATCGATGGGCGCCGCGTCGGGGAAGAACCGCTCGAGCAGCCACTGGTTGAGCCAGAACGTGCGCTCGTCGTCGGGGATGAACGGCTGCCAGATCCAGCCGGTCACGCCGCCGAGCGCGGTCGCGGTCCACGCGACGGTGAGGCTCCACGAGACGATGCTCACGATGGGGTTCACGACGAGCGAGTGCAGCAGGTACAGCCAGTAGTGGCCGTCGATGAACGGGCCGAACACCGCGCGCCAGAAGCCCTGGGCGTCATCGACCCGTTCCCAGACGGGCCGGCGGATCTCGGGCCGCCCGGCCCAGCGCAGCCGCACGAGCTCGAGCGTGCCGAATCCGCGCGCGATGTAGAACGACGCGACCATGAGGAAGATGCCCACGACGATCGCGACGAGGCCGAGGCCCGTGAAGAACACGGTCGAGATGATGACGAGCCCGATGATCGCGATGGGCATCGTGAGGATGAGGAAGCCGAACTCCCGGGGCACGGCCGCCCAGAGGGAGCCGTATCCGCGGCGGCGCGGTGCGGCATCCGCGGGGCTCGTCGTGGTCGTCGACATCGGTGCGGTGCTCGCCCCCTCGGTGGTGGTGGCCGGATGGAGGATCGCGGACGCGGGGTCCGCAGCTCCGTTCCCGGGTCGGTCGGTGGGCACGGTGTCAGTGCTCATGGTCGGTTCCTCCTGTCATCGTGGCAGACTGGCCCGGTTCGACGACGGCGAACTGGCCCATCATGCCCTGGTCCTCGTGCCACAGCAGGTGGCAGTGGTACATGTACGGGGTGTCGGGGTCGGTGTAGTCCTCGAAGCGCATGAGGAGCTCGTACTCCCGCTGCGGCTCGGCGTGGATGGTGTCCTTCCAGCCCGCGAGCTCGGGCGGCGGCGCCGCGCCGTCGATCGACGCGATGCGGAACTGCACGTCGTGCACGTGGAAGCTGTGCGGCACCTCGGTGTCGTTCGTGACGACCCAGCGTTCGAGCGTGTCGACCGTCACGGTCTCGTCGATGCGGCCCAGGTCCATCGAGTGCCCGTTGATCTCGAAGCTGTCGTCGAGGCGGAACGTGCGGGTCGTCGCGACCTCGGCCTCGTCATACGGCTCGATGGTGGTGAGGCGCTCGGGCACCGGGTTCGCGGCGGTGAGCTCGTCGGCGGCGCGCACCTCGAGCGCGTCGAAGGAGTCGGTGTTGCCGTTCATCGCGGCCACGGGTCCGACCATTCCGGCCGTCTCGGCGGTCATCTCGGAGCGCAGCACGACCCGTTCGCCGGGCGTGAGGCGCACGAGCGCCTCGGCGCGCTCCCCCGGCGAGAGCACGACGCGATCGAGCGGCACGGATGCCTCGAGCAGCCCGCCGTCGGTCGCGATCAGCTCGATCGGACGGTCGTCCGACCAACTGAACCCGTAGGTGCGGGCGGTCGATGCGTTGAGCAGGCGGATCCGGACGAGCTCGCTCGTCGCGTCGAGGTACGGCGTGCGCGTGCCGTTGACGAGGAGCTCGTCGCCGAGCCCGCCCGCATACCCGCGCACGGGCGGCTCGCGCCGGCCGTCGGCCGAGAAGCCGGTGTCCTGCACGATGACGGGGATGTCGTCGACGCCATAGTCCGACGGCAGCCCCAGCGCACGCTCCCCGGGGTCGTGCAGCAGGAACATGCCCGCGAGACCCCGCGCGACGTGCTCCTCCGTCTCGCCGTGCGGGTGCGGGTGGTACCAGAGTGTCGCGGCCTGCTGGTCGATGGTCCAGGTCGGCGACCACGTGGCATCGGGATCGACCATCTGGTGGGGGCCGCCGTCCATCTCCGCGGGCAGGTGCATGCCGTGCCAGTGCACGGTCGTGGGCTCGCCGAGCGAGTTCGCGACGTCGACCCGCACGCGCTCGCCGCGCTCGGCGACGAGCGTCGGACCGAGGTAGGTGCCGTTGAAGCCCCAGGTGTCGCTCGGCACGCCGGGCTCGAACTCGGTGGTGCCGGCCTGCGCCTCGAGCGAGAACACGCGCGTGCCGTCGGCGTCGACCGTCGACTCGGCGAGCGGCGGGATCGCGAGCGGCCGGTCGAAGTCGACCTTCCCGACCGTGTCGACGGGCCCGGGTCCGGCGATGCCGCAGCCGGCGAAGGCGACGGCGACGAGGGCGCCCGCGGCGACGGCACCGAGGGCGGTGAGGGCGGCTCGGGGTCGGCGGATCGCGGTGGCGGCGATGCGTGATGCTGGCATGCTTCCAGCCTCGCGACGGGGGCGCCGTCGCCCCATCCGGCGGGCGACCGGATCGGCGCGGGGGTTATCCCCCGGCTACTCGATCACCGAGTGCGTGACGCGACCGGCGACGAGCGTTGCGGCGACGGGCATGGTGCGCAGTTCGTCCACGGATGCCGCGTACGGGTCGCGCTCGAGCACCGCGAGGTCGGCGGGGCGGCCGACGTGCACCTCGTGGCCCGCGCCGCCCGTCGAGGCCGCGAGCGCGGCGCGCACGTCGATCGCCTGCTCGGGATGCCACGGCTCGCGACCGTCCCTGGTGCGGCCCACGGCCGCGGCGATCGCCACCCACGGGTCGAGGGGCGCCACGGGCGCGTCGGATCCGAGGGCGAGCTCGACGCCGGCGGCCTGGAGCTCGGCGAGCATGAAGGCTCGGTCGGTGCGGCCCGCCCAGTACCGGTCGGCGACGTCGCGGTCGTCCATGGCGTGCTCGGGCTGCACGCTCGCGACGACGCCGAGTCGGGCGAACCGGGCGACGTCCTCGTGACGCAGCAGCTGGGCGTGCTCCACGGACCCGCGGCAGCCGACCTCCTCGAACGCATCGAGCACGCGGGCGTTGGCGCGGTCGCCGATCGCGTGGATCGCGGGCGTCAGGCCGCCGTCGTGCGCGCGTCGCATGAGCGGGACGAGCTCCTCGTACGCGATCGTCGCGAGGCCGCAGGGATGCTCGTGGCCGTCGAGGCCCGGATACGGGTCGAAGCACCACGCGGTGCGCGTATTGAGCGAACCGTCGGTGATCGCCTTCGCGCCGCCGACCGTCACGAGCCCGCCCGTGCCCTCGACGACCTCGCCCGTGCGCAGGCCCTCGGCGATCGCACGGTCGAGGTGCTGCGGGTAGACGCCGAAGGCGACGCGCAACGGCCAGTCGCCCGCCGCCGCCCGACGCGCCCAGTCGTCGCGATTCCAGCGCATCTCGTAGTCGACGACCCCCACGACCCCGCGCGCGGCGGCACGACCGGCAGCGTCGGCCACCCACCCGTCGAGCACGTCGTCGGCCACGTCGTCGAGCTCGCGGACGAGGCGGAAGCACGCGTCCTCGCGCAGGATCCCGTCGTCGGGCGCATCCACGCCGTGACGGCGGGCGGCGGCCGAGTTGATCCAGCAGGCGTGCAGGTCGGCGGCGACGAGCACGACCGGGACGTCGCCCGAGACGGCGTCGAGCAGTGCGAGGCTCGCGACATCCGGCCACAGCCCGTCGCGATAGCCGAACCCGATCACCTCGGGATCGCCCGCGTCGGCCGCGGCCCGGACGAGCGCGGCCGTCTCGGCAGCGGATGCCGCGCCGGCGAGGTCGAGCCGTCGCGAGACCATGGCCCACTGCGAGAGGTGCACATGCCGGTCGTGCAGGCCGGGGACGATCCAGCGGCCGTCGAGGTCCGCGCGCTCGACGTCCGACCCGGCGGCGGTCGACGCGCCGTGCGGCACGATCTCGGCGACCACGCCGTCGGCGACGAGCACGTCGACGGCGTCCGGCGCACCGGGGAGGCGTGCGCCGGCGAGGAGCAGGGCGCTCACGCGCGGGCCGCCCGCAGCGCCTCGTGCGTGCGGCGCATCTCGGCGGCGAGCGCGGGGCTCGCGTAGGGTCCGTCGCCCTCGAGCTCGCCGATGATGCGGTCGACGGTCTCGTCGGGGCGGTTCTGGCTCATCTTGTTCTTGGCGACGAATCGCGTGATCGGGATGCGCAGGCCCACGGTGCCCACCGCGATGCGGTCGGCGTATGCCGAGTTCTCGGGCGTCCCACGCATGCGGCGGGGCTCGGGCATCGGATCCTCGAAGTGGTCGACGAGCGCCTCGAGCACGCGCAGGTTCTCGTCGGCGCCGAGGAGCTCGGGCGTGCCGTAGAGGTGCGCGGTCACGAAGTTCCACGTCGGCACGGCCGGGTTCGCGTCGTACCAGCCGGGCGAGATGTAGCCGTGCGGGCCCTGGACGATGACCATGACCTCGTGCCGGCCCAACTCGTGCACGACCTCGTCGGGGCGGCCGACGTGGGTCAGGAGCACGATGCCGTCGGCGGTCTCGTCGAGCAGCACCGGGTAGTGGCTGGCGACGAGGCCCGCGGCATCCGTTGAGCTCACGATCGTCATCCAGGGGTGTTCGCGGATGAGCCGCTTGACGCCCTCCTCGCTCGCGAGGGTGAAGCTCGGGTTCTGTCGCATGGGTCTCCTCAGGCCTGGCAGTAGGGGCACCAGTAGAGCTTGCGGGCGCCCATCTCCTCGAGCACGATGTTCGTGCCGCACACCCGGCACGGCAGCCCCTCGCGCTTGTACACCCAGTGCCGGTCGTCGCGGTTGGCCATCGCCGCGCGGTACTCGTCGGGGTCGAGGTCGTCCATGGTCATCATCTGGCCGGTCTCGACGCCGATGCGCAGCAGCTTCGCCCAGTCGGTCCAGAGGTGCCGCACATGCGCCTCGGGCACCTCCTTGCCGGGCGTGTGCGGGTTCTGCTTCGCACGGAAGAGGAGCTCGGCGCGATAGACGTTGCCGATGCCGGCGACCACGTCCTGGTCCATGAGCAGGAGGCCGATCGGCACGCCCTTCCTCCCGACGGTGCGGGTGAACCGGTCCTCGGCCTCGGGCCCGGCGTCGATGAGCGGGTCGGGCCCGAGCTTCGACACGATGCGCTCGACCTGCGCCGGGTCGAGCACCTCGCACGCGGTGGGACCGCGCAGGTCGGCGACGATCGTCTCGGTGAGCAGGCGCACGCGCACCTGGCCGATCGGCTCGGGCGGGAACACCTCGAACCCGTTCGCCTCCTTCTCGGACTCCGACATGCGCAGCCGCGTGCGGCGCGGCGCCCCGATGGACGTGAGCGAGTTCTCGCCCGCCGAGTCGAGGATCGCGGCGTCGGGGTTGGGCCCCTCGAGGAACGTCCCACGTTGATTGGTCTGGCCCATGCGACCGTTCGCCGAGGCGATCGTGGGGTCGAGCAGGATGTCGCCGGCGAAGTCCCACGCGCCGTACAGGCCGAGGTGCACGCGCAGCCAGCGGTCGCCCTCGAAGCCGAGGAACATCTGCTTGCCCACGGCCCGGGCGTCCGTCATCCGTCGCCCGTCGAGCTCGGCCGCGCCCTGGGCGAACCGGCCCTGCGGGCTGGAGGCGTGCACGACGTGCCCGACGAAGTTCCGGTCGAACTGCCGGGCGATCCGGTGGATCGAATGTCCCTCGGGCACTGCCGTTGCGTCCCTACGCCTCGCCCGCGGACGGCGGCACCACGTCGACGCCCTTGCCGACGATGTCGCCGGTGGTCTCGTACTCGGCGAGCTGGGCGATGCGGCGCACGTGGCGCTCGTCGCCCGAGAACGGCTCGGCGATGAACGCGTCGATGTAGCGGATGGCCTCCTCGACGGTGTGCTGCCGGGCGCCGATCGAGATGACGTTGGCGTCGTTGTGCTGGCGGGCGAGGATCGCCGTGTCCATGCTCCACACGAGCGCCGCGCGGATGCCCCGCACCTTGTTCGCGGCGATCTGCTCGCCGTTGCCCGAGCCGCCGAACACGATGCCGAGCGTGCGGATGCCCGCGGCCTGGTCGCGCGCGACCGCGAGCGCCGCGTTGATGCAGAACGCCGGGTAGTCGTCGAGCGGGTCGTACTGGGTGGGGCCGTGATCGACGACGTCGTGACCGCCGTTGGTCAGGTGGTCGACGAGGGTGCGGCTGAACTCGAGGCCGGCGTGGTCGGTCGCGATGTGGATGCGCATGCGCCCAAGTCTAGGGATTCGGCACCCACCGGACGGCACGTCCGTGGGGCTGCGCCCAGGCCGACTGCACGCCGTCGAACGCCAGCACGAGATCCGAGCTCTCGTTGGGAACGTCCTCGCGCACGCGGATGCCGGGCGTGACCGTGCGGGCCTCCACCGAGAGCCAGTGGCCGGGGAGCCGCCGGACGTGCTCGGCGAACCGGTCACGACCGGCCTCGTCGAGGTACATGAGCACGGCCGTGTGGAACACGACGAGGGTCGCCCCGTCGGGCACCTCCGCAGCGACGGCGTCGAGCTCGGCGTCGAGGTCGCCGGCCACGATGCGCGGTGGGTCGGCCGCGGCGATCGCGGCGGCGGCCCGCAGGCGGGCGCGCCGGTCGTCGTGCTCGGGCCAGATGAGCGCGTCGAGCCACGCGACGTCGTCGGGATGCCGCACGTCGAGCGGATTGAGGTCGATGCCGCCGCGCCACACGACCTCGGGGAGGCGGTCGGGCACCGGCGCGGGGCCCTCCACGTCGCAGTCGAGGACGACGGGACTCGGTCCGTCGGCCGGATCGAGCCGCGGATGCCCCGAGTACCGGTAGCTGTAACGGTCGGGATAGAGGCACAGCCCGGCCGAGGTGCCGACCTCGAGCAGCGCGAGCGGGCCCTGGATCCCGGCGAGCGCCGGCACGTGCAGCGCGCAGCGCGCCGCCTCATTCGTCTGCGTCGCATGCGTGAGCGCCGTGGCCCGCACCTCCACCCAATGAGTGTGGAGCCAGTCGCGGAACAGGTGGTACGGACCCGCGGGCGCGCCCTGGTACCGCGCGGCCGAGAACACGAGGTTCGGTTGGCGCTTCGGCGCCGGCAACTCGTCGATGAGCGCGATCGTGGCGGAGTCGCCCGCGACCCCGAGCGCCCACGCCTCGTACGTGGCCGACATCCCCCGCGCCTCGACCTCGCCGAAGACCCGGTATCGCTCGGCCGTCGGCGCCGCGGCATCCGTGGACCTCATGCCGCCACCGTAAGGCGGCCGTCCGGACCGGTCAACGCGGACGCCGACCCGACGCGGCGGTGCGAAGCGCCGCCCTGCCGTGTTCTGGGGGCGGCGCGTCGCGGGCACCGTTCCGAGCCTCCTCGTCGCCTGAGCACCATCGCCTGCTTCCGCC
>CBFGWW010000174.1:0-7068 GCA_965652625.1 uncultured Agromyces sp.
GGCGACGCGCACGCGGCCCCAGACGAGCAGCGCGCCGAGTGCGAACACCGCGAGCGAGATCCAGAGCGCCGGCTCGAGTCCGTGCCACAGCGCGAGGTGGTAGTCATGCCCGCCGGGCAGCTCGTCGGCGTACGCGGTCAGGAGCGGCTCGATCGCCGGGATCGCGAAGGCCGCGACGATGCTCGCCGCCGACAGGATGCCGGGGGCAAGGCCGATGAGCGGCGACTCCGCGTGCAGGGGCGTCGGCTCGAGGTCGTGCCGCGTCCAGAACGCGCCCCACACGAAGCGCACCGAGTACGCGACGGTGAGCACCGAGCCGAGGAACGCGCCGACGAGGGCGACCCACGCCCACGACTCGCCGGCCGCCGCGGCATCGAGGAACGCCGTGAACACGGCCTCCTTCGCGACGAATCCGAGCAGCGGCGGCAGGCCCGCCATCGACGCCGCGGCGACGATCGCGATGGTCGCGATCACGGGCATCCGCCGTCCGAGACCGGAGAGCTTGCGCCAGTCGCGCGTGCCCGCGGCGTGGTCGACGATGCCGACCACGAGGAACAGGGCGGCCTTGAACAGCGCGTGCGCGAGCAGCAGCGCGACGCCCGCGAGGGCCGCGTCGCGGGTGCCGTACCCGGTGACGAGCACGAGGAAGCCGAGCTGGCTCACGGTGCCGTAGGCGAGCAGGAGCTTGAGGTCGTACTGGCGCAGCGCGCGCCATCCGCCGACGAGCATGGTGAGCACGCCGAGCCCGATGACGATCGGATGCCACACGTCGAGGTCGGCGTACCCGGGGGCCATGCGGGCGACCAGGTACACGCCCGCCTTCACCATCGCCGCGGCGTGCAGGTACGCCGACACCGGCGTGGGAGCGGCCATGGCCGCGGGAAGCCAGAAGTGGAACGGCACGAGCGCGCTCTTGGAGATCGCGCCGACGAGCACCAGGGCGACGCCCCACTCGCCGGCCGCGCCGGTCACCGGGTTCGCGATGAGCTCGGAGAGCGAGGTCGTGCCGCCCGCGACCACGAGCAGCACGAGGCCGACGAGCATGGCCAGGCCGCCGAACGTCGTGACGGTGAGGGCCTGCAGGGCGGCACCGCGGCTCTCCTTCCGGCCGGTGTAGTGGCCGATGAGGAGGTACGAGAGCACGCTCGTCGCCTCCCAGAAGACGAAGAGCAGGAACACGTCGTCGGCGGTGACGAGGCCGAGCATCACGCCGGCGAAGGCGAGGAGGAGCGCCGCGAACCGGCCGAGCGCGGGCTCGTCGTCGCGGAAGTAGTGCGTGCAGTAGAGCAGCACGAGCGCGCCGACGCCCGTGACGATGAGGGCGAGCAGGAGCGCGAGCGCGTCGAGCCGGAAGGAGAGCGCGATGCCGAGCTGCGGGATCCACGGCACGACCTCGACGACCGGACGGCCCGCGACGACGCCGGGCAGCCAGGCGAGCAGCACGACGAAGACGGCGGCGGGGACGAGGGCGATGATCGGGAAGATGCGTCGGCCGAGCCGCCTCGTGGCGAGCGGCGTGAGCAGGGCGACGACGCCGAAGGCGACGAGGCTGGCGATCATCCGACCTCCCAGCACTCGCGCAACATTCCGTCCGAGCAGTCTATCGGAGTTCGACGGTTGTTTAGGTCGCTTTATCGATGCTTCATAAAGCGCACAAAACCCCCTAAACTACGGGTCGTGGACGCCGTCAGCAATCCGTACACGCCCAACGCCGGGGCCGCCCCCGAGATCGTGGTCGGGCGCGACGACCTGCTCGAGGCGTTCACCGTGCTGCTCCAGCGCCTCGAACGGGGGCGCACCGAGCAGTCCATGGTCATCACGGGACTCCGGGGCGTCGGCAAGACCGTGCTCCTCGGCAGGTTCGGCGACATCGCGCGTCGTGCCGGCTGGGAGGTGGTCGAGCTCGAGGCGAGCAAGCACGACGACACGCGCTTCCGCCAGGCGATGTTCTCGCAGCTCAAGGCCGCACTGCTCCGGCTCTCGCCACGGGCGCGATGGACGGATCGAGCTCGACGCGCAGCCGAGGTGCTGAGCGCCTTCGCGGTCTCCGTCGACCAGAAGGGCACGTTCAGCGTGTCATGGGACGTGCCCGCAGCGGAGGGTGCCGGCGACCACGGCGATCTCTCGATGGACCTGACCGACGTGTTCGTCGCGCTGGGGGAGGCGGCCGAGGAGCAGCAACGCGGCGTCGCCCTCCTCATCGACGAGGTCCAGTTCCTCGGGCGGAGCCAGCTCGAGGCGCTCATCCAAGCCGTGCACAAGACCGTGCAGCGTCGGCTTCCGATCACGTTCGTCGGCGCGGGCCTGCCCCAGATCGCCGAGCTGGCCGGCGACGCGAAGAGCTACGCGGAGCGGCTGTTCACGTTCCCGACGGTCGGATCGCTCGATGACGAGGACGCGGCGAAGGCCCTGGTCGAGCCCGCCCTCGTCGAGGGCGTGACCTTCGACGACGACGCGGTCGAGCTCGCGATCCGCATCACCCAGGGGTACCCGTACTTCATCCAGGAGCTCGGCTACCAGGTCTGGGGCGTCGCGACCGAGCACCGCGTCCGGCGCGCCGACGTGGCGACGGCGCGCGAGGCGTACGAGGCCAAGCTCGACGGCTCGTTCTTCCGGGTGCGCCTCGATCGGGCCACGCCGCTGCAGACCTCCTACCTGCGGGCGATGGCCGAACTCGGCTCCAAGCCGCAGAAGGCATCGGATGTCGCGAGGGTCATGGGGCGGGAATCGACCCAGGTCGGGCCGACCCGGGCCGAGCTGATCGACATGGGCCTCCTGTACACGCCCGAGCACGGCTACGCCGCGTTCACCGTTCCCGACTTCGACGCGTTCATGCTGCGGGCGGTCCCCGAGCTCCACGTACCGGAGATCCAGAAGCGCAAGCGGAAGGACGACTGATGACCGCGCCGACCATGCCGATCCTGATCGACGTCGACGACCTCGCCCGCCGCCTCGATGACGAGCGGGCCGATCGGACGGACACCCGCACGGTCGTGCTCGACGTGCGATGGTCGCTCTCCGTGCCCGACGGTCGTCCAGCATTCCTCGACGGGCATGTGCCCGGCGCCGTGTACGTCGACCTCGACCACGAGCTCGCCGACCATTCGGTCGAGGGTCGGGGGCGGCATCCGCTGCCGTCGGAATCGGCGTTCACCGAGGCCATGCGTGCGTGGGGACTGCGTGAGGGCGACACCGCCGTCGTGATGGACGACCTCGGGAACCAGTCCGCGGCGCGCGCGTGGTGGCTGCTGCGCCACGCCGGGTACGGCGACGTGCGGATGCTCGACGGCGGCCTCGGAGCGTGGATCGCGGCGGGGCATCCGCTCGAACAGGGCCCGACCGGCGTGGAACGGGGCGACGCCACCGCCCGCTTCGGCGCGATGCGCGTGATCGACGCCGACGGCGTGGCTGCGCTGCCCGCGACCGGGGTCGTGCTCGACTCGCGTGCCGGCGCCCGCTACCGCGGCGAGGTCGAGCCCATCGACCCGCGGGCCGGCCACGTGCCCGGGGCGCTCTCCGTGCCGACTGCGGAGAACCTCGACGCCGACGGGCGCTTCCTCGCGCCCGAGGAGCTGCGGACGAAGTATGCCGCGCTCGGCATCCGATCGGGCACGACGACGGCGACCTACTGCGGCTCGGGCATCACCGCGGCGCACCAGGTTGCCGCGCTCGCGCTCGCCGGCGTCGACGCCGCGCTCTTCCCGGGGTCGTGGAGCCAGTGGTCGAACGAGCCCGGCCGCCCCGTCGCGACAGGTGCACAGCCGGGCGAGCCGGGCGAGCCGCCGTCGTCGGGCGTCTGATCAGCCCATCCCGGGAATCTCGAGGAACTCGAGCACCTCGATCGAGGCGCCGTCGAGCATGAGGTGCGGGTGGTCTGCCAGAAGTCCACGCACCGCATCCGCCGACTCGGCCTCCATGATCGAGAAGCCGCCGATGTAGCCGTCGCCGGCGGCTGAGCCGCTGCCGCTGCCGACGCTGCCGACGGCCATGGTCGGCGAGCCCAGGTCGACGAGCGCGGGCCCGACCCGACCCGCCCAGGCGGTCCAGGCCTCCATCCCGGCGGCGCCCTCCTCGGGCGTGGCGTTCGCGATCTGCTCCTGGGCGGAGGTCGGGGAAACGTAGAGGACCAGGTACTTGGTCATGGTGCTCACCTCACCGATTCGGTTCGGGTCGAACTATTTTGATGCGTGTCAAAATACTCTCATGCAGCGAGGACGGCAAGGATGATCCCGAAGGCGCAGGCGAACGCCTCGTCCGGCGCAGGACGGGTGTCGGTGCAGGCCGTGATCACGGCGCTGGGCTCGCCGGTGCGCCGCGAGATCCTCTGGCTGGTCTGGGACGCGGAGCGCTCGGCGGGCGAGATCGCCGCGGCGTTCGACCTCACGCCGGGCACGATCTCGAGCCACCTGAACGCGCTGCGCGAGGCCGGACTCGTGGTCCTCCGCCGCGACGGCAACTACCGCCGCTATCGGGCGGACCGCTCCGCCATGGAGGCGGTGCTGCCCCTGCTCGGGAGCTCGGACGACAAGTGGAACGTGGCCGACGAGATCCCCGAACGGGAGCTGGCGCAGGCCGGGATGCGCACGTGGGTGGACGTGTCCGTCGAGGTGCCGCTGGCGCGGGAGGACGCGTTCGCGTCGTTCGTCGACCCGGCGCGGTACTCGGCGTTCCTCGGCGTTCCGGTCGCCATCGTCGACGACCGGTTCTCGACGCGGCTCGAGTGGGGCACCGCGGTGCGGGGTCGCTACGAGGTGGTGGCGGCTCCCGAGCTCATCGCGATGCGCTGGGACTTCGAGGACGATGCGGTCCCGCTGCCCGGCCGGCAGCTGGTCGGGTACCTGCGGTTCCATCCCGCGGGCGACGGATGCCGCGTGGAGGTGCACCAGGCCGCCGACGAGGCGGCGCAGGCCCGGTTCCGCGCCGGGGCCTGGTCGCTCGTGCTCGGACGACGGGCCGAGCACGCCTCGAGCACGGCCGCGGACCGGCCGGGGCGGCGGGCGGCGCGACCGAAGCACGCCGGCGGCGGCACGGCGGGCGAGGATGCAGCCGGAGCTACGCCGGGCGACGCCCGACCGCGATGATCGTCGTGGCGTCGACCGCTCGCACGTCGCGTTCGGCGACCGCCGCGAGGTAGCGGGCTCGCACGTCGTCGAGTTCCGGCTCCTCGAACCCGGCGACGAGCGCCCACAGGCCCGTGCCCTGCACGAGCCGCCACGCGAGCTCGGGCGTGAGGTCCACGTGCCGCTGCACGGCCTCGGCGCGCACGTCGACGAGCCCCAGCTCGGTGAGCCAGTGGGCCAGGCTGCCCGCCGTGTCGGCGACCTCGACCGTGGGGGCGGGCACGTCGGCGTCGGCCGCGTCCGCGTCGGGCGCGACAGCCGACGCGAGCAACCGGGGAAGCGGCTCGAGCGCGTCCCGCGCCCACGCCGCGATCACGACGCGGCCGCCCGGTCGGGCACGCTCGACGAGATGACGGGTCCCCGCCTCGACGTCGTCGAACGCCGCGACGCCCAGGACGCACTGCACGAGGTCGTACCCGGCCGGCTCCCACGCGGCCGGATCGGCGACGTGCAGCTGCAGCTGCGGCATCCGCTCGCCCGCCCGTTCGCGGGCCAGCTCGACCAGCGACTCGGACGGCTCGACGGCGTCGACGAGGCCGCCGACGCCGACGAGCTCGGCCGTCGGCAGGGCGGATGCCCCGTCGCGGGCGTAGGCGTCGAGCACGCGTTCATCGAACCGCGGATGGGACCGCAGCAGCACCGCCGTCGAGATGGTGTTCCAGAGCACCTCGTCGAGTCCGGCGACGGAGTCGGCCGTCCCGGCGAACTCCCCCGCGGAATCGGGTACGGTCGTCGTGTCCCCCATCTGCCCATTCTCGTCCTGATCCGGCGGAAATCCGAAGTCTCAGGCAATCGAGAGCCGCACCGGGCAGACTGGCAGTTCGCGTTCCCGATCGAAACGAGAATCCCCGTCATGAACCGTGCCCTGCGCCGCGCTGCGCCCGTCGCACTCGCCTCCGCCGCCGCGCTCGTCCTCGCGGGCTGCGCCGCCGGCTCCGGACCGGAGTCCACGACCCCTGCCGGCGCCGACTGCATGGACGTGTCGTCGGGCTCGCTCAGCGACAGCGTGCAGGTCGAGGGCGACTTCGCCACCGCTCCGACGGCGACGTTCACCACGCCCCTCGAGGCCGACGAGCTCGAGCGCACGGTCGTCATCGAGGGCGACGGCGAGGTCACGCAGGCGGGCGAGGACGTCAACGCGATCGTGAGCGCGTTCTCGGGCACGACCGGCCAGCAGGCCTTCTCGCAGCCGGCCACCATCAAGGCGGGCGACGAGAGCGTGTTCGAGGCGTTCCTCGCGGGCATCGACTGCGTGCCGACCGGCTCGCGCACCGTCACGGTCGCGCCGGCGTCGACGCTCTACGGCGACCAGGGCAACGAGACCATCGGCATCGCCCCGAACGAGACCGTCGTCATCGTGGTCGACGTGCAGGAGCCGCTGAAGCCCGCCGAGTGGACCGAGGACGTGCCCGAGGTGGAGTTCGGCGCCGAGGGCGACGTGCCCACGGTGACCCTGCCCGACACGGCCCCGCCCGCCGAGTACCAGCTGAAGGTGCTCGAGGAGGGCGACGGCGCCGAGGTGCAGTCGGGTGACAACGTGACCCTGCACTACCAGGGCACGAGCTGGGACACGGGCGAGGTCTTCGACCAGTCCTACGGCGGCGACCCCGCCCAGTTCACGACCGACGCGGTCATCCAGGGCTTCGGCGCTGCGCTCGTCGGCCAGAAGGTCGGCACGAAGCTGATCGTCTCGATCCCGCCGCAGTACGGCTACGGCACCGACCCGAACGCCGGCGAGCGCGCCGGGCAGACACTGGTGTTCCTCGGCGAGATCGTGGACACCGCGCCCGCCCCGGGCCCGGGCCAGTCGGCACCGGGGCGGCCGTCGCGCGAGGGCGCGTCACGGCCGCCCGGACAGCCCGCCCGCCCCGGTGGCCAGGCCCCACCAGTAGACCGCCGCGATCGCGCACCACGCGAGCACGACGAAGGCGGTGTCGCGAGCGCGCCA
>CBFGWW010000175.1:0-7060 GCA_965652625.1 uncultured Agromyces sp.
GTAGTCACTACTATGATCGTAGTAGATATGGCGCGACGAAGGAGTCGTCATGCGTGCCCACGAACCCCACCTCGTTTCCACCGCCGAGACCACCGACTGGGCGCCGCCGCTGCCCGCTGCCCCTGGCTTCGACCACCTCGTCGTCGAGACGCCGGGCCTGCGCAGCCACGTCGCGACGATCGGCACCGGCGAACCCGTCGTCATGCTGCACGGGTTCCCGCAGCACTGGTGGCAGTGGCATCGGGTCGCACCGCGGATCGCCGAGCGGGGCTACCGGGTGATCTGCCCCGACCTCCGCGGGGCGGGATGGACCGAAGCCGACGACCCCGGCATCGAGCGCGAGACGCGACTGCACGACCTGCTCGCGATCTTCGAGGCGCTCGGCATCGAGCGCGCGCACGTCGTCAGCCACGACATGGGCGCGATCACGGCGACCCAGCTCGCCTACACCCATCCCGAGCGCATCGGGCGGGCGGTGCAGTTCTCGATGCCGCCCGTCTTCATGTCGTTCAGCCCGAGGCTCCTCCCGGCGTTCCGCCACCTGCCGTCGTTGCTCTGGCATCGCCCGGGAAGCTCGCTTCGCCGAGTGTTCACGGGGCCCTACAACGCCGAGCCCCTGCCGGAGGCGACCATCGACGCGCACCTCGCGCCCATGCGACGACCCGAGATCGACCAGGCGGTGCGCCGTCTCTACCGCGGCATGGTGCTCGCGGAGTCGAGGCGGCTCGGCCGGGGCGTCTACCGGCGGATGCGCCTGACCGTTCCGACGCTCGTCGCCTTCGGCCGTCTCGACACGCGATTCGAGGAGTCGCTCATCCGTCGCGTCTGCGCCCACCCCGAGCGCTTCGCCGACCGCATGGAGCTCGCCTTCGTCGACGGCGCGGGCAAGCTCGTCCCCGATGACGCGCCCGACACCGTCGCCGAGCTGGCGCTCGACTGGATCCGCCGAACCGACTGAGCCGGCGACGCCCTCGCGCATAGTCGCGGCATCCGGCGCCGTCAAACCCTTGCCGGTGCACGGCACCGGGCGTTGACTGGCCGCATGGCCTCGCTCTGGAGGGACCTCGCAGCGGCCGCCGCCAACGGCGACGCCGCACCCACCGCCCGCTACGAGGGCGCCGTGTCGCCGGGGGAGCGGTTCGACGTCGCGGTCGTCGGCGCCGGCATCACCGGGTTGTCGACCGCGCTCACCCTCGTCGACGCCGGCATGCGGGTCGTCGTGCTCGAGGCGCGCGACGTCGGCGCGCTCGCGTCGGGCCTCAACACGGGCAAGGCGAGCGTGCTGCAGGGCGCCATGCTGCAGCGGCTCCGCGCGGCGCATCCGGCCAAGCTGGCGCGCGCCTACGTCGAGGCCAACCTCGACGGCCAGGCCCTCATCGCCGACTTCGCGCAGCATCACGGCGTGCCGTACACCGAGGAGACCGCGTACAGCTTCGCCACCACCGACGACGGGCTCCGCACGATCGACCGCGAGTTCGCGGCCGCGACCGAGGCCGGCCTGCCGGTCGAGCGGGTCGAGCGGATGCCGCTGCCCTTCCCGTTCGCGGGCGGCGTCGCGCTGCCCGCCCAGCTGGGCCTCGACCCCTACCGGCTGCTCGTGGCGATGGCGCGCGCGTTCGTCGCCGCGGGCGGCGTGCTGCTCGAGGACATGCGCGTGCAGGGCGTGCACGCCGGGCGGCCGGTCGAGCTGCACACGCCGAACGGCGTGGTGCGAGCGGATGCCGCGGTGATCGCCACGGGGCATCCGGTGCTCAATCGCGGGCTCTACTTCGCGAAGGTGCGCCCGTCGCGCTCGTACCTCACGACCTACCGCGTCGACGGCCCGCTGCCCGAGGGTCTCTTCATCTCGGTCGACGGTGAGACCCGATCGCTGCGCACGGCGCCCGACCTCGACGCCGACGCGCCGCCCCTGCTCATGGTCGGCGGCAACCACCACGCGCCAGGGCGCGTGCCCTCGACCGAGGCGAAGGTGCAGGACCTCGTCGCCTGGACCGGCCGGCACTTCCCGGGTGCGGAGCTCACCCACCGCTGGGCCGCCCAGGACTACCACTCGGCGAACCTCATCCCGTTCGTCGGGCGGATGCCCCGCGGCTTCGGCCGGGTCTGGGTCGCGACCGGCTACGCGAAGTGGGGGCTGACGAACGGTGCCGCGGCCGGCATCCGCATCAGCGAGGAGATCCTCGGCGTGCCATGGCGCGAGCGCCGGCCGTGGGTGCGGGTGATCGCAACGCGCACGACGATGCCATCGGACCTCGGGCGCGGCGTGGCCGAGGGATCGCGCGTCGGGAAGTGGATCGCGGTGGGTTGGGCCGAGGCCGAGGGGCGGCGGGCGCCGGCGCAGCGTCCGGCCGAGGGACAGGGCGTCGTCGTCACGCGCGGCGGGGTGCCGCACGGGATCTCCACGGTCGACGGGCGCACGGTCGCGGTGCGCGCGGTGTGCACGCACCTCGGCGGCGTGCTGCAGTGGAACGACGCCGAGTGCACCTGGGACTGCCCGCTGCACGGCTCGCGGTTCGAGGCATCCGGTGCCCGCATCGAAGGGCCGGCGGTGCATGACCTGCCCGAGGAGCCGCGGATGCCGCGTGGGACGGGCGCCAAGGGTCGGAGCATGCCCGACGCGTGAGCGGGGCGGGGACGCGTCTCGATACGCGCCGCGCTGCGCGCGGCACTACTCGACGACCGGCCGGACGTGAGCTTCGCTCGGAGCTCGTTCCTTGCCTCCACGGATGCCGCATGGCAACGTGAATGGCACGGCCGCCGAACCCCTCGGCGGTCGGACTGGGGGAAGGGGTTCGCGAAGTGGCGAAGGAATTCAAGGGGACCATCAAGCTCGACGTGCGGGACTCGGTGGGCGACTGGGACGCGTTCCTGCCGGAGCCGGCGCCGAAGGACGCACCGAACGTGCTCGTGGTGCTGTTCGACGACACCGGGCAGGCGGCATGGTCGCCGTACGGCGGGCGCATCCAGATGCCGACGATGGAGCGGCTCGCGAAGGACGGGCTGACCTACACGCAGTGGCACACGACTGCGCTGTGCTCGCCGACGCGGTCGACGTTCCTGACGGGACGCAACCACCACGCGAACGGGTTCGCGACGATCTCGGAGTCGTCGACCGGGTTCCCCGGGTACAACTCGCACATCCCGCCCGAGAACGTGCCGATGGCGCACCTGCTGCGCGACGCGGGCTGGGCCACGTTCTGGGTCGGCAAGAACCACAACGTGCCCATCGACGAGTGGACCGCGGGCGCCTCGAAGAAGAACTGGCCGCTGGCGCAGGGCTACGACCGCTTCTACGGGTTCGTGGGGGGCGAGACGAACAACTGGTACCCCTCGCTCGCCGAGGACAACCACTACATCGAGCAGCCCTACACGCCCGAGGAGGGCTACCACCTCTCGAAGGACCTCGCCGACCAGGCGCTGAAGATGATCCGCGACGTGAAGCAGACCGAGCCCGACAAGCCCTGGTACCTGTGGTTCTGCCCGGGTGCGAACCACGCGCCCCACCACGCCCCGCAGGAGTACATCGACAAGTACAAGGGCGCCTTCGACGACGGATACGAGGCGTACCGCGAGTGGGTGCTCGCCCGCATGATCGAGAAGGGCATCCTGCCCGAGGGCACCGAGCTCACGCCGCTCAACCCGATGCCCGAGGGGACGTTCTCGGAGTCCGACCGCGTTCGTCCGTGGGCCGAGCTCGGCGACGAGGAGAAGGCGATGTTCTGCCGCATGGCGGAGGTCTACGCCGGCTTCTCCGAGTACACCGACGCGCAGGTCGGCCGCATCATCGACTACCTCGAGGAGTCGGGCCAGCTGGAGAACACGCTCGTGATCTACGCGGCCGACAACGGGGCATCCGGTGAAGGAAGCCCGAACGGCTCGGTCAACGAGGGCAAGATCTTCGGCGGCTACCCCGACTCGCTCGAGGAGAACCTGCGACTGGTCGACAAGCTCGGCAGCCCCGACACGTACAACCACTACCCGACGGGGTGGGCGGCCGCGTTCTCGACCCCGTACCGCATGTTCAAGCGGTACGTGTACCAGGGCGGCGTCTGCGACCCGCTCGTCATCTCGTGGCCGGCCGGCATGAAGGCGCGCGGCGAGATCCGCAGCCAGTACCACCACTCCACCGACATCGTCGCGACGATCCTCGACGCGTGCGGGCTCTCGCTGCCCCAGAGCTACAACGGCGTGACCCAGCGTCCGCTCGACGGCGTCTCGATGCGGTACTCCTTCGACGCCGAGTCCGACGGCGCGACGCAGAAGGAGACCCAGTACTACGAGATGTTCGGCAACCGCGGCATCTGGCACCAGGGCTGGAAGGCGGTCACCGAGCACGGGCCGGTGAGCGGCCGCGGACGCTTCGACGACGACACGTGGCAGCTGTTCCACACCGACGTCGACCGCGCCGAGGCGCACGACCTCGCGGCGGAGCACCCCGACAAGGTCGAGGAGCTGAAGGCGCTGTGGCTGGAGGAGGCCAAGCGCAACCTCGTGCTGCCGCTGAACGACCTCCAGATCATCGGGAACCCGAAGGACTTCGAGACCTTCCTGAAGATGGAGTTCCACGTGCCCGTGCCGCCGTCGGGCCAGTACACCTACTACCCCGGCACCTCCGAGGTGCCCGAGCGCTCCGCGGCGAACACGCACGGGGTCTCCTACAAGGTGCTCGCCGAGGTCGACCTCACGCCGCGGGCCGAGGGCGTGATCTTCGCCCACGGATCGCGGTTCGGGGGCCACGCGCTGTTCATCAAGGACGGGCAGGTCGTCTACGTGTACAACTTCCTCGGCATCCCGCCGATCTACCGAATCGCCGCACCGGCGCCGACGTCGGGGGCGCACGTCATCGGCGTCGACTTCACGAAGGAGAAGACGGGGGAGTACCGCGAGGGCGTCGGTCCGCTGCGCCTCTACATCGACGACCAGCAGGTCGCCGAGACCGAGATCCGCACGGTGCTCGGGCACTTCTCGCTCTGCGGCGAGGGCCTGTGCATCGGCTACGACTCGGCAGACGCGGTCGCCGCCGACTACGCCGGCTCGAACTTCCCGTTCGTGAACGGCGAGATCCGCAAGGTCGTCTTCGACATCGCCGACGACGCCTACGTCGACCTCGAGGCGCACCTTGCGGCCGCCATGGCGCGCGACTGAGCAGGCGACGGATGCCCCGCACGCTCCCGTCGTGGTCCGACGGGCCGACCCGCGACGCGATCATCGCGTTCGCGACGTCGGTCTCGTCGGGCCCCGACGCCGTGCCCGAGGCGGAGCGCGTCGCCGTCTTCGACAACGACGGCACGCTCTGGACCGAGAAGCCCATGCCGACGCAGCTGCACTTCATCGTGCAGCAGTGGAAGGCCGCTGCCGACGCCGACCCGTCGCTCGCCGAACGGCAGCCCTACCAGGCCGCCGCGACGGGCGACCTCGCATGGCTCGGCGGCGCCATCGACAAGCACTACGCGGGCGACGACACCGACCTGCACGCCATGGTCGGCGCGATCCTCGCCTCGACCGCTGGGGAGAGCGTCGACGACTACGAGGCGCAGGTCGCCGCGTTCTCCCGCGACGCCCAGCACCTCACGCTGCACCGGCCGTACCGGTTCGCGATCTACCAGCCGATGATCGAGCTCCTTCGCTTCCTCGAGGTGCACGGGTTCACGTGCTACATCGTGTCGGGCGGCGACCGCGACTTCATGCGTCCCATGACGGTCGAGTACTACGGCATCCCGCCCGAGCGGGTCGTCGGGTCGGCCGTCGGGCTGACCTACGACGAGGACGCACGGGCCGTGCGCTACGGCTCGGCGTTCGACTTCATGGACGACGGGCCCGAGAAGCCGATCCGCATCTGGAGCCGCATCGGGCGCCGGCCGCTCCTCGCCGCCGGCAACTCCAACGGCGACGTGCCGATGCTGCGCTACGTGCAGGGGCATCCGCGCTCGCTGTCGCTGCTCATCCACCACGACGACGACGGCGGACGCGGCGACGCGCCTTACGACACGGGGGCCGAGGAGGCGCTCGCCGCGGCATCCGATCACGGCTTCACCGTCGTGAGCGTCAAGCGCGACTGGTCGACCGTCTTCCCCGAGGCGTAGCGGATGCCGCGCGCCGACGTTCCGGCGGTCGCCGCACCGCGCCGCTTCCGCCTCTTCTCGACGCTCGCCGGCTATCGGCTCGGCTGGCTCGGGTTCGACGTGCTCGCCGGGCTCTCGGCGGGCGCGGTCGTCATCCCGCAGGCGATGGCGTACGCGACGATCGCGAACCTGCCCGTGCAGCTCGGCCTCTACACGTGCATGGTGCCGATGCTCGTGTACGCGATGCTCGGCGGCTCGCGCGCGATGAGCGTCTCGACGACGTCGACGATCGCGACGCTCAGCGGCACCACGCTCGTGTCGGCCGGGGTCGCAGCTGGATCCGACGACCCCGTGCCCGACCTCATGGCGCTCACGCTGCTCGTCGGGGTGATCCTGCTCGTGGCGCGCGTCGCGCGGCTCGGGTCGCTCGTCGAGAACATCTCGAAGGCCACGCTGGTGGGCATCCAGGTGGGCGTCGGCGCCACGGTCGCGGTGGGGCAGCTGCCGAAGCTGCTGGGTGAGACCGACGATCTCAGCACGCACGGGTTCATCCGCTCGCTGGTCGCCGTGTTCGAGGCGATCCCCGGCGCGAACGCCGCGACGATCGCCCTGTCGGCCGGGTCGATCGCGGTGCTGCTGCTGCTGAAGCGGTTCCTGCCGCGCGTGCCCGGGCCGCTGGTCGTCGTCGCGGGCGGCATCCTGCTCGTGGCGTTCGCCGGGCTCGGAGACGCCGGCGTCGAGCTCATCGATCCCGTGCCGCAGGGGTTCCCCGCTCCCGAGCTGCCGTCGTTCGCGAACCTCGGCGCGCTGCTGCCCGGGGCGCTGGCGATCGCGATCATGGCGTTCCTCGAGTCCGCGGCGGTGGCGCGGGGCATCCGCAGGCCCGGCGAGCCGCAGGTCGACACCAATCAGGAGCTCTTCGCGACGGGTGCCGCGAACACGCTCGGCTCGTTCTTACAGGTGCTGCCGGCGGCGGGCGGCTTCTCGCAGAGCGCGGT
>CBFGWW010000176.1:0-7019 GCA_965652625.1 uncultured Agromyces sp.
GGCGAGGGCGCGCGGCATCCGCCGACTGATGACGATCTCGACTGGCTCGCTGGGCCGGAATCAGCCCCCGTGGCGCAGGGCGTGGCTGAAGCGGAACTGTCAGGCCGTGGGCTCGTCGGGCGCGAGGCCCTTGAAGTAGCGGCTCGCCTCCCCAGACCAGAGCAGGATGAGCAGGGCGATCGCGAGGAGGACGCCGAGGATCTCGCTCGTGAGCAGCGCCGGGTCGACGACCGCGAGCCAGATCGACTGCGCCAACGAGACCACCTGCACCACGGTCGCGGCGATCCGGGCGGTCGCATTCCCGCGCAGCAGGCCGAAGGCGATGATGATCATCGCCGCGCCGAGCAGCAGCGCGAAGATCGCGGCGGTCACCACCAGCCCCGAGCCGCCCATCTGTTCGACGACCTCGGGGTCCACCTGCACGGCGAGCAGCATGATGCCGGCGAACACGTCGATGATGCCGGCGATGATCGAGAGCGCCGCCACGATCGTGACGCCGAGCGGCCGTTTCGTCGCGAACTGGTCTGACATGGCACTCCCTCGGTCGGGCGAACGGATGCCGCGGCGAACCGCGTTGCGGCGATCCTAGCGGGGCACCCGACGGCCGGGCTATGCCGCCGCGACCACCGCGAGCAGCGCCTCGCCGTAGGCCTCGCGCTTCTTCGCGCCGATGCCGGTGATGCCGTCGAGGTCGCCGAGGTTCGCTGGACGAGCCACGGCGACGGCGCGCAGCGTCGCGTCGCCGAACACGATGTAGGCCGGGACGCCCTGCTCGCGCGCCTCCCCCGCGCGCCACGCGCGCAGCGCCTCGAAGAGCTCGGCCTGCGCCGGCTCGAGGTCGGCCGCGGCGGGGGCCGCCTTCGGCCCGCGCGAGCGCGCCGCACGCTCGGGCTCGGAGCGGAGCATGACCGTGCGCCCGCCCGACAGCACGTCGGACGCGGCATCGGTGATCGCGAGCGTGCCGTACTCGCCGTGCGTCTCGAGGAGGCCCTGCGCGAGCAGCTGCCGTACAACGCCACGCCACTGCTGCTCGCTCAGGTCGTCGCCGATCGACCAGGTCGCCAGCGCGTCGTGCCCGTACTGGCGCACGCGGGGAGTCTCCTTGCCGCGCAGGATGTCGATGAGGTGGCCGGCGCCGAAGCGCTGCCGCCGCTCGCGCTGCAGCCGCACGATGGTCGACATGAGCTTCTGCGCCGGGACCGTGCCGTCCCATGCGGCCGGGGGCTCGAGGCACGTGTCGCAGTTGCCGCACGGCTCGCTGCGCTCGCCGAAGTACGCGAGCAGGTTCTGCCGACGGCACTGCACGGTCTCGCAGAGGGCGAGCATCGCGTCGAGGTGCTGGGACATGCGACGACGGTGCGCGAGGTCGCCGGGGCTCTCGTCGATCATGCGACGCTGCTGCACCACGTCTTGCAGCCCGTAGGCGAGCCAAGCCGTGGCGGGCGCGCCGTCGCGGCCTGCTCGGCCGGTCTCCTGGTAGTAGCCCTCGACCGACTTGGGCAGGTCGACGTGGGCGACGAAGCGCACGTCGGGCTTGTCGATGCCCATGCCGAACGCGATGGTCGCGACCACGACGACACCGTCTTCGCGGAGGAAGCGCTCCTGCGTGCGACGCCGGACGCCCGCCTCGAGGCCGGCGTGGTACGGCAGCGCGTTCACCCCGTTCTGGGCGAGGAACGCGGCGATCTTCTCGGTGCTCGCGCGGGAGAGCGCGTAGACGATGCCCGAGACCGGCGCGCCCGAGGCATCGGTGCCCTCGCTGCGGATGACGTCGAGGAGCTGGCGGCGCACCTCGAGCTTGGGCGCGATGCGGTACTGGATGTTCGGCCGGTCGAAGCTCGAGACGAAGTGCTTCGCACCCTCGAGCGAGAGGCGGGTCGTGATCTCGCGGTGCGTCGCCTCGGTGGCCGTAGCCGTGAGGGCGATGCGCGGCACATCGGGCCAGCGATCGGCGAGCTCGGACAGGGCGAGGTAGTCGGGCCGGAAGTCGTGGCCCCACTGCGACACGCAGTGCGCCTCGTCGATCGCGAACAGCGCGATGCGGCCGCCCTCGAGGAACCGCTTGACGGGCTCGGCGTTGAGGCGCTCGGGGGCGATGTAGAGCAGGTCGAGCTCGCCCGCGAGGTAGGCGCGCTCGACCTCGGCGCGCTCGGCGGGCAGCTGGCTCGAGTTGAGGTAGGCGGCCCGCACGCCGTTGCGCACGAGGGCGTCGACCTGGTCGTGCATGAGCGCGATGAGCGGCGAGACCACGATGCCCGTGCCCTCGCGCAGCAGCGCGGGGATCTGGTAGCAGAGGCTCTTGCCGCCGCCCGTGGGCATGAGCACGACGGCGTCGCCGCCGCTCGTGACCTGCTCGATGATCGCCGCCTGTTCGCCCCGGAAGGCGTCGTAGCCGAAGACCGTGTGCAGCGCTTCGTCGGCGGTCGCGAACCGGGCGGGTGCGGGGCGGACGACGTGCGGCTCGGACTCGGCGAAGCGGGCACCCCGGTCATCGGTCGCCGGGGCCCAGCCCTCGTCGAGGTTCGGCAGCCGACCGTCGTCGGGGGGCGGCGGAGCCCAGTCGTCGTCGGGCGGCGGGGCGAGCTCATCGGGATCCCAGGGGACCTCCTCGGGGCCGTGGGATTCCGCGTTCCAGCTCACCCGTCGAGTGTAACGAGCACCCACGACGGGTGAGCCGGTTCCGTCCCCGGCCCGGAGGGCGCCGCGACCGCCGGACTGGGGAGGACGGGTCACGCCGTCACGCCCTCCGACGGACGACGAGCCAGGTGACGATCGCGGCGACCGCGGCGAGCAGCACGCCGCCGACGATCCACAGCGCGTCGAGCGGTGCCGCGGATGCCGCGTCGCTCGTCTCGTCGGGCGACTCGGACTCGGACGCCGGCGCGGAGGCCGCGGGCTCGGCGGCGGCCGACCCGCCGCCGCAGGCGCCCGGCTCCCCGGATCCCTCGGCCAGCGCGATGCCGTCGACGGGCTGCCACGTGAACGCCCACGTGCCCGAGATCGGGTGCCCGTCGGTGGAGACCACGCGCCAGGTCACGGTGTACTCGCCGGGTTCGCCGAGCTGCGTCTGCGTGGTGGCGACGGGCCCGTCGACCACGGCGCATCCGTCGCCGTAGTACCGGCCGTCGGGACCCTGCACCTGGATCACCG
The DNA here is from genome assembly GCA_965652625.1 of uncultured Agromyces sp. Taxonomy (GTDB): domain Bacteria; phylum Actinomycetota; class Actinomycetes; order Actinomycetales; family Microbacteriaceae; genus Agromyces. The sequence goes on from CBFGWW010000176.1 coordinate 3,151, forward strand.
AGCCGCCCTCGACGTCGAGCAGGGCCTCGTTGGTCTCGAGCGAGACCGTGCCGGGTTGGGCGGTGACGACGGCGCCCTTGGCGGGGGTCGTCGCCACGACGTAGTTGTGCGCGGATGCCGGCAGGGCGGGCAGCACGGCCAGCGCCGCGGATGCCGCCACGACCGCCGCGAGCCGGCCGAGCCGTGCCGCAGCGCGACGCCGCCGTGCTGCCGGCCGCGAAACCGTACCCGTGGCCGACATCACGCCCCCGATCGCGGACGGCGCGCGGCGAGCGCGAGCACGATGCCCACGACGCCGACCACGAGGCCGCCGATGCCGAGCACGCGGGCCACCGTGTCGGCCTCGTCGGACGTGGCCGCGACCTCCTCGGTGCCCTCGGCGTGGTCGTCGGCGTGATCGTCGGTGGTCGCCTCGTCGGCCGCCGCGCCGTGACCGTGCCCGTCGCCCGTCGCCTCGGTCACGACGATGACGGGTGCCGGGCTCTCGGGCTCCTCCTCGCCCGCCTCGGCGACCTGGTTCCAGTTCGTCTCGCCGACCTCGCAGGTCTGCAGCACGGGGAAGGCGAGCGTCTCGCCCGCGGCGTCCTCGGGCAGCTGGAGCGAGAGCTCGATGGTGTCGCGGTAGCCGTCTGGCACCGGCGTGATCGCGGTGTAGACGACCTGCGAGGTTCGGTCGCCGTCGGCGACCTTCTCGATCGTGTGATTCGGGTTGAGCGTCGGCGAGACGCTCGCGATCGCCTCGGGGATGTCGATCGCGATCGCCGTGGTGGGCGAACCTTCGCAGCCGTGGCTGTACGCGAACGTCAGCACGGTGTAGCTGCCGGCGGCGGTGCCGCTCGGCGTCACGGTCACGTGCGCGCTGGCGGCGAGCGGGACGGCCGCGAGCGCGAGGACGGCGCCGCCGGCGAGGCCGGCGGCGGAGAGGCGTGCGATGCGCATGATGGGATGCTTTCGTGTTCGGTGCGGGCGCGCGCGTGCGCGCGGGCGCCGGCAGAGGAGAAGAGGTGTGAAGCGTCTGCCGCGTCAGGATGCGGCGACGGCGTTCGGCGGACCTCTCGACCCCAACCCCGAGACGAGGAGCAGCGCGGCGAAGCGAGGTCGCGGCGCGTCGGCGAGCAGCGAGAACGTCGGTGCGGCGACGGGCACCGGGAGCGTCGTGAGCCGACGCACGGCGACGCGGAGCGCACGTCGCAGCGCGTCGAACACCCGGTCGCCGGCCACGAGCGCGGCGAGCGTCAGCGCGGCGGCTGCCAGGTGCGCGACCGGCATCCACGCGTCGCCGTGGTCGACGGATGCCGCGGGCAGGCTCAGGTGCGCGGTCGCGTGCCCGCGCATCGACGGGGTCGACGGCGTGCCGATCGCGTACGTGAGGTGCAGGACGCCCTGGGCGACGAGCGCCGACACGGCGGTGCGCAGCATCCTCGCGCGGGCACCCGACAGTGCCATGGCGAGCGGTGCCGAGAACGCGAGCGCGACCGCAAGGGCGATGGGTCCGGGCGGTGCACCGCCGCCGATGGTGTGCGCGAGCGAGGCCACGAAGGTCGCGAACACGGCCACGGCCGTTCCGCGTGCCGCTCGTGCGCCCCGGGAAGTCACCCGATCAGCCTAACCGGCGCCGCTGATCGCGAGCGGGAAACGGGAAAACGGAACGGCCCCGGGCTCGCGCCCGGGGCCGTCTCCGTCATGCCGGTCGGATCAGCCGACGTTGATCACGAACGAGCTGGTGGTGCCCACCGGCGTCGTGATGCCGAACCGGGTCGGTCCGCTGGTGCCCGCGGGCACCGTGAACGTCACCGTGGACTTGCCGATCTCGTCGAGCGTCGGCGTGTACACCCGGTCGACGGTGCCGGTGCCGATCGTTCCTCCGTCGAACGTCACCGCGACCGTGCCGGCCGCCGTCTCCGTGCGGCTGAACTCGAGCGACGAGAGGTTGACCGTCACCTGCGAGCCCGGGGCGAAGGTGGGACCGCCCTGCACGACCACGCCGACCGCCCGCTGCCCGAGATCGGGCGTGACGGTGCCGAACTCCGCGAAGTAGTCGACCATCGACTCGAGGTCGATCTTGCCGCTGTCGGCCTTGTTCGCGCCCAGGTTGAGCGTGAAGAAGTTGTCTCCACCCGTCGCCAGGAACGAATTGACGCCGACCTTGTAGGTCTGCCCGGGAACGATCGCCGTCCCGTTCAGCAGGATCTCCGTGATGTGCGATCCAGCAGCCGCGCCCGGGTTGTAGGTGTAGGTCAGACCCTTGCTCACCCCGAGCTTGAGGAACGGACGCGAGGCGTTGGCCGGCTGCCACTGCTCCTCGAGCACCTGCTTGATCTGCGCACCCGTGAGGTTCATGGTCACGAGCGTGTTGGCGAACGGCTGCACGTTGGCGGCTTCGCGATAGGTCACCTCGCCGCTCGCCAGGTCGGCACGCAGGCCACCCGGGTTCATGAACGCGACGTCCACCTTGCGGGTGCCGTCCTCGTTGAGCGACCAGAGCTGCACGTCGGCCACGAGGTTGCCGAGCGTCGACTCGCCTCCGCGGTTCTCGGGGAACGACGGCGCACCGACGGGGTCGGACGCAACGGCACGACCGAAGTCCGCCGTCGCGTTGCCGAGCACCACGTTGCCGAGCTTGTCGGCCTCGGCGACTGCGGCGTCGACGATCGGCTTCACAGCCGCGTCATCGGGGTAGAGCGCCGTCGTGCCGTCCATCAGGTTGAACAGCTGGTTCTTCATCGTGAAGGTCTTGGACTTCTTGTCGTACGTGATGTCCATCCGCGAGAAGCGCTCGCCGTACTGGCCGCTCGAGATCACCGGGTGCCCGTTGATCTCGTGGTTGTACGCGAGGTGCGTGTGACCCGAGACGATCGCATCGATGTTCGAGTTCGGCTGTCCGACGGTCGCGTTCACGATCTTGCCGAACCGCGAATTCGGGTCGGTCGCCGACGCGATGTCGGTGGTCGCCGCACCCTCGTGCACGAGGAGCACCACGATGTCGGCCTCGCCGTTGCCGCCCTTGCCATCGCTCAGCTGAGCGGCGACGCGGTTCGCAGCTTCGGCGGGGTCGCCCACCGAGATCTCGGCGATGCCGCCGGGGCTGACCAGCGACGGCAGCTCATCGGTGACCGCACCCACGAAGCCGATGCGCACGCCCTCGAACTCCTGGATCCAGTACTCCGGGAGCGCCGGGATCGTGGTGTCCTTCTCGTAGATGTTCGCACCGAGGTACTCCCAGAGCGCGAGCGGCATGACTCGATCGGTGAGGTCGGCGAAGCCCTGGTCGAACTCGTGGTTGCCCACGGAGCTGACGTCGAGCCCCGCCGCGTTCAATGCATCGATCGTCGGCTTGTCCTGCTGGATGAAGGACGTGAACGTCGACGCGCCGATCATGTCACCGGCGGCGGCGAAGACCGTGTTCGGGTTCGCCGCACGGATCTCCTTGACCGCGGACGACAGCGCGGCGATGCCGCCGGACGGCGCCGCCTGCTCGATGCGCCCGTGGAAGTCGTTCACCGTCACGAGGTCGATGTCGACCTTGGTGCTCGCGTTCGGCGAGCCGACACCCACGACGATCGGGTCGTGGTCGCTCGAGCGGTACGGGGTCCCGGCCTCGGCGGCCGTTCCCCAGTACTCGCGCTGCGACCACTCGGGCGAGTTGATCGGCCAGATGCCGACCCCGGTCACTCGATCGGTCGCCGCGGGCGACGCGAGCACGTGGTCGAGCGAGCCGAGCTCGCCGTCGAACGTGTAGGTGAACTGGCCGCGAGCCTTGGCGAAGGCGAGGTCGGTCCAACCCGCCTTCGCGAAGACCTGCACCGGGTCCTCCTTGGAGTACGCGTTGAAGTCGCCCACGAGGTAGACCGCGTTCTTCTTGCCCTCGG
>CBFGWW010000177.1:0-6967 GCA_965652625.1 uncultured Agromyces sp.
GCCGCGCGAGCGGGAACGCCTCCGTGTAGCCGTTGCCGCCGAGGCACTCGAGGGCCTCGGACGCATGACCGGGGCCGCGCTTGCAGACCCAGTACTTCGACACGGCGGTGGCGAGGCGACGGAACGCCTGCTCCGAGGCATCCGCGTCGTCGTCGTAGGCGCGCGCCAGCCGCATGGCCGTGACCGTCGCGGCCTCGGACTCGAGCGCGAGGTCGGCCACGACCGCCTGCATCGCGGGCTGGTCGACGAGCAGTTCGCCGAACGCGCGACGGTGCCGCACGTGCCACGCGGCCTCGGCGACCGCCTGGCGCATCCCCGCCGCCGTGCCGATGACGCAGTCGAGGCGCGTGCGCGTGACCATCTGCACGATCGTGGCGACGCTGCGACCCTCCTCGCCGACGAGACACGCAGCCGTGCCGTCGAGCTCGATCTCGCTCGACGCGTTCGACCGGTTGCCGAGCTTGTCCTTCAGCCGCTGGATACGGAACGCGTTGCGCGAGCCGTCGGGCAGCACGCGCGGCACGAAGAAGCAGCTGAGCCCGCCCGGCGCCTGCGCCAGCACGAGGAACGCGTCGCTCATGGGCGCGCTGCAGAACCACTTGTGGCCGGTCAGCCGGAACTCGCGGCCCCACGGCCCGTCGGCCCCGGTCGGCTCGGCGCGCGTCGTGTTCGCGCGCACGTCGGATCCGCCCTGCTTCTCGGTCATCGCCATGCCGACGAGCGCCGACCGCTTCGGCCCCGGCGGTCGAGTCGGCAGCGAAGCAGCCGTATCGAGACCCGTCCCGCCCAGCCCCGGTTCGTACTCCCGGCTCAGCAGCCGCGGCATCCAGTCGCCCGCGAGCCCGGATGCCGCCAGCTCGAGCGTCGGCACCGCGGCGTGCGTCATCGACACCGGGCACGCGTGCCCGGGCTCGACCTGCGCGAACAGGAAGAACGCCGCCGCGCGCTCGACGTTCGCCCCCGGACCCGGCTCGGCCCACGCCGACGTGTGCGCCCCGGCGCCCACCGCCGCGGCCATGATGCGGTGGTAGGCGTCGTCGTACTCGACCTCGTCGATGCGGTCACCCCACCGGTCGTGCGTGTGCAGCACGGGCGGGCGGGTGTTCGCGCGCTCCGCGTCCCGCTGGAAGTCGGCCGATCCGACGTGCCGTCCGAGGTCGTGCAGCACGGATGCCGCGTCGCCCCCGCGCCCCCAGCGCGCGACCGCCTCGACGAGCGGCACGTTCACCGCGAACTCGTCGACGCCCTCGCGGGGCGGTGCCTGGTTCAGGACCTCGTGCGTGCTCATCGTCGACCTCCGGATGCCATTCTGCGCCGAGACGACGACCGGCGTCAGGCCCGACTCACGGCGCGTACGCGCGGAGGAACGCGGCGGCGCCGCGCTCGGCGCGCTCGGCCGCGCGGGTCGCCATCGCGGCATCCGTGTCGCTCTCGAGGTCGAAGAGCGCCCGGTCGAGCGACGGCCCGATCGCGAGGAACGCGAAGTGCTCGGCGGCGAGCTCGGGGTCGTCGATGCGCAGCAGCCCGCGGTCGCCGAAGCCGCGCAGCGCGTTCGCGACGGCCGCCATGACGCGTCCGGGCGCCCGCTCGTAGTACTCCGCGGCGAACTCGGGGAAGCGCGACGCCTCGCCGATGAGCAGCCGCCGCAGCGGCACCACGCGACCGCTGAGCACGGATGCCGCGAGCTCTCGCGCGAGCGCCGTGAGCGCCGCCTCGACGTCGTCGGCCTCGGCCGCGGCCTCGCCGAACGCGAGGGAGTAGCGCTCGGCCGTCGTGATCGCCTGGTCGAGGATCGCCCGGAAGAGCTGCTCCTTGTCGTCGAAGACGTTGTAGACGGTGCGCTTCGAGACGCCGGCCTCGGCGGCGATGTCGTCGACGCTCGTGCCGGGGTAGCCGCGCTGCAGGAAGACGCGGGCGGCGGCCTCCATGATGAGCGCGCGGGAGCGCGTGATGCGGGGGTCCTCGTAGTCGGCCCGGTCGGTCGTCGACGTCGCGCTGTTCATCCCGCTCCGAATCTCTTGCACTCACCCGTTTACTTTTGCATTACAGGGTGTAATACTACACCCATGAGGGCAAGACTGTCCTCTCGACGCACCACCGATGACGAACAGGTGAGCATCATGTCGAACTCCGCCCCCCGAACCATGCCCCGCGCGACCATCGACCGCGGCCGGGCGGTCACGAAGTCGCTCCTCGGCTGGGGCGTCGTGGCCGGTCCCTTCTACCTCGTGGTCGGCCTCGCGCAGGCGCTGCTCGTGCCCGGCTTCGACCTCTCGCGGCACGCCCTCAGCCTGCTGCTGCTCGGACCGCTCGGCTGGATCCAGGCGCTGAACCTCGTGCTCAGCGGGCTCATGGTGCTGGCCGCGGCCGTCGGGTTCGCGCGGCTGCTGCGCGGCGGACGCAGCGTCGCGAGCGGCATCCTGCTGGGCCTCTACGGCCTGAGCCTCTTCGGGGCGGCCCTGTTCCCGCCCGACCCGATGGGCGGCTTCCCGCCCGGGGGCACGGATGCCTCGACGGCGTCGGTCAGCGGCCTGCTGCACCTCGTGGCGGGCGCGATCGGGTTCGTGAGCCTCGCCGCGGCCGCGGTGGTCGTCGGCGGCTGGTTCCGCCGCGAGGGCCGGCGGGGCGTCGCCATCACGTCGTACGTCGCCGCCGCCGTCATCGTGCTCGGCTTCCTCGGCGGTGCGGCGCTCGCCATGGTGCCGGCCGGCGTCGGGCTGCTCTGGCTCGCCGTCGTCGCCGGTTGGGCCTGGCTCGCGATCGCCTCGCTGACGGCCTACCGGATGGCGCCGAGCCCCGTGCTCTGAGGCCCCATCGCGCGCATGATTGCGCTCTCAGCGATATCCGCCCGACGGATGATGTCGGAGGGTCGAGGTTCGATGCAGACTAGCGGGTGCGATGCCGATCGGGGGTTCGGCGCCGCCGCCCCGCGGGTCCCTCACGCTCCCGCCATCCACCCCGCCCTTCCCGGAGAACCATGCTCGGCAAACTCTTGATCCGCTACCTCAGACCATACGGGTGGCTCCTGCTCGGCGTGCTGGTGTTCCAGTTCGTCTCGGCGCTCGCGTCGCTCTACCTGCCCAGCCTCAACGCCGACATCATCGACGAGGGGGTGAGCAAGGGCGACACCGAGTACATCTGGTCGACCGGCGCGTTCATGCTGGCGATCTCGCTCGCCCAGATCACGGCGGCCATCATCGCGACCTACTTCGCCGCCAAGGCGGCCATGAAGCTCGGGCGCGACATCCGCAACGACGTCTTCGACAAGGTGAGCGGATTCTCCGAGCGCGAGGTGTCGCAGTTCGGCCCGGGTTCGCTCATCACGCGCAACACGAACGACGTGCAGCAGGTGCAGATGCTCGCCATGATGGGCGCGACCATGCTCGTGCAGGCGCCGCTGCTCGCCATCGGCGGCATCGTCATGGCCCTGCGTCAAGACGTCGGGCTGAGCTGGCTCATCTGGACCTCGGTGCTCATCATCCTGGTCGTCGCGGCCGTCGTCATCACCCGCATGGTGCCGCTGTTCCGCTCGTACCAGAAGAAGCTCGACAACGTGAACCGCATCCTGCGCGAGCAGCTCACGGGCATCCGCGTGGTGCGCGCGTTCGTGCGCGAGCGCATCGAGGAGCAGCGCTTCCGCGGGGCGAACACCGACATCATGGACGTCGGTCGCCGCGTCGGCACCCTGTTCATCACGCTCTTCCCGCTCTTCATGCTCGTGCTCAACGTCACCGTGGTCGCCGTGCTCTGGTTCGGCGCGATCGAGGTGGACGAGGGCGACGTGCTGATCGGCACGCTCTTCGCCTTCATGCAGTACGTCGGCATCATCCTCGGCGGCGTGCTCATGGCCGCCTTCATGACGATCATGATCCCGCGCGCCGCGGTCTCGGCCGAGCGCATCGGCGAGGTGCTCGACAACCAGTCGACGCTCGCGCGTCCCGAGAACCCGGTCTCGGCCTTCCCCGAGGTCGGCACGATCGAGTTCCGCGACGTCGCGTTCCAGTACCCGGGCGCCGAGCACCCCGTGCTCGAGGGCATCTCGTTCCGCGCGAACCGCGGCGAGACCGTCGCCATCGTCGGCTCGACGGGCGCCGGCAAGACGACGCTCGTGTCGCTCATCCCCCGGCTCTTCGACGTGACCGGCGGCTCGGTGCTCGTGAACGGCGTCGACGTGCGCGAGGCCGACCTCGACCGGCTCTGGAAGACGATCGGCCTCGTGCCGCAGCGTCCGTTCCTGTTCGCCGGCACGATCGCCTCGAACCTGCGGTTCGGTCGTGAGGATGCCACGGACGCCGAGCTGTGGGAGGCCCTCGCCATCGCCCAGGGCAGCGACTTCGTCGCCGAGAAGGAGGGCGGCCTCGACGGCCGCATCTCGCAGGGCGGCACCAACGTCTCAGGCGGACAGCGCCAGCGCCTCGCCATCGCGCGGGCGATCGTGCACCAGCCCGACATCCTCGTCTTCGACGACTCGTTCTCGGCGCTCGACCTCACCACCGACGCGAGGCTGCGGCAGGCGTTGTGGCGAGAGTTGCCCAACGTGACCAAGATCGTCGTCGCCCAGCGCGTGTCGACGATCACCGACGCCGACCGCATCGTCGTGCTCGACGACGGCGGCATGGTGGGCATCGGCACCCACGAGGAGCTGCTCGAGACCTGCGAGACGTATCGCCAGATCGTCGAGTCGCAGCTGGCGGCGGGAGCACGGGCATGAGCGCGGACATGAAGAACGAGGGCCGCGGACGCGGCCGTGGCCGTCGCGGCGCGCCCGTGGTCGAGCCCGAGCTCACCGAAGAGGAGCGGATCGAGGCCGAGCTCGCCGAGCAGGCCCGCCTCAACTCCGGCGACTGGGACAGCGTGAAGCCCGGCAAGGCGCAGGACTTCGGCAAGAGCTTCCGGCGGATGCTCGGCCTGCTCGCGCCGTGGAAGTGGTCGTTCGCGTTCGTCTCGCTGCTCGGCGCCATCGGCGTCGTGCTGACGGTCATCGCACCGAAGGTGCTCGCCGAGGCGACGAACATCATCTTCGAGGGCTTCATCTCCCTGCAGCTGCCCTCGGGCGTGACGCAGGAGCAGGTCGTCGAGCAACTCCGCGCCACCGGGCAGGAGGACCTCGCGAACATCGTGGGCGCGGCGACGCTGACGCCCGGCGAAGGCATCGACTTCGTGCGCCTCAGCCAGGTCATCATCGTCGTGCTGATGCTGTACGTCGTGGCATCCGTGCTCTCGTGGATCCAGGGCTACGTCATCAACGTGATCATGGTGAAGGCCATGTTCCGGCTCCGTGAAGACGTCGAGTCGAAGGTCAACCGACTGCCGCTCAGCTACTTCGACCGGATGCAGCGGGGCGAGCTGATCTCGCGGGTCACGAACGACATCGACAACATCACGCAGACGATGCAGCAGTCGCTGTCGAGCGCGCTCACGAGCGTGCTCACCGTGCTCGGCGTGATCATCATGATGTTCTCGATCTCGTGGCAGCTTTCGCTCGTCGCGCTGGTCGCACTGCCGCTCATGGGCGTGATCTTCGGAGTGATCGGGCCGAAGTCGCAGGCCGCGTTCGGCGTGCAGTGGAAGAAGGTGGGCCGCCTGAACGCGCGCGTCGAGGAGTCGTTCTCGGGCCACGCGCTCGTCAAGGTCTTCGGCCGCGAGCAGGACTCGAGCCAGAAGTTCCGCGATGAGAACGAGGAGCTCTACGAGGCCTCGTTCAAGGCGCAGTTCCTCTCGGGCATCATCATGCCCGGCATGATGTTCGTCGGGAACCTGACGTACGTGGGCATCGCGGTGCTCGGCGGCCTCATGGTCGCGAGCGGGCAGCTCCGCCTCGGCGACGTGCAGGCGTTCATCCAGTACTCGCAGCAGTTCACGCAGCCGCTGTCGCAGCTCGGCGGCATGGCCGCGGTCGTGCAGTCGGGCACCGCGTCGGCCGAGCGCGTCTTCGAGCTGCTCGACGCCGACGAGCAGGACCCCGACGCCGCCGACGCGCCCGCGCCGGTCGAGGGCGACGGCACGATCGAGTTCCAGAACGTCTCGTTCTCGTACACGCCCGACCGTCCGCTCATCAGCGACCTGTCGTTCCGGGTCGAGCCCGGGCAGACGGTCGCGATCGTGGGCCCGACGGGCGCAGGCAAGACGACGCTCGTGAACCTCATCATGCGGTTCTACGAGCTCGACGGCGGCCGCATCCTGCTCGACGGGCAGGACATCGCCGAGCTCACCCGGCACGACGTCCGCGCCCGCACCGGCATGGTGCTGCAGGACCCGTGGCTGTTCGCCGGCACGATCCGCGAGAACATCCGCTACGGCCGCGAGACCGCGACCGACGACGAGATCATCGCCGCCGCGAAGGCGACGTACGTCGACCGGTTCGTGCACTCGCTGCCCGACGGGTACGAGACCGTCCTCGACGAGGAGGCCTCGAACGTGTCGGCGGGCGAGAAGCAGCTCATCACGATCGCCCGCGCGTTCGTGTCGCAGCCCTCGGTGCTGATCCTCGACGAGGCGACGTCCTCGGTCGACACCCGCACCGAGCTGCTGCTGCAGCACGCCATGGCGGCACTGCGCCAGGGACGCACCTCGTTCGTGATCGCCCACCGCCTCTCGACGATCCGCGACGCCGACCTCATCCTGGTGATGGAGCACGGCGACATCGTCGAGCAGGGCAACCACGAGGAGCTCATCGCGAAGCAGGGCGCATACTGGCGGCTCTACAACTCGCAGTTCGAGCAGGCGGCGACCGACCTCGACGCGGAGCTCGCGGCCGAGGAGGCGAACACGGCGCCCGCCCAGACGACGCGTCCCCTCGAGGACGTCATCGAGGAGAAGGTCGACGCGGTGGCCGCGGAGGGCGACCTCTAGCCGCGGGATCGCGGCTGGCTGTCGCACCTGCTGTCAGCCGGCTGGACCTATTGAGGGCCGGGGCGACATTCGCTCCGGCCCTTCGTCGTGGGCGGATCGCAGCCGTCGTTGCTCG
>CBFGWW010000178.1:0-6857 GCA_965652625.1 uncultured Agromyces sp.
TGGGAACTTGGGAACTTGGGAACTTGGGAACTTGGGAACTTGGGCACTTGGGCACTTGGGCACCGACTTCTGAGGACCGACACTCCGATCGGAACGCCGGCACGAGTCGAAGCGCACCCGGTCGCCGTGGCGAACGCGGACGGCGTCGCTCGCCATCGCGCACATTCTCGGCGCACGGCGCGGCTGGCTATCGTCGAGAGCGGAAAGGGGCGCGGATGTCGCAGGGAAGCGCGGGCGTGCGGGGGTTCGACTTCTTCGGGGCGGGCGAGCTGCCGGCGCCGAACCTGCCCGCCGACGAGGTCGCGTCGATCGTGCGCGAGCGGTGGGGGATCGTCGCGGAGCTCTCGCCGCTCGGGAGCCAGCAGGACCAGAACTTCCTCGCGCGGGTCGACGGCGAGCCGGTCGGCGTCGTGAAGGTCACGAACCCGGCGTTCACGGCGACCGAACTCGCCGCCCAGGAGTCGGCCGCCGACCGCATCGCCCGGAGCGCGCCGACCGTGCGCATCGCGACCACCACGACGGATGCCGCGGGCGCACCCCGCTCGACCGTCGCCGAGACGAGCGAGGGCCCGCTGAGCATCCGCATCATCGAGCACCTCGACGGCGGCACGCTCACCGGCGGCGCGTACCTCTCGCCGAGCACGGTCGCGCGCATGGGCGAGCTCGCCGCCCGCACGAGCCTCGCCCTCGCCGACTTCGACCACGACGGGCTCGACCGTGTGCTGCAGTGGGACCCGCGGTACGCCGACCGCGTCGTCGAGCTCCTCGCACCGCACCACCCCGACGCGGCGCGACGGCGTCGGGTCACGGATGCCGCGACCGCCGCCTGGGCCGACCTCGCCGACGTGGCGTCCGACTTGCCGCTGCAGGCCGTGCACCTCGACCTCACCGACGACAACGTGGTGTGCACGACCGAGGGCGGCATCCGCCTGCCCGACGGGATCATCGACTTCGGCGACGTGACGCGCAGCTGGGCGGTCGCCGAGCTCGCGATCAGCATCACGTCGCTCCTCCATCACGCAGGCGCCGAGCCCGCTACGGTGCTCCGGGCGATCCGGGCGTTCCACGCGCTGCGGCCGTTGTCGCCCGAGGAGGTCGCGGCGATCTGGCCGATCGTCGTGCTGCGCGGCGCCGTGCTCGTGGTGAGCGGCGAGCACCAGGTGCAGCTCGACGGCGGCGAGAACGCATATGCCGCGAGCGGCATCGAACGCGAGTGGCGCATGTTCGAGCAGGCCGTCTCGGTGCCCACGGCGGTCATGACGGCGGTGATCGCCGACGCGCTCGACGTCGCCACCCCCGGTGGTCGGGTGGGGCCCCCCTCCGGTGGTCGAGGAGCGCCCGGCGAAGCCGGACGCGCATCGAGACCGGTCGACGAAGCGGCTCGCTACGCGTCGCCTTCGGCGGCGCTCCTCGACGACCGGGTCGCATCGTCCGCCGTCCGCCTCGACGTCTCGATCACGTCCGACGACGTCGACGCCGGTGCGTGGCTCGACCCCGACCTCGAGGATCGGCTCGCGCTCGCGGCGCTCGACGCCGGGGCATCCGTCGCCTGGCTCGAGCGGGGTACGCCCCGGCTCACCGCGAGCCGCATGCACTCGACGACGACGTCGGCGACCATCCCGACCGGCATCGACGTGTGGTTCGCGGAGCCGCAGCATCTCGCTGCGCCCGACGGGTCGCGGCTCGTCATCGAGGCCGCCGACGGCGTCACGATCCTCGACGGGCACATGCTCGCGCGCACGCGTCACCGGATCCGGCTCGAGGATCCCGACGGGCCGAGGGTTCCGCACCTCGTGCGGCCGGAGTACGCGGCGGGGTGGCTCGGGCTGACTCGCGACCCCGCGGAGGTGCTGGGTCTCGATACGCGTCCGGCTTCGCCGGGCGCTCCTCGACCACCGGAAGGGGCTCCGCCGGGCGCTCCTCGACCACCGGAGGGGGGCCCGGTTCGGGACGCGGCCGCGCTCATCGAGCGACGCGACCGCGCGTTCGCCGAGGTGCAGGAGCACTACTACGAGGCGCCGCCGCGCATCGAGCGCGGGTGGCGCGAGCACCTCGTCGGCACCGACGGACGCGTGTACCTCGACATGGTGAACAACGTGACGCCGCTCGGCCACGGTCACCCGAAGCTCGCCGCCGCGGTCGCGAAGCAGCTGCGCACGCTCAACACGAACTCGCGCTTCAACTACGGTGCGGTCGTCGAGTTCTCGGAGCGCCTGGCCGCCCTGCTGCCCGATCCGCTCGACACGGTCTTCCTCGTCAACTCGGGCTCCGAGGCGACCGACCTCGCCATTCGCGTCGCGCTCGCCGCCACCGGACGCCGCGACGTGGTGTCGATCCTCGAGGCCTACCACGGCTGGACCTACGGCTCCGACGCCGTCTCGACCTCGATCGCCGACAACCCGAACGCGCTCGCGACCCGGCCCGACTGGGTGCACGTCCTCGACGCGCCGAACCCGTTCCGGGGGCTGCATCGGGGCACGGATGCCGCGCGCTACGCGCCCGAGGCCGCCCGCCGCATCCGCGAGCTCGCGGCATCCGGTCGCCTGCCGGCCGCGTTCATCGCCGAGACCTTCTCCGGCAACGCCGGCGGCATCCCGCTGCCCGACGGCTACCTCGCCGAGGTGTACGCGGCCGTGCGCGAGACCGGCGGGCTCGCGATCGCCGACGAGGTGCAAGCCGGCTACGGGCGCCTCGGCGAGTGGTTCTGGGGCTTCGAGCAGCAGGGCGTCGTGCCCGACATCGTCGCCGTGGCGAAGGCCGCCGGCAACGGCTATCCGCTCGGCGCCGTCATCACGACGCGCGAGATCGCGGCGCGCTTCCGCACGCAGGGCTACTTCTTCTCGTCGACGGGCGGCAGCCCGGCGTCGAGCGTGGCGGGCCTCGCGGTGCTCGACGCGTTCCGCGACGAGGGGCTGCAGCGCAATGCGGCCGAGATCGGCGCGCACCTGAAGGGCCGGCTCGCTGAGCTCGCGACGCGGCATCCGCTCATCGGCGCCGTGCACGGCCTCGGGCTCTACCTCGGCGTCGAGTTCGTGCGCGACCGCGAGACGCTCGAGCCGGCCACCGAGGAGACCCGCGCGATCTGCGACCGGCTGCTCGAGCTCGGCATCGTCATGCAGCCCACGGGCGACCACCAGAACGTGCTGAAGACGAAGCCGCCGCTGTGCATCGATCGGGCCTCGGCCGACTTCTTCGTCGACACGCTCGCCCGGGTGCTCGCCGAGGGCTGGTAGGGTGCCGCGGTTGTCAACGCCATGACACCGGTTCCTGACGCATCCCTAGACTGGGCCCGTGCTCCCCGCCGTCATCGCGCTCGCGATCGCTCCTGCGTTCCTCATCCTCGGGCTCGGGATCGTCGCCCGTGCGATCGCGGCGCAGCGCGTGACGGGGCTCATCGTGCAGTACGCGCCGCAGCGCGGCTCGACGGTGCTGCACGACGCGCTGCTCGTGGACGCGGACCGGCGCGCGGCATCCGCGATGCTCATCGACCTGGCGGTGAAGCGCAAGGTGCGCCTGCTCGCCGGTTCGAGACGCGAGCCGGTCGGCGCGGAGGTGCTGCCGAACGTGGTGTTCACGGCCGACGAGCTCACGCTGCTCGAGGCGCTGTTCGGTCCCGACCACACGCCCGGCCGGGTGCGGCGGTTCTCCGCCGACCGGCGCGCGCTCACCGGGCGGCTCCGAATCCTCGTGCAGCACGCCGAGCACGCGCTCGCCCGTGAGGGGCTCATCGCCCCGCGCCGCACGATGTGGCCGGGCGTGACCCTGCGCAGCCTCGCGTACGTCGGCATGCTCGTGGAGGCGCTGCTGATCGTCTTCGCGCTGATCGACGGCGACGGCGCCGCACTGGGCCTGACGCTCGTCGCGCTCGCGGCCACGATCGGGACGATCATCGTGACCCCGCCGTCGTGGCGCCGGTTCCTGCCGCCCGCGCGCCCGCGACGCGAGCACCTCGACGGGCTGCGCCAGTACCTCGAGCTCGCCGAGGCCGACCGCCTGCGGGTGCTGCAGTCGCCGACCGGGGCCGATCTCGTACCGACCGACGGTGAGGATCCGGCCCTCGCCCGCTACCACCTGCACGAGCGCCTCCTTCCGTACGCGGTGCTGTTCGGGATCGAACGGGAGTGGATCCGGCAGCTGAAGCTCGAGCACGACGAGCTCGTCACGCGAGACCCCAGTCTCGTCGTCGACGGCGTCGATGCCGTGCACGACGTCGCGATGGCCCTGGAGTCCGCCGGCGGGGCGGTGCAGCTCACCGCCGCGGTCGGCGACCTCGTCGACGGCACCGGCGCGGTGCTCGACGGGGTGGGCGGCATCTTCGAGGTGTTCAGCACGTAGCGGAGCCGTCGGGCCGGGAGGACAATGGAGGGGCCGGCCGCGTCCGCGCAGGCCGGCATATCCCAAGGGCTCGCTCGACTGCGGAGCCGAACACATGACCGTGACACCTCCCGAGCACGGCTCGTCCGTGCCGAACCCCGAATCGCCGACGCACCACGCGCCGCCGACACCTGCCTCGACTTCCGCATCGACGCCGGCGCCGGCCCCTGCGCCGCGGAAACCGCCGAACATCCACGTCAGCGCGCTCATCGTGTGGCTCACGATCTTCCCGCTCGTCGCGATCGTGAGCGTGCTCCTCGCACCGATGATCGCGGACTGGCATCCCGTGCTGCGGGCGTTCGTGGTGACGCTCATCGTCGTCCCGATCGCGGCGTACTGGCTCATGCCGCAGATGTTCCGGTGGTACGGCGCGATCGAGCGGCGGCGGGCAGCCCGTCACGGCGACCGGCCCGAGCCCTGACGCCGACAGGATGCGGCACGATTGAGGCATGACCCCGTCGACCTCGTCCGAGACGACCATCACGATCGACGTCGACGGCACGCACGTGTCGGGCGTGTACTCGCGCCCGGCGGATGCCGCGGCCACGATCGTCGTGGCGCACGGAGCCGGCGCGGGCATGGAGCATCCGTTCATGTCGGGCTTCACCCGGGCGATGCACGACCTCGGCTACGCGACGCTGCGCTTCAACTTCCCGTATCGGGAGGCGAAGCGGCGGTTCCCCGACCGGCCGCCCGTTGCGATCGCGACCTGGCGCGCGGCGCTCGCCGCCGCGGCCGAGCGAGCCGGCGGCGCGGACGCGGGCGCGGGCGCGGGCGCGGGTGAGCCGATCTGGGCCTCGGGCAAGTCGTTCGGCGGACGCATGGCGTCGATGGCGGTCGCCGACGGCATGCCGGCCGCCGGGCTCATCTACCTCGGCTACCCGCTGCATCCGCCCGGGCGCCCCGAGAAGGCGCGCGACGAGCACCTGCCCGCCATCACGGTGCCGATGCTGTTCCTGCAGGGACGCAACGACCCGTTCGCCATCCCCAACGAGCAGCTCGACGAGGTCGTCGCCCGCATCGGCCCGACCGCGACGCTCGAGTGGATCGAGGAGGCGAACCACTCGTTCGAGGTGAAGGGACGCAAGCGCCCGGCCGCCGAGATCGGCGCGTCGCTCGCCCCGCGCGCGGCCGCGTTCATGGCGGCGCACGCGGCGGGCTGAGCACCGCCCCGACGCCCGCTCATCCACAGGTGCCGACTTCCGAGTCGACGCGCAGCCTCGCCGACTTACGCTGGACCCATGCCCACGACGACCGGTCGCGCGCGGGGGTGGGTGCTCCCGGCGCTGGCCGGCGTGGCATCCGTGGCCCTCGGCGCCGGCGTCGGCGAGCTCGCGGCGGCGATCCTCGCCCCAGAGGCGAGCCCCTTCGTCGTCGTCGGCTCCCTGCTCATCGACCTCGCCCCGCCGTGGGCGAAGGATGCCGCGATCGCGCTGTTCGGCACGGCCGACAAGGTCGCGCTGCTCATCGGCATCGCGATCGTGCTGCTCGCCGTCGCCGGAGCCGCCGGCGTGCTCGAAGCGCGTCGTCCGCCCTGGGGACGCGTGCTGTTCGGCGTCCTCGGGCTCGTCGGAGTCGTCGCCGCCATGACCCGGGCCAACGCGCCGCTGCTGGCGTTCGCTCCGCCCGCCCTCGCGGCGGTCGCGTCGGTGATCGCGCTGCAGTTCCTCGTCACGCGGCTTCCGTCGACGGATGCCGCAGCGGCAGCGCAACCCGAAGGGATCGACCGCCGGCGCTTCCTCGGGTGGGCCGGCGGCGCCGCGGCGGTCGGGGTGCTCGCGGCCGTCGGCGGCTACGCCATGCAGGCCGGCACACGCGCGGTCACGGCGATCCGCGACACGATCGCGCTGCCGACCCCGGCGACGAACGCGACCGTGCCGGCCGGTGCCGAACTCGACGTCGAGGGGCTCACCCCCGTCATCACGCCGAACGCGCAGTTCTACCGCATCGACACGGCCCTCGCCGTGCCCGCCGTCGACCCCGAGACGTGGAGCCTCCGTATCCACGGCATGGTCGACGAGGAGGTCACCCTCACGTGGGACGAGCTCCTCGCCCTCCCCCTTGAAGAGAGCGTGACGACGCTCGCCTGCGTGTCGAACGAGGTCGGCGGCGAGCTCATCGGCAACGCGGTCTGGCTGGGCTACCCCATCCGCGAGCTGCTCACGCGGGCGAACCCGAGTAGCGATGCCGACATGGTGCTCTCGCGCAGCGTCGACGGCTTCACGGCGTCGACCCCGCTCGCGGTGCTGCAGGACGACCGGAACGCGATCCTCGCCGTCGGCATGAACGGCGAGCCGCTGCCGGCGCAGCACGGATTCCCCGTGCGCATGGTCGTGCCCGGCCTCTACGGCTACGTCTCGGCGACGAAGTGGGTCGTCGACCTCGAGGTCACGCGGTTCGACGCGGCCTCCGCCTACTGGACCGATCGCGGCTGGAGCGCGAAGGGCCCGATCAAGCTGCAGAGCCGCATCGACGTGCCGCGC
>CBFGWW010000179.1:0-6782 GCA_965652625.1 uncultured Agromyces sp.
AGCTCGATCTCCTTGGCGATCGACACGCCGTCGTTCGTGATGGTGGGGGCGCCCCACTTCTTCTCGAGCACGACGTTGCGACCGCGCGGGCCGAGGGTCACCTTGACCGCGTCGGCGAGCGTGTTGAGGCCACGCTCGAGACCGCGGCGGGCCTCCTCGTTGAAAGCAATGATCTTTGCCATGTGTGTCTCTCGTCCCTTCCCGGACGTCCAAGAATCTTGGGGTTTAGCACTCGAATCGAGTGAGTGCTAAAGACGATTCTGGCACTCGACCGTCACGAGTGCAAGCGAGCCGGATGCCGCGCGGCGCCGTCTCGGGCCGTGTTCGCCGTGCGCGTGGATCATGGCGCGAACGCCGCGGACCCCTCGTTCGGCACGAGCTCGATCCAGGTGTTGCCCGGCGCGAGCCGCAGTGTCGAGCCGTCGTCGGCCGTGAGCGTGATCGGCGCGCCGGCGTCGGGCTTCGTCCACGTGCCGTGCGCGGTCCGGCCACCGGCCGACACCCACGCCTCCCCCGTGCCGGTGAGCGCGGTGAGCGGCACCTCTTCATAGGGCCACTCGATCGCGACGCGCAGCGTCACCACGTTCGTCGCCCGGATGCGCTCCCCCGACGCCTCGAGGTCGGGCGTGCCGTCCTGCGAGCGCAGCCACGCGTACGTCGTCGGGTCCCACTCCCACGACGGGCTGCTCGTCTCCGAGAACACGAGCTCGATGCGCGAGGTCGGCGTCGCGGCGAGCGACGGCGCGGCGAGCGGATCGGCCGTGCCGTAGGCGAACTGCACGGGCGGGGGCGCGAGCCCGGCGTTCGCGGCGACGACGTCGGCTGCCGCGAGGACGAGGTCGTGCGGACCGGGCCGGTCGTCCGCGCGCTCGAACAGCGTCCCGTCGTCCTCGTCGGCGACGACGTTGAGCAGCGGCGTCGCGTGCATGAGGTCGACGAAGTACTGCTGTCCGCCCGAGTACGCGATGATGCCCCCGAGCGGGCCCGCGATGAGCGGGTCCATCGGGCGCACGGAACGGACCGGGCCCACCTGGTCGGGCACGTCGGAGTGCCAGACCGCGACGTACCGGGTCAGCCCGCCCTCGACGAGCTCCTCGTAGACGAGGTCGGTGCGGTTCAGCGCGATCTGCGGGCGCGCGTCCCAGTGGTTGTCGATCTTCACGGCGAGCGACGGATGCCGCAGCGCGGCGGCGTCCGCCGGGGTGCCGCGCAGCGGGGCGAACGCGATCCCGACGGGCGCGGCCTCGGCCGCGGGCCGCGCCTCGTGCGTCGGCGTCGCGGTCGTGATCAGGTCGACGGATGCCGCGTCGCAGGCGCACAGGAGGAGCGCCGATGCCGCGACGGCGGCCAGCGACACACCCCTCCGCCCCAGGACCGGGCGGGCACGCCGTGCCATGGCGCCATGCTAGCCACGGAGGGGTACCCCCGGGAGGTGCGGCGCACCGATGGACGGCCCCGGCGCACCCCCAGAACCGGGCACACGGATGCACGCGGCATCCGCCCCCGGATGCACGAACGCGCCGCCGGCGAACCGGCGGCGCGTCCAAGCTCGTGGATCAGGCGGGGCGGACGGCCTCGGCCTGGGGGCCCTTGGCACCCGTGCCGACCTCGAAGACGACCTGCTGGCCCTCTTCGAGGACCTTGTAGCCCGCCATGTCGATCGCGGAGTAGTGGACGAACACGTCCTGGCCCCCGCCGTCGACCGTGATGAACCCGTATCCCTTTTCAGCGTTGAACCACTTGACGGTTCCGTTCGCCATGCGTTGCTCCCATGTTGCCGTGTGTCGATCAGCACGTGCCTGTCGCCTGTACCGGGCCCACTCGTTCGTGCTGACGAGGCACCTCGTTCGGCACCGGGCGTTTCACACGGGAGAGAGCGACCAATTCCAGATACTAACGACGTGACGTCGCGGCACAAGAGGCCGGACGCAAGGAAATGTCGCAGAATGGCAACGATTCGGTCGCGATCAACCGCCGGTGGCCGCTGCGTAGTCGGATCCGACCACGAGCACGAGCGGAGTGCCCACCTCGGCGAACTTCGCGTCGAGGCGCACGTCGGCCTCGGCAATCGCGGCGGCGACGCCGCGAGCGGCGCCCTCGAGGTCGGGCGTCGCGTAGTAGACGACCGTCTCGGCGAGGTCCTGCTCGCTCGCGTTCGCGGTGGTGCCGACGGGGATGCCGGCCGCGGTGCGCGTCGCGGCCGCCGGCGCGGCGCGCCCGGTCGTGGGGGGGCCGTTCTGGCGGGACACGGGGTGGGCGGGCGCGCGGGGCGGCGCCGCCGGCGCGACGGGCGTCGGCGTCGGCGTGGCCACGCCCGCATCGCCGAAGTTCAGGCGGTCGTTGAACACGATCACGGCGCCGATCCCCACGGCGACGAGCACGACGGTCGCGAGCGCGGCCCAGCCGAACGCCACCCAGCGTGCACCGCGACGTGCCGGCGCACGATGGGCCCCGACCCGCTCGATGCCGTGCGGGATGGAGTCGAATCGATCGCGAGGGAACTTCTGCGCCATGGGGTCCAGTCGGGGGTCGGGGCCGTCGCTCAGTCGAGCGGTCGGCCGATCGAGAGCGAGCGACGCGCGCGCGTCGCCGCGCGCGCCTCGCGCATCCGCTGCAGGCGCTTGATCAGCATGGGGTCGTGCCGGAGCGCCGCAGGCGAATCGATGAGCTCGCCGAGGATCCGATAGTAGCGGGCGGCCGAGATCCCGAACTCCTCGCGGATCGCCTCCGCCTTGAGCCCGGGCTGCTGCCACGCCCGGCCCTCGAACGCGAGCACGCGTCTCGCGCGCTCGTCGAGGCCGGTCCCGTCGTCGGGGGCGGGCACGCGCTCGGCGCTCATGCGTCCTCCCGTCCCGGCGGACCCTCCGCCTGCTGCACATCCTAGGGACCCCGCGCCGGGTGTCCGCCGAGCGGCGCGGCGTGTGCGTGGCCGACGCCCGGAACACGGGGCATCCGTCGCGCGTTGCACCCGCTTGCAGGAAGACCTGCGACCATGGATGCCGGCCATCACGGCACCCGACCGGAAGGAGCGCCCGTGGCGTATCGCGTGGAGAAGAGCGACGAGGAGTGGCGCGCCGAGCTCGGCGGCGAGCAGTACGCGGTGCTGCGCCAGGCGGCGACCGAGCGTCCGTGGACGGGCGAGCTGCTCGACGAGGAGCGCGCCGGCGTCTACGCCTGCGCGGCATGCGGCGCCGAGCTCTTCAAGAGCGGCACCAAGTTCGACTCGGGCTGCGGCTGGCCGAGCTTCTACGAGTCGGTGCGCCCTGAGGCCGTCGAGCTCATCGAGGACACGTCGCTCGGCATGGTGCGCACCGAGGTGCGCTGCGCGAACTGCGGCTCGCACCTCGGCCACGTGTTCCCCGACGGCTTCGGCACGCCAACGGGCGACCGCTACTGCATGAACTCGATCGCCCTCGACTTCACCCCGGAGTCCTCGGCATGAGCTCGGCCCTCGAGGCGGCGCTCGCTCGGCGCTCCGCCTCGAAGGTGACGGATGCCGCACCCGACGACGCGGCACTGCTCGCGCTGCTCGAGGCCGCGTCGCGCGTCGCCGATCACGCGTCGCTGCGGCCGTGGCGAGTCGTCGCGCTGCGCGGCGCCGCGCGGGAGCGACTCGGCGCCGCACTCGCGGCCGCAGCGGGCGCGGAGGGCGATGCCGCCGCGAAGCTCGCGGGCAAGCCGCTGCGGGCGCCGCTGCTGCTCGCGGTCGTCGCGGTGACGATCCCCGACCACGAGAAGGTCCCCGTGTGGGAGCAGGAGGCGTCGGCGGCGGGCGTCGCCCACGTGCTGAGCCTGCTGCTCGACGAGGCGGGCTGGGGCGTGATGTGGCGCACGGGCCCGTACACGCGGCATCCGCTCGTCGCCGACGTGCACGGCCTCGCCGCGAACGAGCACCTGCTCGGCTGGCTCTACGTCGGCGGCCTGCCCGACGGTCGCCGCACCGAGCGCCGGAGCGACCGCGTCGCGGCGAGCCGGCTCACGGTGCTCGACTAGCGACCCGACTCGTCGCGGCCGACGACCGGGATCGCGCCCGTGCGCGGAGGCGGCGGGATCGCGTGCCGCCGACGCGTCCAGCCGAGGCTCGCGATGACGACCGCGACGAGGGCGAGCACCGTGCCGCCGACGGTCGCGAGGTCGACCGGCCGGTCGGCCGTGGGCAGCAGCAGGTCGAGCGACAGCGCCGCCGCGAGCTGGCCCGCGACGCCGCACAGCGCGAGCACGAGCACGCCGACGATGCGCACGAGCACCGCCTGCCCGGCGATGAAGACGCAGCCGATGGCACCGCCCGCGTAGAGCCACCATTCGGTGGGCATCGCCTCGGGCCAGCCGGCGGATGCCGCGTGCACGAGCATCACGACCACGAGCGCCGTGGTGCCCACGCCGAAGTTGAACACCGTGGCGGTGAGGGCGCTCTCGGCGGCGCTGCGCACCCGGCCGTTGACCGCCTGCTGCCAGGCCGCGCCGATGCCGGCGACGAACGGCAGGAGCAGCAGGAGGATCGGCACGTCGTGCGCGAGCTGCGCCGACACCGTCCATCCGATCGCGGCCAGCGCGAGCACGGCGCCGATCACGCGCGTGGGCGTGATCGGGCGTCGCCCGCCCGGGCCGAGGCCGACGAGGTCGAACACGATGCCGCCGAGGGTCTGCCCGGCGACGATCGCCACCGTGAAGAGCGCGACGCCCACGACGCCGGCCGAGAGGCCCTGCGTGATCACGAACCACGCGCCGGCGAGCCCGCCCAGGACCATCCACCACGCGAGCCGTCGTTCGCGCAGCGCCTGCGCCACGCGGCCGAAGCCCACGCGGCCCGGGCGCCACGCGGCGAGCACGACGAGCAGGATGGCGAGCCCGCTGCCGAACGAGATCGCGGCGGCGGTGAAGGGGTCGTCGATCGCGTGCGCGAGCTGCCCGTTGATGCGCGACTGCAGCGCGGTCAGCGCTCCGCAGGCGAGCGCGAACACGATCGCGAGCCACATCGGGAGGCGGGTGCGCTCCACGTGGGCATGGCGGTGCTGGTGCTCGGACGGGGCGGCCGTGGCCGCGGCATCCGTGCTGGGATTCTCGGTCAAGAGCCGGCTGCGGGACTCGAACCCGCAACCACCGCTTTACAAGAGCGGTGCGCTACCAATTGCGCCAAGCCGGCGGGCGGCGATGCCTCACGACATCCTATCGGCAGCACGAAGGCCCGGCACGTGGCCGGGCCTTCGTCGCGCGTCGGCGACCGCGGACGCCTACTGCGGTGCGGGCGTCGGGGTGGGCGTGGGCGTGGCGTCGGAGTCGTTGAAGGTCGCGCTCGTGGCCTGGAGCACGAACGCCTGGAACTCCTGCGGGTCCTCGAGCGAGCCGCCGTACTGCTGGCCGTTCACGAGCACCGTCGGCGTGCCGGTGACCGACGGCAGCTCGGGGTCGGTGTTGGGGATCGGCTCGGTGAGGGCGCGGTTCGTGGCGTCCTGCACCCACGACTTGAACTGCACGTCGTCGATGCACTGCTCGACCGTGGAGAGGCTCGAGACGCCGGCCTCCTCGGCGAGCGACTTCAGCTCGTCGTTCGTGAGGCCCGACGTGCCCTCCTCGGGCTGGTTCTCGAACAGGATCGCGTTGAAGTCGAAGAACGAGTCGGGCGACGAGTCCGCGACGCACGCGGCGGCGTTCGCCGCGCGCAGCGAGTACTGCGTGCCGGCCGACTTGTTCGTGAGGATCGCGATGGGGTGCACCTCGAGGGTGGCCGCACCCGATTCGACCATCGTGCGGATCGAGTCGGAGTTCGTCGCCTCGAACTGTCCGCAGAACGGGCACAGGTAGTCGATGTACATGACGATGTTGGCGACCTCGCCGCTCTCGTCGGGAACGGTCGGCGTGGGGTCCTCGCCGGCGTCGAGCGCGGGCGTCTCGACGGCCGTGATGGAGCCGTCCTCGCCGGCGGTCAGCACGATGCCGTCGCTGGCCATGTTCTGCGGGCCGGGGCCCGCGGGCTTCGTGTTCTGGACGACGATGCCGATGATGACCGCGGCGATCAGCGCGACGACGACGGTGACGCCGGTGATCAGGAGCGCCCGGTTGCGACGCTCGCGCTTCTTCTGCTGTTCCCGGAGGATCCGGGCCTTCTCCCGTGCCGCTTCCCTGCGTTCGTTTCGGGTCTGGCGTGGCTGGATGGATCCGCCGTAGGTCATCAGGTGGTCAACTCCGGTCGCTGTGTGGGCGCGCGCGAATGCATGCGAACGCACCCACGATAGTAGGAAGCGTGTCTGGGAATCACCCAAGCGGATGCCGCGTGCGGGCCGCGTCCGGCATGGGAGTCCGCCCCATGCCGGGCACCTCCGTCGCGCGACGGATCGGGCCCGGCCGCCCGACCCCGATTCGGACCGCGCCTGCGCGTATGCGATACTGAGCGGGCGTCGACGGCGACGCACTCATCCATTCACTACGGATCGTCCGGCACGTACCTGCCGGTGAAGGAGAAGCAGAACCATGGCAACGGTCACGTTCGACAAGGCCACCCGGCTCTATCCCGGTGGCACCCGCCCCGCGGTCGACAAGCTCGACCTCGACATCGCAGACGGCGAGTTCCTCGTGCTCGTCGGCCCCTCGGGTTGCGGCAAGTCCACCTCGCTCCGCATGCTCGCGGGCCTCGAAGAGGTGAACGAGGGCAACATCTTCATCGGCGACCGCAACGTCACCGACGTGCCGCCGAAGGACCGCGACATCGCCATGGTCTTCCAGAACTACGCGCTGTACCCCCACATGACCGTCGCCGAGAACATGGGCTTCGCGCTCAAGATCGC
>CBFGWW010000180.1:0-6740 GCA_965652625.1 uncultured Agromyces sp.
ACCTCGTGCCGTCGTCGTGCGAGCCGCGTACGATCGGTCGCGGGGGTGGTTCGCGATGTCGGGAATCGGGAGTTCGATGCCGCGAGGCCGCGTGGCGGTATCCGTCGCCGTGATGCTCGGGGTGGCCATGGGCGGCTTCGGCCTGACGGGCTGCACGTCGGGTGGTTCGAGCGACGGGGGCTCGTCGGCGCTGCCGCCCGTGATCGTCGACCTCGGCGACGTCGACGGCACGACGGTCGAGGTGCCCGAGGGCGGGTCGATCGACCTGACGGGCGACGACGAGACCTACACCGACTGGACGGCCGAGATCGCCGATCCCGCGGTCGTGGAGTTCGTGCCCGGCCGCGACGACGGGAGTGCGCAGTTCAATCCGGGCCTGACGGCCGAGTCCGTCGGGACCACCGAGGTGACGCTGGACAACAGCGAGAGCGGCGACTCCGTCACGTTCACCGTCGAGGTCGTGCCGAAGTCCGACGGGTACTGACGTGCTGACGCCTCTGGATCGAGCCGGCCGTGAGGGTCGGCCGAGGCGTGAGGCTCAGCCGAGCAGCAGGTTGCGCAGCTGGTCGGTGGAGTGCACGACCGCGATCGTGTCGGCCGCCTCGGCGGGGGAGCCGTAGCCCCACTCGACGAGGATCGTCGGCACGCCGTTCGCGGCGGCGCCGAGCGTGTCGTAGCCGCGGTCGCCGACCATGACCGCGTTCGAGGTGTCGATGCCCTTGGCCTGCAGCCGGCGGAGCGCTTCGCGCACGACATCGGCCTTGGTGCTCAGCTCCTCGTCGTCGCTCGCGCCCGTGATCTCGGTGAAGTACTGCGAGAGGCCGGCGTGGTCGAGCACCTGGCGGGCCATCGACTCGGGCTTCGAGGTCGCGAGGGCGATGGGGATGCCGGCGGCGTGGAGCCGCTCGAGCAGGCCGGCGACGCCGGGGAAGACGGGGGAGCGCAGGAAGTGCTCACCGTAGTGGTCGCGATAGACGTTCAGGGCCTCCCACGCCTCGGCGTCGTCGAAGCCGGCGGTGAGACGCAGGCTGTCGAGCAGCGGCGGGCCGACGTACGAGCGCAGCACGTCGTCGGACGGGACGTCGAGTCCGAGCGAGCTGAACATGTGCGCGAGCGACGCCGTGATGTCGGCGGCCGAGTCGACGATGGTGCCGTCGAGGTCGAACAGCACCGTCGACCAGGTGCGCGTCGGCACCAGCGTCTGGGTGGGCATCGTGGAAGTCACCGTGTCATCCTACGGGGCGAAAGCTTGAGGACTTCTCAGGAAGAGAACGCTCCCATTCCCGGCCGCGTGCGGCAAGGGGTTGCGGAGCGACGAACGGCCCTGCTCAGAACAATCGCGCGTGCCCGCTGTCGATGCCGCGCATGGCGTCGTAGTCGAGCACGACGCAGCGGATGCCGCGGTCTTCGGCGAGCGTGCGCGCCTGGGGCTTGATCTCCTGCGCGGCGAACACTCCGCTGACGGGCGCGAGCCGCGGGTCGCGGTTCATGAGCTCGAGGTAGCGGGTGAGCTGCTCGACGCCGTCGATGTCGCCGCGGCGCTTCAGCTCGACGGCGACCGAGGCGCCCGCGGCATCCGTCGCCAGGATGTCGACCGGGCCAATGGCCGTCATGTACTCGCGGCGCACGAGCCGGTGGCCCTCGCCGAGGAGCTCGATCTGCTCGGCGAGGAGCTGCTGCAGGTGGGCCTCGACGCCGTCCTTCTGCAGGCCCGGGTCGATGCCGAGCTCGTGCGCGGAGTCGTGCAGCACCTCGTGGATCGACACGACGAGCTGGTCGGCGGTCTTCTTGTGCGTGACCTTCCAGACCTCGACGATGCCGGCCGACCGCTGCTCGTCGTCGGGTGCGACGGCCTCGAGCGTGCAGGGCGGGCTCATCCAGTTGAGCGGCTTGTAGCTGCCTCCGTCGGAATGCACGAGCAGGCTGCCGTCGCCCTTCACCATGAGCAGTCGCGTCGCGAGCGGGAGGTGGGCGGAGAGCCGCCCCGCGTAGTCGACGGAGCAGCGGGCGATGACGAGGCGCACCTGTCGAGTGTACGGCGGGCCGCCGACGGCAGGCGTGCCGAGTGCGGGTCGGCAGGGTGGTTGCGGGCAAGCGTCTCGTTCCCAGGTCTGCCGGGGACGCTTCGCGACGCTGGCGCGTCGCGAGCGCTGGGGCTGCCGCCTTTCGAGTCCTGTCGCGTCGCTACGCGCCGCGCCGGGACTCGCGCGCCCGCGGTCCGGACTGCTCGCGCGCAGCGGGAGCCGCGATGCCCGCGAGCACCATGAGTCCGAGGAGCACGAGCAGCGCGTTGAGGAGGCCGAAGTGCTCGCCGAGGAAGCCGAGGAACGGCGGGCCCGCCAGGAAGGCGCAGTAGCCGATGATCGCCACGGCGCTCACGCGCGAGGCCGCGAGCCGGCGGTCGGGCACGTCGGCCGCGGCGGACATGCCGACCGGGAACCCGAGCGAGCAGCCGATGCCCCAGAGCACGGTGCCGACGATGAGCATCCATGGCTCGCTGCTGAAGATGAAGAGGGAGAGGCCGACCACGCCGATCGCGGCGAGGGCCTGCAGCATCCGCACGCGCCCGAAGCGGTCGATGAGCGGGCCGCCGACGATGCGGGCGCCGGTGATGGCGACCGTGAAGACCGTGAACACGGCCGCGCCGATCGTCGCGTCGTAGCCGTGGCCGTCGACGACCGCCAGGGCCAGCCAGTCGTTGGCGCCGCCCTCGGCGAACGACATGCCGAGCATGACGACGCCGATGAGGAGCAGGCGCACGTCGCCCCACACGGCGAGGCTCTCCCGCAGGCGCTGCGTCCAAGGCACGCGCGGCGCGTCGTCGTGCGGGTCGTCGCCGAGCTCCTCGCGCACGGGCACGTAGCGCACCGCGACCACGACGCCGCCCGCGATGAGCAGCGCGATCACGCCGAGGTGCACGGCCACCGAGATGGCGAGGGCGGATGCCACGGCGGCGAGTCCGGCGCCGGCGACCGTGCCGAAGCTGAAGAACGCGTGCATGAGCGGCATGAGCGTCTTGCCGATCTCGCGCTCGGCCTCGGCGCCCTCGACGTTCATCATCACGTCGACCGCGCCGTTGCCGAAGCCGAACAGGAAGAGCCCGATGACCACGAGTGGGACCGACGGCAGGAGCGATCCGCCGACGCCGACCGACACGAGGCCGGCCGACACGGTCACGAGCACGCCGATCATGCCGGCGCGTGCGCCGACGCGCGCCATCAGCCACGGGGCGGCGATGAGTCCGAGCACGGCGCCGATCGATCCGCCCATGATGACGAGGCCGACGCCCTGCGTGCTGAGCTCGGTGTAGTCGCGCACCGCGGGGAGGCGGGCGACCCAGCTCGCCATGCTCAGGCCCGAGAGGAAGAAGACCGCGAAGACCGCGTTGCGCCAGGCGGTGAGCTCGCGGCGCGGGCGACCGGCGTCGCCGCCGTCGGGGGCGGTGGACGCGTCGCGGCGCTCGGCCAGGGCGGACTCGTCGTCTCGGTTGTGCGACATGGTTCCTCGTCGTCGAAGGGGCCGGCGGCCGGATGCGGGAAGGTGATTCCCAGTGTAGTCGAATCGATTCGATCGTCAATATCGACCCATGCTCGGTTTTGCCGCGGCATCCGCAGATCGGGGCCTGCGGCGATCGGATGCCGCGGCATCCGCATTCGAATGCAGGAAGTTCCGGGGTGGGCGCGGCGTGTCCACCCGGCGCGAAACGGTGTGTCCCGCGGATCTTCCTGCACTCGTGCAACCACCGGAGTCGCGAGGTGCGTCGCGACCCGGGCCCTGCGCTGCGACGTCACACGCCTCCGCCCGCGATTACGATGAACGGGTCACCTCGACGTGCGTCGTGACCCTCGGCGCACGAGCCCGGCGCCGGCCCACCCCGCAGGCGCCCGTACGAAGAAGGCATCGCCGATGAAGGCCCTGTACAAGCCCGCGCCCGCCGCGGGACTCGAACTCGTCGACCGACCCGAGCCCGAGACCGGGCCCGAGGACGTGAAGATCCGGGTGCTCCGCACGGGCATCTGCGGCACCGACCTGCACATCGAGCAGTGGGACGACTGGGCGGCATCCGAGATCCGCGCTCCGCTGATCCCGGGCCATGAGTTCTACGGCGAGGTCGTCGAGGTCGGCGACCTGGTGCACGACATCGAGGTCGGCGACCGCGTCTCGGGCGAGGGCCACATCGTCTGCGGCATGTGCCGCAACTGCCGCGCCGGTCGCCGCCAGATGTGCATCCGCACGAAAGGCCTGGGCCTGCACCGCGACGGGGCGTTCGCCGAGTACGTCGTGATCCCCGGCGAGAACGTGTGGGTGCACCACGCCGAGGTCGACCCCGAGGTCGGCGCCATCTTCGACCCGTTCGGCAACGCCGTGCACACCGCGCTCACCTACGCGGTCGTCGGCGAGGACGTGCTCGTCACGGGCTGCGGCCCGATCGGCCTCATGTCGATCGCGGTCGCCCGCCACGTCGGCGCACGGTTCATCGTGGCGAGCGACGTGAGCGCGTCCCGTCTCGAGCTCGCACTCGCGATGGGGGCGGATGCCGCGGTCGACGTGTCGCGTGAGCGCATCCGCGACGTGCAGCCGCGCCTCGGCATGCGCGAGGGCTTCGACGTGGGCTTCGAGATGTCGGGATCGGCGAAGGCGCTGCCCGAGATGATCGAGAACATGAACCACGGCGGACGCATCGCGCTGCTCGGCCTGCCGAGCGAGCCCTACGCGATCGACTGGGGCAAGGTCGTGACCCACATGCTCACGCTCAAGGGCATCTACGGGCGCGAGATGTTCGAGACGTGGAACTCCATGAGCGCGATGCTGCAGACGAGCGCCGAGCTGCGTTCGCGCGTGGCATCCATCATCAGCGACCGCTACCCGGCGCGCGAGTGGCGGGCGGCGTTCGACGCGGCCGCGTCGGGCGGCGTCGGCAAGGTCATCCTCGACTGGACGGAGGTCTGAGCGTGTACGGATCGGTGAAGGAGCAGCTCCGGGCGGAGCTCGACGAGATCGAGGCCGCCGGGCTCACGAAGCGCGAGCGCGGCATCCACGGGCCGCAGTCCTCGGAGATCGAGGTCGCCGGCCGCGACGTGCTGAACTTCTGCGCGAACAACTACCTCGGACTCGCGAACGACGAGCGCATCAAGGATGCCGCGCGCCGCGGGCTCGACGACTGGGGCTACGGGCTCGCGAGCGTGCGGTTCATCTGCGGCACCCAGGAGCTGCACCTCGAGCTCGAGCGCAAGGTCGCGGACTTCCTCGGCTACGACGACACGATCCTGTTCTCGTCGTGCTTCGATGCGAACGGCGGCGTCTTCGAGGTGCTCTTCGGGCCCGATGACGCGATCATCTCGGACGAGCTCAACCACGCGTCGATCATCGACGGCATCCGCCTGTCGAAGGCGCAGCGGTTCCGCTACCGCAACCGCGACATGGCGGACCTCGAGGCGAAGCTCCTGGAGGCGTCGGGCGCGCGCCGCCGCGTGATCGTCACCGACGGCGTGTTCTCGATGGACGGCTACATCGCGCCGCTGCAGGAGATCTGCGACCTCGCCGAGCAGTACGACGCGCTCGTCTTCGTCGACGACTCCCACGCCGTCGGGTTCGTCGGCGACAACGGCCGCGGGACGCCCGAGTACTGCGGCGTCGAGGGCCGCGTCGACATCACGACCGGCACGTTCGGCAAGGCGCTCGGCGGGGCATCCGGCGGCTACGTCGCGGCCCGCCAGGAGATCGTCGACCTGCTCCGCCAACGCGCACGGCCGTACCTCTTCTCGAACACGCTCGCGCCCGCGATCGTGTCGGGCACGCTGCAGGCGATCGACCTGCTCGAGTCGTCGGGCGAGCTGCGCGAGCGGCTGAAGGCGAACGCGGCGCTGTTCCGGTCGCTGATGACGGATGCCGGCTTCGACCTGCTGCCCGGGGAGCACCCCATCGTGCCGGTCATGTTCGGCGACGCCGCGCTCACCGCCCGCATCGCCGACGCCCTGCAGCAGCGCGGGGTGTACGTGACGGCGTTCAGCTTCCCGGTGGTGCCGCGGGGGCTCGCGCGCATCCGCGTGCAGCTCTCGGCCGCGCACTCCGAGGAGGAGATCCGCCGCTGCGTCGAGGCGTTCGCAGGGGCACGCGACGAGGTGATGGCCGCGGCCGAGTCGTGACGAGATGACGGATGCCGCGGCGCGACGTCGCGGCATCCGATGGGCCGACCGAAGGGAGCCGACCATGGCGGAGGGATTCGTCGCGACGTCGACGATCACGATCGACGCGTCGCGTGAGCGGGTCTGGGCGGTGCTGACCGACCCCGACGCCACGCGCGAGTTCATGTTCGGCACCGACCTCGAGACCGACTGGACGGTCGGCGGGCCCATCCGCTGGCACGGGGTCTGGGAGGGCCGCCGGTACTCGGATCACGGCGTGATCCTCGAGCTCGAGCCCGGGCGGCGCCTCGTGAACACGCACTTCAGCCCGCTGAGCGGCGACGCCGACGTGCCCGAGAACCACCACACGCTCACGTGGACGCTCGAGGACGCCGGTGACGGCGGCACCGTGCTCACGCTCGACCAGGACGGCAACCGCACGACCGAGGCGCGCGACCACTCCCAGGGCATGTGGGATTCGGCGCTCGCGAAGATCAAGGAGCTGGCCGAGCGCGGATGAGCCGGCGGGCTCGACTCCGGCGCGCCCGGGCCGCGCCTCCCAGCCGGGATCGAATCGATTCGGCCTACAATCAGGGGCGAAGGCCGGTTCCGCCG
>CBFGWW010000181.1:0-6698 GCA_965652625.1 uncultured Agromyces sp.
CACGCAGCTCTCGCGCGTCGCCGAGGCCATCCGGGCGACGGGCCACTACACCGACCCCGTGTCGAACGAGACGATGGTGCGCGGCTGGCACGTGCAGGGCCTCGCCGTGCGACCCGACCACCGCATGATCGCGCACACCGGGTTCCTCATCACGGCGCGTCGGCTGGCGCCCGACACCGTGCTGCCCGAGCTCAAGCGCCGACCCTCGAAGACCGACTTCAGCGACGAGGACGTCGAGGCCTGGACGCCCGGCGCCCTCGGGGAGCGCGTCGTGAGCGACAAGGCGCTGCGCAAGCGCGTTCGCGCAGCGGATGCCGCGGCCGAGCGCTCGCGCGCCGACGACGGCGAGGCGGCGGCCGACGTCGCCGAGCCGGCACGCCCCGCCGCAACCGACGACACCGAACCCACCGGGAACGGCGGGTAGGCTACCTACGCCCCTCAGCGACCCCCTTCGAAGAAACGAGGATCAGTGCGCTCGTCACTCGCGCTCATCACCACCGCCGGCCTGGTCGCCGTCGCCCTGGCCGGCTGCGCCACCGCGCCCGCGCCCGACGCGGCGCCGGGGCAGTCGTCCGACGCCGTCGTGGTGAAGGGCGACTTCGGCGCGGAGCCCCGCGTGGAGTTCCCCACGCCGCTCGTGCCCGAGGAGACGCAGTGCACCGAGGTCGTCGCGGGCGAGGGGGAGTACCTGCAGGAGGGGCAGCAGGCGCTCGTCGGCCTCGCGGTCTACAACGGCGCGACGGGCGAGGAGCTGCAGGTCGCGGGCTTCGGCGACGAGGACCCCATCTCGGTCACCAACTCGACGGCCATCCTGCCCGGCCTGCACAAGGCGCTGTCGTGCGCGAAGGTCGGCTCCCGCGTCGCGGTCGTCGTGCCGCCCGCCGACGGGTTCGGCGAGGAGGGCAACCCGTCGCTCAACATCTCGCCCGACGACAGCCTCGTGCTCGTCGTCGACGTGGATCGCGCGTTCCCGTCGCGTGCCGACGGCGCACCGCGCCTCAGCCGCGACGGCTTCCCGGCGGTCGTGCTCGCACCCGACGGCCGGCCCGGCATCACGGTGCCCGACAACGACCCGCCCGCGAAGGAGCGCACCGAGGTCGAGGTCCTCAAGCAGGGCAACGGCGAGACGATCGAAGACGGCGACTCGGTCGTGGTGCAGTACACGGGCGTGCTCTGGGACGGCGGCTCGGTGTTCGACTCCACATGGGAGAACGGCGCCCCGGCCACCTTCGTCGTGACGAAGGGCGAGGACGCCCAGGTCATCCCCGGCTTCGCGGATGCGCTCATCGGGCAGCAGGTGGGCTCGCAGGTCGGCGTCATCATCCCGCCGTCCGAGGGCTACGGCGAGCAGGGGAACTCCCAGATCCCGGCGAATTCCACGCTCTTCTTCGTGATCGACGTCCTGGGCGTGATCTGAGCCGCCGCCGGCGGCCTGACACCGCCCGCGGTTCAGTATGATCGCTCGTGTGGCTGGTGGAGGACGAACGGGCGAGCAGCGGATCCCCGTCGAAGACCGGCTCTTCAGCCTCGTGCTCGCGCTCCTCGCGACCGAGACCGGGCTGCTGAAGTCCGAGATCCTCTCGACCGTGCGCGGCTACGCCGAGCGCTACGACGAGTCCGGCCAGAACGCCAACCTCGAGCGGCAGTTCGAACGGGACAAGGACGACATCCGCGAGCTCGGCATCCCGCTCGAGACCGTGGAGTCGCCCGACCGTCCCGGCGACAACCAGGCCCTGCGCTACCGCATCCCGAAGGGCCAGTACGACCTCCCCGACGAGGTGCGATTCACGCCCGACGAGCTCGCGCTGCTGGGGCTCGCCGCCGAGGTCTGGCGCGAGGCGTCGCTCTCGGCCGACTCGCAGCGCGCGCTCACCAAGCTGCGCTCGCTCGGCATCGAGCCGCGCGAACCGGTCATCGGCTACGCGCCCCGGCTCCGGGTGCGGGATGCCGCGTTCGAGCCGCTGCGCCAGGCCCTCGACCGCCGGCAGGTCGTGCGCTTCCGCTACTTCAAGCCCGGCGAGGCCGCGCCGCGCGAGCGCACGGTGAACCCCCTCGCGGTCGTGCTGCACGAGGGCCGCTGGCACCTGCACGCGTTCGACCGCGACGCGCAGGGCCCGCGCACGTTCCTGCTCTCGCGCATCGTCGGCGCCGTCGAGCCGGTGCCGGGCCTCACGTTCGACGCGCCGCCGCCCGGCATCCAGGACCGCATCCTCGCCGAGCTCGACGAACTGCGGCTCCAGAACGCCGCCGACCTCGCCGTCACGGCGGGCAGCGACGCCGAGGTGCGCCTCGGCAAGCGGGCCGTGCTGCGCGATGAGGACGTCGGGGTCATCCGGCTGCACTACACGGATGCCGCGGTCTTCGCCGACGAGCTGGCCGCCTACGGCCCCGAGGTGCGCGTCATCGGTCCCGCACCGCTGCGCGAGGCGGTGCGCGCCCGGCTCGAGGCGGTCGTGGCCGCGCACCGGAACGGGGGAGTCGCGTGATGGCGAAGCGCCAGAAGCCGCTCAAGGCGCCCGACAAGCTCGTCTTCCTGCTCTCGTTCGTGCCGTACCTGCTCGAGCGGCGGGTCGTCGACGTGTCGGAGGCGGCGCAGCACTTCGGCATGACCGAGGAGGAGATCCGCGACGCGGTGCGGCTCATCGCGACCTCGGGACTGCCCGGGGAGACCGGCACGTACCAGCCGAACGACCTCTTCGACATCGACTGGGACTCCTTCGAGGAGGACGACGTCGTCATCGTCGTGCACCACGTCGCGATCGACGACGCGCCGCGGCTCTCCGCACGCGAGGCGGCCGCGCTCATCGCCGGGCTGCAGTACCTCTCGGCCTCGCCCGAGAACGCCGGCAGCGCGTCGCTCGCCTCGCTCATGGCGAAGCTGACCGCGGGCGCCTCCGCGGCGCCGAGCCGGCTCGCGGTCGCCGAGACCGAGGCCGACGCGTCGCTCGCGCTGATCCGGGAGGCCGTCGCCGAGGGCCGGCAGCTCGAATTCGACTACCTCAACGCCAGGGGGGAGGGCGGCCGTCGCCGTGCCGATCCGCTGCGGATCATCTCGCAGGACGCCGACTGGTACCTGCAGGCGTTCTGCCACACCCGCGAGGACGTGCGGAACTTCCGCGTCGACCGCATGAGCGACCTCGTGCTCACCGACGAGCCGATCGGCGACCACTCGGGTCGCACGGTGCCCGACACCCTCTTCCAGGGCTCGGAGTCCGACCTCGACGTGGTCGTCGACGTCGAGCCGTCGGCGCTGCCGCTGCTCGCGGACTACCTCGCGGACTCGAGCACCCGCGAGCGCGAGGTCGACGGGCGCCTGCGCGTCACGCTGCGGCTCGCGCACGTCCACGGACTGAAGCGCCTCGTCGCCGGCCTGCCCGGCCTCGTGACGGTCGTCGCCCCGGCCGAGGCGCGTGCGGCGGTCGCCGAATGGGCGGCGGCCGGGCTCGCCGGATACGGCGACCGCGAGGCATCCGCCGGCCCTCGCTGAACCACTGCTCGAGCGACGCCCCTCGGTCGGCCCGGGAGCCGCCCGGACCGCGATTGTCTCGGCTGCGGGATTCGGCAGGTAGACTGGCCGCACGATCCCCCCGAGAACGGACGAACACCTATGTGGCAAGGCTTCACTGGTTGGCACGCGCTGATCATCCTCGTGGTCATCCTGCTGCTCTTCGGCGCGCCGAAGCTTCCGGCGCTCGCCCGCAGCCTCGGGCAGTCGATGAAGATCCTCAAGAGCGAGGTCCGTCCCGAGAAGGACGGTGCGGCGACTGACGCGGAGGCGGCCGACGGCACCACGTCGAGCACCACCGCGACGAGCACTCCGGCGACGTCCGACGTCGCGGGCGGCCAGGCCAAGACCGACGAGGCCGATACCGGCAAGAGCCGCTGACCCCGATGTCCGCGGTGAAGGATCGCGGGGAGAAGAACCGCGAGAAGCGGATGTCGCTGGGCGCGCATCTCATCGAGCTGCGCAAGCGCCTCTTCATCTCGGCCATCGCCATCGTCGTCGGCATGGCGCTCGGATGGTGGCTGACCGACGCCTTCGTCTGGCAGGCCATCCAGGAGCCGGTCGAGCGGGTCGCCGAGGCGCAGGGCAGCGACACGGCGATCATCTTCCCGACGATCTCGAGCGCGTTCGACCTGCGCCTGCAGATCGCGTTCACGCTCGGCATCGTGATCTCGGCCCCCGTCTGGCTCTACCAGATCTTCGCGTTCCTCGTGCCCGGGCTGAACACGCGCGAGCGCAAGTTCACCCTGGCGTTCTTCGCCACCGCGATCCCGCTCTTCTTCGCCGGCTGCGCGGCCGGGTGGTTCGTGCTGCCGAACATCGTGAAGCTCATGACGAGCTTCGTGCCCGACGGCGCCGAGTCGCTGCTCACGGCGAAGGAGTACATCGACTTCGTCCTGAAGCTCGTCGTGGCGATCGGCATCGCGTTCGTCGTGCCGGTGTTCATCGTGCTGCTGAACTTCGCGGGCATCATCAGCGCGCAGGCGATCATCAAGTCGTGGCGCGTGGCGATCCTCGTGATCGTGCTGTTCACGGCCATCGCGACGCCCTCGGCCGACATCATCTCGATGTTCATGCTCGCGATCCCGATGATCGCGCTGTACTTCGGCGCGTGGTTCATCGCGCACCTGCACGACCGCCGTGTCGAGCGCCGCAACCGCGTGGAGTTCGGAGCCGCTGTCTAGGCTGGAGGGGTGGAGACCCTTTCCCCGGCCGAGCGGTACGCGATCTCGCGCGAGCAGCGCCGCAAGCCCCGCCTCGCCGAGTTCGCCTCACGGCTGAAGTTCGACCTCGACCCGTTCCAGCAGGCCGCATGCGCCGCGCTCGACGAGGGCCGCAGCGTCCTCGTCGCCGCGCCGACGGGCGCGGGCAAGACCGTGGTCGCCGAGTTCTCGGTGTTCCTGGCCATGCAGGAGCCGAAGGCGAAGGTCTTCTACACGACCCCGATCAAGGCGCTCAGCAACCAGAAGTTCCAGGAGCTCGCCGACGAGTGGGGCGCCGACCAGGTGGGCCTGCTCACAGGCGACACGAACGTGAACTCGGGCGCGCGCATCGTCGTGATGACCACCGAGGTGCTGCGGAACATGCTCTACGCCGACTCGCCGCTGCTCGACCGCCTCGCCTACGTCGTGATGGACGAGGTGCACTACCTCGCCGACCGGTTCCGCGGCGCGGTGTGGGAGGAGGTCATCATCCACCTCCCCGAGGCGGTGCGACTCGTCTCGCTCTCGGCGACCGTGTCGAACGCCGAGGAGTTCGGCGACTGGCTGCAGGCCGTGCGCGGCGACACCGACGTCATCGTCTCCGAGGAGCGGCCCGTGCCGCTCGAGCAGCACGTGCTCGTGAAGGGCAAGCTGCTCGACCTGTTCGACTCGTCGGGTCTCGCGGCCACGAACCGGGTCAATCCCGAGCTGCAGCGCCTGGCGCGCACCGGCGGGCGGTCGATCTCGTCGCGCTCCGCGCGCGGACGGCGTGGGAGCGACCGCGGCCGCTTCCACCAGCAGGGGCAGCCGAGCGGGCGGATCGAGCGCCCCGACGTCGTCGACCTGCTGCACGGCAAGCACCTGCTCCCGGCGATCGTGTTCATCTTCTCGCGGGCGGGCTGCGACCAGGCCGTCCGCCAGGTGCTCCGCTCCGGCATCCGCCTCACCGACGCCGAGGAGCGCGACGAGATCCGCGCCATCGTCGAGGAGCGGGCCCGGATGCTGCGTGACGAGGACCTCGCCGTGCTCGGGTACTGGGACTGGATCGAGGGCCTCCAGCGCGGTGTCGCGGCGCACCACGCCGGGATGCTGCCCGCCTTCAAGGAGGTCGTCGAGGAGCTGTTCCAGCTGAAGCTCCTGAAGGTGGTCTTCGCCACCGAGACGCTCGCGCTCGGCGTCAACATGCCCGCCCGGTCGGTCGTGCTCGAGAAGCTCGAGAAGTTCAACGGCGAGGCCCGCGTGCCGATCACGCCGGGGGAGTACACCCAGCTCACGGGCCGCGCCGGTCGGCGCGGCATCGACGTCGAGGGCCACTCCGTCATCCAGTGGGCCGACGGGCTCGACCCCGAGGCGGTCGCCGCGCTCGCGTCGCGTCGCAGCTACCCGCTGAACTCGAGCTTCAAGCCGACCTACAACATGGCCGTCAACCTCATCGACCAGTTCGGACGCGAGCGGACGCGCCAGATCCTCGAGCTGTCGTTCGCGCAGTTCCAGGCCGACCGCGCGGTCGTCGACCTCGCGCGCACCCTCCGCAAGCAGGAGGAGTCGATGGCGGGCTACGAGGAGGCCATGCGGTGCCACCTCGGCGACTTCGCGGAGTACGCCGCGATCCGGCGGCGAATCGGCGAGCTCGAGCGCCAGTCGTCCAAGGGCAACCCGACGCACGCGCAGCGCGAGCGGATGCAGCGCGAGCTCGTCGCGGTGCGCAAGCAGCTGCGGGCGCATCCGTGCCACGGCTGCGCCGAGCGCGAGCAGCACGCGCGCTGGGCCGAGCGGTGGTGGCGCCTCAAGCAGGAGCACGACCAGCTCTCGCGGCAGATCCGCACCCGCACCGGCCAGGTCGCGAAGCGGTTCGACCGCGTGACCGAGGTGCTCGAGCAGCTCGGCTACCTCGAGCGCGACGCGACGGGATCGCTCGTCTCGACGTCGGCGGGACGCATCCTGAAGCGCATCTACGGCGAACGCGACCTGCTCGTCGCCGAGTGCCTGCG
>CBFGWW010000182.1:0-6678 GCA_965652625.1 uncultured Agromyces sp.
CGACGCGGCCGGCCGAGTCCATGATGCGCTGCTTGCCCGTGTAGAACGGGTGCGACTCCGACGAGATCTCGACGTCGATGACGGGGTAGGTGACGCCGTCGAGCTCGATGGTCTTCTCGCTCGTCGCGGTGGAGCGGGTGAGGAACGTGGCGCCCGAGGAGAGGTCGCGGAAGACGACGGCGTTGTACTCGGGGTGGATGTCGGTCTTCATGGAGACTTCCTTGCTGATCGGATGTGACGGGGAATCCCGCGCGCGGGGCGCAGGGAAAGCATGATGGCCCTCGGGCCAGCTATCGAGTCTAGCAGAGTCGACGCGACCGCACGTCAGGCGGCGCGCGCGGCGAACCGGCCGTCGGCTTCGGAGAGGTCGATCGACAGCCCGAACGTGTCGCTGAGGCTCTCGGACGTGAGCGCCTCGGTCAGCGGGCCGGCGGTCACGACCTTGCCGCCCGAGAGCAGCAGCGCGTGCGTGAAGCCCTGCGGGATCTCCTCGACGTGATGGGTGACCATGACGATCGCGGGCGACGACGGCGACGAGGCGTAGCCGCCGAGCAGGCCGACGAGCTCTTCGCGGGCGCCCAGGTCGAGGCTCGCTGCGGGCTCGTCGAGGAGCAGCAGCTCGGGGTCGGTCATCACCGAGCGGGCGATCTGCACGCGCTTCTGCTCGCCGTCGGACAGGCTGCCGAAGCGGCGCTCGGCGAAGCCCTCGAGGCCCCACTCGGCGAGCACGCGCTGGGCGCGACGGAGGTCGATCTCCTCGTACTCCTCGTTCCAGCGGCCGGTGACCGAATAGGCGGCGGTCAGCACCACGTCGAGCACGGTCTCGTTCTTGGGGATCTTGCGGGCCATCGCGGTGGACGCGAAGCCGATCATCGGGCGCAGCTCGAAGACGTCCACCTTGCCGAGCGCCTCCTGGAGCACGTCGGCCGTGCCCTTGCTCGGGTGCATCGCCGCAGCCGCGATCTGCAGCAGGGTGGTCTTGCCCGCCCCGTTCGGACCCAGGATGACCCAGCGCTGGTCGGAGTCGACGCTCCACGTCACCGAGTCGAGGATCGGATTCCCGTCTCGGATGACCGACACGTCGTGGAACTGCAGCACCGTACTCGCCATGCCCACCATGCTATCGGGACCGGAAGGGCCCTCCTCTCCGCGCCCAGTCCTGGACGACGCCCCGTTGTGCCGGCTCAACTCCCGAGGACCCGGGCGTAGAGCTCGCGCGTGCGGGCGGCGATCGCGTCCCAGGCGAAGTGCTCCTCCGCGCGCCGGCGACCGGCCTGGCCCATCGCCTTCGCCGTGGCCGGATCGCTCACCACGCGCGTCAGCGCCGCGGCGAGGTCGGCGACGAACGCATCGGGGTCGAGCGGGGTCCCGGTGCCGTCATCCACCTGCTCGATCGGCACGAGCACGCCCGTGACGCCGTCGTCGACGACCTCGGGGATGCCGCCGGTCGCCGTGCCCACGACGGGCGCTCCGCACGCCATCGCCTCGAGGTTCACGATGCCGAGGGGCTCGTACACCGAGGGGCACACGAACGTGGTCGCCGCGGTGAGGAGCGCCGTGAGCTCGGGCCGCGGGAGGTGCCGGTCGATCCACACGACGCCGCCGCGCTCGGCGCCGAGCTCCTCGACGAGGCCCGTG
The DNA here is from genome assembly GCA_965652625.1 of uncultured Agromyces sp. Taxonomy (GTDB): domain Bacteria; phylum Actinomycetota; class Actinomycetes; order Actinomycetales; family Microbacteriaceae; genus Agromyces. The sequence continues at coordinate 1,639 of CBFGWW010000182.1, forward strand.
ACCTCGGCCATGATCTCCTCGGTGTCGGGCGCGCCCGCGCAGAGCACGAGCTGCACGTCGGCGGGCAGCAGCCGCGCCGCGCGCAGGAGGTAGGGCAGGCCCTTCTGCCGGGTGATCCGGCCCACGAAGATGACCGACGGGCGGTCGGGGTCGAGCCCCAGCGACCGTGCGAGGTCGGCGTCGTGGTTCGGCTTCCAGTCGGTGAGGTCGATGCCGTTGTAGACCACCTCGACGCGCTCGGGGTCGATGGCGGGGTACGCGCGCAGGATGTCGCGGCGCATGCCGTCGCTCACGGCGATCACGGCGTCGGCGTCCTCGAACGCCGTGCGCTCCACCCACGAGGAGAGGCGGTAGCCGCCGCCGAGCTGCTCGGCCTTCCACGGACGGAGCGGCTCGAGGCTGTGCGCGGTGACGACGTGCGGGATGTCGTGCAGGCGCTTGGCGGTGAAGCCGGCGAAGTTGGCGTACCAGGTGTGCGAGTGCACGAGGTCGGCGCCCGCGGCATCCCCGGCCATCAGCAGGTCGACGCCCATCGTGCCGAGCGCAGGGTTGCGGCCGTCGAACTCGGCGGGCGTCCCGTAGCCGATCGTGCCCGGTTCGTCGCGTGGCGCGCCGAAGCAGCGGACGACGACGTCGAGGTCGCGGCGGAGCGCCCTGACGAGCTCTGCGACATGCACCCCCGCTCCTCCGTAGACCTCGGGCGGATACTCGCGGGTGAGCAGGTCGACACGCATGCTGCCACGGTAGCGCAGCACGTGCCGCATGCGACATGGGCCGACATCGACCCTCGAAATCGCACGGCGGCTGACTACGCTGGGGTCCATGGCCACGCGCAAGGTATTCGGCATCGTGCTCGCCGGCGGCGAGGGCAAGCGGCTCATGCCCCTCACGGAGGACCGGGCCAAGCCCGCGGTTCCGTTCGGGGGACAGTACCGGCTCATCGACTTCGCCCTCTCGAACCTGCTCAACTCCGGCCTGAGGCAGATCGTGGTGCTGACGCAGTACAAGTCGCACAGCCTCGACCGCCACATCTCGCAGACGTGGCGCATGAACGGGCTGCTGAACTCCTACGTGGCCTCGGTGCCCGCGCAGCAGCGCCTCGGAAAGCGCTGGTTCTCGGGGTCGGCCGATGCGATCCTGCAGAGCCTCAACCTCATCTACGACGAGCAGCCCGACATCATCGTCGTGGGCGGCGCCGACCATGTGTACCGCATGGATTTCAGCCAGATGATCGACGCGCACATCCAGTCGGGCCAGGCGGCGACGGTCGCGGCCATCCGCCAGCCCATCTCGCTCGCCGACCAGTTCGGCGTGATCGAGGTCGACACGGAGCACCCCGACCGCATCCACCGCTTCCTCGAGAAGCCGAAGGAGCCCGTCGGCCTGCCCGACGCCCCCAACGAGGTGCTCGCCTCGATGGGCAACTACGTCTTCGACGCCGACGCGCTCATCGACGCCGTGCTCCGCGACGGGGAGCGCACCGACTCGAGCCACGACATGGGCGGCGACATCATCCCCGCCTTCGTCGCGCAGGGCGCGGCCGGCGTGTACGACCTCAAGCGCAACGACGTGCCCGGATCCACCGACCGCGACCGGTACTACTGGCGCGACGTGGGGACGATCGACTCGTTCTTCGAGGCGCACCAGGACCTCATCTCGGTGCTGCCCGTCTTCAACCTCTACAACCGCGAGTGGCCGATCTTCAGCCAGCAGCTCAACTCGCCGCCCGCGAAGTTCACGCGCGACGCCCGCGGCTCGCTCGGCACGGTCATCGACTCGATCGTGTCGCTCGGATCCGTCATCTCGGGCGCCCACGTCGAGCGCAGCGTGCTCGGCCCCTGGGCCATCGTGGGCTCGGGCGCGCACGTCGCGGACTCGATCCTGTTCGACCGCGCCCGCATCGAGGCCGGAGCGACCGTGCAGCGGGCCATCCTCGACAAGGAGGTCGTCGTCGAGGCCGGTGCGCACATCGGCGTCGACCGCGCCGAAGACCTGGCGCGCGGCTTCATCGTGACCGACAGCGGCATCACGGTCGTCGGCAAGGGCTCACGGGTCCGGGTCACGGCGTGACAGGCCCGGCGGCCGGCCGCGCGAGCGGCCCCCTCGTCGTGCTCGATGCCGACTCCACGCTCATCCGCGAGGAGGCGATCGAGCTGCTGGCGGATGCCGCGGGCAGCCTCGAGCTCGTGACCGAGGTCACCGAGCGCGCGATGCGCGGCGAGCTCGACTTCGCCGCGAGCCTGCGAGAGCGCGTCGCGACGCTCGCCGGACTCGACGTCGCCGAGTTCGAGCGCGCCCGCGCCCGGATGACGCCGACGGCCGGCGTCCAGCAGCTCATCGAGCGTGTGCACGCGATCGACGGCCGCGTCGGCGTCGTCTCGGGCGGGTTCCACGAGCTGCTCGACCCGCTCGCCGAGCGCCTGGGCCTCGACTTCTGCCGCGCGAACCGCCTCGAGGTGGTCGACGGCCGCCTCTCCGGACGGGTCGACGGCGCGATCGTGGATGCGGCCGGCAAGGCGGCGGCGCTCGAGGAATGGGCGGCGTCCAGCGGCATCCCGCTCGAGCGCACGGTCGCCGTGGGCGACGGCGCCAACGACTTGCAGATGCTCGGCCGCGCCCGCCTCGGCGTCGCGTTCTGTGCGAAGCCGGTGGTGCGCCGGCAGGCGGATGTCGCGATCGACGTGCCCGATCTCAGCGCGGTGCTGCCCCTCCTCGGCCTGCGCGGCTGACCCGCTCGCGCGAGCGGATCGGCGGCGGGCTGGGAGCTTCCTCCGAACCACGACGGCGGTAGCGGATCGGACGTAGCCTGTGCCCATGTCCGGTCGCATCGTCGCACGTACGTTCGCCGCCGCCGCGCTGACCGGACTCCTCGCCGTCGGCGCGGTCGGCACCGCCCAGGCAGCCGCTCCGCCGGGCGGCGGAACGGTCGAGGACCTGATCGCGCTGCCCGACGGGTTCCAGCCCGAGGGCATCGCGATCGGCAACGGTCCCACCGGCTACGTCGGCTCGCTCGCCGACGGCGACGTCTACGTGTTCGACCTCCGCACGGGTGAGGAGATCACGACCCTCCAGGGCCCAGGCACGCCCTCGGTCGGCCTGAAGGTCGACCAGCGCGGGCGGCTCTTCATCGCCGGCGGACCGACGGGAACGGCGCGCGTCGTCGACGCGTCCACGGGCGACGTGTTGGAGACCTACCAGCTGACGACCGGACCCGCGTTCATCAACGACGTCGTGCTGACCGGCGACGGCGCGTGGTTCACGAACAGCTTCGCCGGCGAGCTGTACTTCGTGCCGCTCGGCCCCGCGGGCGCACTGCCCGACGCATCCGACGTCGTGACGCTGCCGCTGACGGGCGACTGGGTGCAGCAGCAGGGATTCAACGCCAACGGCATCGCCGAGACGCCCGACCACCAGGCGCTGCTCGTCATCCAGTCGGCGACCGCGACCCTCTTCCGCGTCGATCCGGCCACGGGTGAGGCCACGGCGGTCGACCTCGGCGGCGAGACGCTGGCGGCCGGCGACGGCTTGCTCGTCGTCGGGACGACGCTCTACGTGGTGCAGAACCAGCTCAACACGGTCGCGGTCGTGGAGCTGTCCGCCGACGGCACGAGCGGCACGGTCGTCGACCGGATCACCGATCCCGACTTCCAGGTGCCGACCACGGTCGCGCGCTTCGGCAAGAGCCTGTTCCTCCCGAATGCGCGCTTCGGCACGCCGCCGACACCCGACACCGAGTACTCGGTGGTGCGCATCGACCGCTGAGCCGTCGGCTAGTGCCCCATCCCGAGGCCGCCGTCGACGGGGATGACGGCGCCCGAGATGTAGCCGGCGTCGTCGCCGGCGAGCCAGGTGACGACCTTGGCGACCTCGACGGGCGTCGCGAACCGACCCATGGGGATGGTCTTCTGGTACTCGGCCTGCTGCGCCTCGGACAGCTCGTCGGTCATGTCGGTCTGGATGAAACCGGGCGCCACGACGTTCGTCGTGATGTTCCGGGCGCCGAGCTCGCGCGTGAGCGAGCGTGCCATGCCGACCAGGGCGGCCTTCGACGCCGCGTAGTTGACCTGACCCGGTGACCCGTAGAGCCCGACGACGCTCGAGATGAGCACGATGCGCCCGAACCGCGCCTTGAGCATGCCCTTCGAGGCGCGCTTGATCACGCGGAACGCGCCCGTGAGGTTCGTGTCGATGACGCTCGTGAACTCGTCCTCGGTCATGCGCAGGAGGAGCGTGTCGCGGGTGATGCCGGCGTTCGCCACGACCACCTCCACGGGACCGAGGGCCGCCTCGACCTCGCTGAACGCCTGGTCGACCGACGCGGCATCCGTGACGTCGGCCCGCACCGTGAGCGCGCCCTCGGGGCCCTCGCCCGAACGGGCCGTGACCGCGACCCGGTGGCCCTCGGCGAGGAACTCCTGGGCGATCGCGTAGCCGATCCCCCGGTTGCCACCGGTCACGAGGACGGTGCGGCTCGTCGTCATGCTGGACTCCGTTCTGTGCGGTCGCGCGATGCGCTGCTGCGAAGGGGCGACGCCCCGGCCGATCGGCCCGTCCCAGCATAGAGGCTCGCCGATCGGGGCATCCGTGGCGGCCGGACGGACGTAGGCTTGGGGTATGAGGAGGGCGCCGCGAGACCCACGGCGACCAGCATGAAGCAGCAGTCGATCACCACGCTGCCGCCCTCGCCCGAAGCGGAGCGGCGTTCGCGCATGATCAAGTACACGATCGCGATGTCCATCCGCGTCGCGTGCATCTTCTGCATGCTGTTCGCGCAGGGCTGGTGGCTCGTCGTGTTCGCCGCCGGTGCGGTGTTCCTCCCCTACGTCGCGGTCGTGCTCGCCAACGTGAGCGGCCCGTCGCGCAACGACGAGGTGCTCCGGCCCGGCGGGATCGTGCCGGTCGGGACGCCGCCCGGCGGCTCTGCGCGCTCCGGTGACGAGGCGTTCGGTCCCCGGGCGCCCGGCGATCCGGCGCCCGAAGCCGGTGAGACGGCGGGAGCGCCGACCGCGGCCGACCACCCGCGTCCTCCGGCATCCGATC
>CBFGWW010000183.1:0-6647 GCA_965652625.1 uncultured Agromyces sp.
CGGATGCCGCGACACCCGCGTTGCCGCCGGTGGTCGCCGAGCCCAGGGCGGTCGTGTTCCGGCTCGCCGCCGCGGTCTCGGGCGTCACCGGGTCAGCGGTAGCGGTCGTCGTCCGTCGGTCGTCCATGGCTCCAGTATGCATCGCGGGCAAATCATTAGTACACTAATGATTATGACACGATCCACCCGCGGCGACCGCACGGGCTCCCGCGGTTACGCGGGCTTCATCGAACGCCTCAACGCCCGCCTGCTGCCCTACATCGGGCCGCCGCCGCTCGGCCCCTACGACGAGGAGCCCGTCGCGGCGCGCCCGGCGGCGTGCCCGCTCTGCGGCGCACTCATGTCGGAGCACGACATCGACCGCTCGGGGGAGCGCACGCAGCTGTACTGCCCGTGAGCGTCGGGCTCGCCTGAGCCGCGCGGGAGCGCCGCGGCATCCGTCGTCTCACGAGGTGCGCAGCGCCACCCGCCGCAGCACCCAGCGCTCGTACTCGCGCCACGGGTCGTCGACCCCAGCCGACAGCTCGGCGATGTGCCCGAGCAGCGCGTCGTGCACCGCGAACCACTCGGTGCCCGCGAAGCGGTGCGCCGCGAACTGCAGGTGCCGGCGCTGCTCGACGGCGCGACCGCCGCGCTCGAACGCGAGCACCTCGTCGTGGGGCAGGCTCGCGAGTCGCAGGCGCGGGTTCACCGAGGTGCCGATCTTGATCTGGTCGCGGTAGCGGATGTAGTAGACCACCTCGACGCGCGGCCGGTCGAGCTCGTCGTCGGGCACCTCGCCCACGCGCCACTCGCACTCGGCGCACACCCAGCCCGACGGGTAGCGCACTCCGATCCGCGAGCCGCACGCCAGGCACGGCGAGGGAAGCAGGTCGGTCGTGCCGACCGTGCGCGCCACCCAGTCGTGCGCCTCGAGCAGGTGCCGGGTGCAGAGGGCGAGGGGCGCGCCGAGCTCGACGGGCTCGCCGCATGCGCGCCCGTCGGCGAGGACGATCCCGCACGTCATGCGAGCAGGCTACGCGCGACCGCCGACACCCGCAGGCGTCCACCCGCCCGCGATAGGCTCGTTCTCCGACCGCCGACCGGCGGTTCGGACGCGGGGGTTCGGAGGCGAAGGGCAGCACGATGCGGTTCTGGCGGCGGCGGCGGGAGCGGAAGCGGTTCACGCCGTTCGACCGTAAGGCCCTGCCCGAGGTCGAGCCGCTCACGTTCGAGGAGTCCTTCACCGAGGGTCTCCTCGTCGCGGAGGCCGCGGGTCGCATGGCCCTGAAGAACCGCATCATCGTCGAAGCCCTGCGCGGTGCCGAGCCGTGGGATGCCGACCGGGCGGCCGCGGCCGCACGAGAGGTGCTGCACGAGCTCGTCGTGGAGCTCGCCGAGGTCGCGGAGTGGTCGGCGGCCGAGCGCGAGTCCGCCGCGCAGCGCGAGGGTCGCTCCGAGCACCAGCACGACTACCACCGCGCGGATTCCTGGAACCTCCGGTTGCGCGAGCGCGTCAACGTCGCCGTGGCGGCGCGGCTCACCGAGCTCCGCAACGACGACGCGTACCTCGCCGAATTCGCCGAGCGGGCGCGCCGCGAGGCGTGGGACGAGATCGCCGGCGTCATCGACCAGCGACTCGCGCGCGAGTGGACGGGCTACGAGGTCGACGAGGACTACGAGCTGGAGCGCGACGACCGTCTCGAGGGGCTCTCGCTCGACCTCGCACGCGACCTCGAGGCGGCCCGTCGCAAGCGCGAGGAGCGCGACGAGCTCGACGACTCCTTCGGCGCCTGGGGCTGACGGGGTCGCCGGCGCCCCGACAGACGGCGGCCGCGGTCGACGACGACGGGATGCCGCGAACGGCGCCTACAGCTCGAGCTCGTGGATCAGCCCGCATCGAGGCGGATCGCCGCGAACGTCGCCGTGCGCGACGGCACGAATCGGGTGAGCGGCGAGTGGTCGACGAGCAGGTCGTGGCTCTCGCGCACGTAGCGGCCGACGGTCTCGGGCGAGAACACGCCCGCGTAGCGATCGGCGAGGTCGGATGCCACGCGCGCGAGCACCTCGCGCGAAGCATGATCGGCGGCATCGACGTGCTGATCTGCGCGAGTCGGATTGCTCGCGGTGGTGCTCATCGAGGGCAGTCTAGGCGCTCGCCCCGTTAGCGTTGAACCATGCAAGGACGACGGGTGGAGTGGACGGCCGGGCGGTGGACGCGGGAACCCGTGTCGACCCGGCAGGAGGGCGAGGACCTCGTGGTCGGCGCCGCCGAGGGCAGCGATTACTGGCGCACGACCCACTACGGGTTCATCCACGACGACGGGCACGGCCTGCTGGCGGAGTGGCCGGCGGATGCCGCGGTCGAGGTGACCTTCGACGCGTCGACGCTCACCGCGCTCTACGACCAGGCGGGTCTCCTGCTGTGGGTCGGCGACGAGCAGTGGGTGAAGGCCGGACTCGAGGTCTCCGACGGCGTGCTGCACCTGGGTGCGGTCGTCACGAACGGGGTGTCGGACTGGTCGATGGCTCCCGTGCCCGAGTGGGCCGGGCAGCTCGTCACGATCCGCGCGAGCCGGAGCGGCGAGCTCGGCGACGACATCACGTTGCGCGCCCGCACGGCGTCGAGCGGCTGGCGCACCATGCGCGTGGCGCCGTTCCCGGCGGCCGCGGCATCCGCCGGGCCCATGGTGTGCGCGCCCCTGCGCGGCGATCTCGAGGTGCGGTTCTCCGGCTGGGTCCTCGCGCCGGCCGATGAGGACCTGCACGAGGACCCGCCGCTGGAGTGAGCGTCGGGCGACGCGCCCCTAGGCCGGCGTGATGTGGTGCGCCGGCCGGAACACGTCGCCCGGGTCGACGTCGGCCTTGACCCGCTTGAGCCGCGCGAGGGTCTCGGGCGGGTAGATGACCGCGGTGACGGCGTCGCCGAACTCCTGCGTGAAGTTCGAGTAGTGCCCGGTCGTGTACGAGAGCGGCTCGGCGACGACCAGCCGCACCGCGGCGACGTCGGCTTCGGGTGCGTCGAGCGGGAGCAGGCTGTTGACCATGAAGAACGCCTGCGCGTCGCGGTAGGGGACCGCCGTCGCCTCGGGTTCGACGCGCGTGAACGCGCCGCCGAGGGCGCGCAGCATCACCATGGTCGGCGCGGGTCCGGCGTAGGCGCGCTCGGCGGCGGCGAGCAGCTCGTCGGAGACGTCGGCGACGAAGCCGTTGCCGCCGACGAACTGGAACGGCGGCCGACCGGGCGGCGCCGCCTCGAGCAGCTCGGCGTACGCGACGGGGCCGAGCGACACGTCGGTGATCGACGGGAGCGACAGCAGCGGCTCGAGCAGCCGGCGGAGCTCCTCCTCGGTGCCGCGGAGCGCCACGGCGAGCTGTGGGCCCGCGGGCAGCTCGGGCATGATCGCGGGCATCACGATCAGCGTGGAGTTGAGCTCGTCGGGCGAGGCGAGCGTGACGTCGCGCCATGCGCGCAGCACGTCGCCGACCTGCGACTGGTCGAAGTGCAGGTGCCCGCCGACGAGCTCGCCGACGGGCGAGGCCTGCAGCACGAAGCGGGTGGCGATGCCGAAGTTGCCGCCGCCGCCGCGGAGCGCCCAGAACAGGTCGGGGTGCGACTCCGCAGTGACCGTGAGCACCGCACCGGCGGCCGTGACGAACTCGATCTCGCGCACGAGGTCGATCGTGAGGCCGTGCGTGCGGACGAGCCATCCGATGCCGCCGCCGAGCGCCAACCCGCCGACGCCGACGTCGAGGGTGTCGCCCGACGTGATGGCGAGGCCGTGCGGCGCGATCGCCGCGGCGACGTCGCCCCAGTGGGCGCCGGTGCCGACCCGCACCAGGTCGCCCTCGAGCAGCTCGACGTCGTCGAACTCGGCCATGTCGATGACCACGCCGCCGGTGGCGGGCATGCTGCCGTGGCCACCGCTGCGCACGGCGATCGGGAGGTTCGCGTCGACGGCCGCCCGCACGGCGGCCGCGACCTCCTCGGCGGTGGTGGGGCGGAAGACGACCTCGGGGTCGCCGGGGCCGTAGAAGACGGTGCGACCGTCGTCGTACTCGGTGGAGCCGGGCCCGAATGCCCGGCCGGGAACGCGTTCGCTCAACTCGGAGAGGATCGACATGAGGGGCAGTCTGGCAGCGGCCCCCGACATCCGTCACCCGTGCTCGCTGCCCGCGAACGGCGGATTCCTGCCATAGGCGTCGAGCCGCGCGCGCCGACCGCCCCTACTCGCCCGTCGGGTGCGCCTTCGCCCGGTCGATGACCCACGCGTACGCGAACGCGCGCTCGCGCCACGCGGAGTACCGGCCCGACACGCCGCCGTGCCCGGCCGCCATCTCGGTCTTCAGCAGGGGATCGGCGCCCGCGTCGCGGAGCCGCGCCACCCACTTCGCCGGCTCGACGTAGAGCACGCGCGTGTCGTTGAGCGACGTGACGGCGAGGATCGGCGGGTAGTGGTTCCGGTGCACGTTCTCGTACGGCGAGTACGACTTCATGTAGGCGTACACCTCGGCGTCGTCGAGCGGGTTGCCCCACTCGTCCCACTCGATCACGGTGAGCGGCAGCGACGGATCGAGGATCGATGTCAGCGGGTCGACGAACGGCACCTCGGCGAGGATGCCCGAGAAGAACCGCGGTCCCATGTTCGCGACGGCGCCCATGAGCAGGCCGCCGGCGCTGCCGCCCTGCGCGACGAGCCGATCGGGCGCGGTGACGTCCTCGTCGATGAGGTGCCGGGCCACCGCGACGAAGTCCGTGAACGTGTTGCGCTTGTCGAACTTCTTGCCGTGCTCGTACCAGAGCCGGCCCATCTCGCCCCCGCCGCGCACGTGCGCGACCGCGAAGATCATGCCGCGGTCGAGCAGCGAGAGCCGCGGGATGCCGAACGCGGGGTCGATCGAGTGCTCGTAGGAGCCGTAGCCGTAGAGCAGCGTCGGCGCGGGCACGCCGAGGTCGACGAGGTCGTCGCGGTACACGAGCGAGATCGGGATGCGCGTGCCGTCGTCGGCCACCGCCCACTCGCGGCGCTGCGAGTAGCGCGTCGGGTCGTAGCCGCCGAGCACGGGCTGCTGCTTGCGCAGGCGTCGCTCCCCGGTCGCGATCACGACGTCGTACACCGTGGTCGGCGTCACGAAGCTCGAGAACCCGATGCGCAGGCTCGGCTGCTCCCAGTCGGGGTTGCTGCCGACCCCCACCGAGAACCGGGCCTCGTCGAACGGCAGCTCGTGCAGCGTGTCGTCGGGCGTGGCATCCGCGGGCAGCCCGGCCGGCGGCACCTTCGCGATCGCGACTCGCGGCAGCCCCTCTCGCCGGTACTCGACGGCCACGAAGTCGCGGAACGCGTCGACGCCCTCGAGGCGCACGGCGGGGTCGTGCGGCAGCAGCATCCGTCTCGGCCCCTGCGGGTCGGATGCCGCGACGCTCACGAGCTCGAAGTTCACCGCGCCGTCGTTGTGCACGACGAGCAGGCGGTCCTTGCCGCCCGCGACGACGTGCTCGACGTCGTACTCCACCCCGTCCTTCCGCGGCCAGACCACACGGAACTCGCCGGCCGGGTCGTCGGCGTCGAGCAGCCAGGTCTCGCTCGTGACGTTCGACCCGGCCTCGATCATGAGGAACCTGCGGCTGCGCGTGATGCCCACCCCGAGCCAGAACCGCTCGTCGGGCTCACTGAAGACCGAGACGTCGTCGGATGCCGCGGTGCCGACCTCGTGCCGCCAGATCGTGTCGGGCCGCCACGACTCGTCGACCGTCGCGTAGAACAGGTAGCGCCCGCTCGGATCGAACACCGCGCCCGCGGCCGTGCCCTCGATCACGTCGTCGTACTCGCGGCCCGAGCCGTCGAGCGAGCGCAACCGGATCGTGTACCGCTCGTCGCCCTCGACGTCGATCGCGTAGAGGAGCGTCGACCCGTCGGCGGTGACGTCGAAGCTCCCGAGCGCGTAGTACTCGTGGCCCTGGGCCTCGACGTTGTCGTCGAGGAGCACCTGCTCGCCGGGGAGCCGCTCGAACGAGGCATCCGCCAGCTCGTCGCCCGTGGTCTCGGGCAGCACCGGCGGCTCCCAGTCGTCGCCCGTCGCCGGCACGCGGCAGTGGATGCCGTACTGCGCGCCCTCGACCGTGCGCGTGAAGTACCACCAGTCGCCCTCGCGGGTGGGCACGCTGAGGTCGGTCTCCTTGGTGCGCGCCCGGATCTCCTCGAAGAGCTGCTCCTGCAGCAGGGAGAGGTGCTCGGTGCGGGCCTTCGTGTAGGCGTTCTCCTCGTGCAGGTGGGCGAGCACGGCCGGATCGTCCTTGGCGCGGAGCCACTCGTACTCGTCGACCACCACGTCGCCGTGGTGCTCGCGTTCGATCGGTCGCTTCTCGGTCTTCGGAGGAGTGAGCACGAGTCCACGCTACGCCCATGCGCCGATCCGGTTCGAGGACGTCGGATCACCCGCCACCTCTGCGCCACCTCGACACCCCGTGCGCCGATCCAAGTGGCGCGGACCCCGCAGAGGTGGCGCAGAGGCGACGGCGGGTGCCGCGATCAGTCGTCCGCGTCCTCGACCAGCGAGACCGACCACTGGTCGCCGCCGAGCGGCCGGAGCACGCCGCGCACGCGCTCGCCGTCGTACTCGGCCTGGAACGGGACGAGCCCGGTGGTTCCCGCGGCGAAGCTCTGGCC
>CBFGWW010000184.1:0-6634 GCA_965652625.1 uncultured Agromyces sp.
CCCGACATCTGGCGGATCCTCGTGGACGCCGGGTTCGAGTCGGGCCAGGCCTACGGCAAGTCGCTGCGCAACGTGAAGAGCTGCGTCGGCTCGACCTGGTGCCGCTACGGCGTGCAGGACTCGGTGGCCATGGCGATCCGGCTCGAGCTGCGCTACCGCGGGCTCCGGTCGCCGCACAAGCTGAAGTTCGGCGTCTCGGGCTGCGCGCGCGAGTGCGCGGAGGCGCGCGGCAAGGACGTCGGCGTCATCGCGACCGACCAGGGCTGGAACCTCTACGTCGGCGGCAACGGCGGCTTCCAGCCGGCGCACGCGCAGCTGCTCGCGAGCGACCTCGACGACGAGACGCTGCTCCGCTACATCGACCGCTACATGATGTACTACATCCGCACCGCCGACCGGCTGCAGCGGACCGCGCGCTGGATGGAGGACCTGGAGGGCGGCCTCGAACACGTGCGCGAGGTCGTCGTCGAGGACTCGCTCGGCCTGGCCGAGGAGCTCGAGGCGGCGATGGCCAAGCACGTCGACACCTACGAGGACGAGTGGGCGGCGACCCTCGCCGATCCCGAGCGGCTCCGACGGTTCCGCTCGTTCGTGAACGCCCCGGACACACCCGACCCGACGGTGGCCCGCGTCCCCGAGCGTGGGCAGTTCCGCCCGGCGACCGCCGAGGAGCGGGAGCGCGGCGAGGCCGTGCTCGTGGCCGGCACCACGATCCCCGTGCGGGGGGCCGACGCGTGACCGGCCGCGTCACCCTCGTCGGCGGCGGCCCCGGCCGCGAGGACCTCCTCACGCTCGCCGCGGTGCGCGCCCTCGCGGCCGCCGACGTCGTGCTGTACGACCGGCTCGCGCCGCACGAGGGCCTGGCCGAGCTCGCGCCGAACGCCGAGCTCGTCGACGTCGGCAAGCGACCCGGCCACCACGCCATCCCCCAGCACGAGATCGAGGCGCTCCTCGTCGCGCACGCCCTCGCCGGGCGCCACGCGGTGCGGCTCAAGGGCGGCGACCCGTACGTGCTGGGCCGCGGCGGCGAGGAGGTGCTCGCGTGCCACCGCGCCGGCGTGCCGGTCGAGGTGATCCCCGGCGTGACGAGTGCCGTCGCCGTGCCGGGCGCCGCCGGCATCCCGCTCACCCACCGCGGCGTGAGCCACCTCTTCACGGTCGTGTCGGGCCACGCGCCGCTCACCGACGCGGAACTCGAGCACCTCGCCGGCCTCGGCGGCACGATCGTCGTGCTCATGGGCGTCAACTCGCTGCCCTCGCTCACCGCGGGTCTCGCTCGCGCCGGCATGCCGGCCGGGATGCCGGTGGCGATCATCGAGCGCGGCTTCTCCGCCGACCAGCGCACGACCGTCGGCGACCTGTCCGACATCGTCTGGGCGGCCGGCCGCGCTCGCGTCTCGTCGCCGGCCGTCGTCGTGGTCGGCGAGGTCGTGCGGCTCGCGCACGACGGCGACGCCGCGGCATCCGAGCTCATGGAACGCGCAGCGGGCTACGCGGCGGTGGCCACGTGACCGACGTCATCGAGTGCGCACCGGGGTTCCGGCCCGACCAGCTCGCCGGCTTCCGGATCGGAGTGACGAGCGACCGCCGCTCCGCCGACCTCATCGACGCCCTCGCCCGGCGCGGCGCCCAGGTCGTGCACGCCCCGACGCTGCGCATGACGAACGCGATCTCCGACGACCCCGTCATCGCCGACACGCGCGCGATCATCGCGGCGCGGCCCGACGTGCTGCTCGCGACGACCGCCTACGGCGTGCGCCGCTGGTTCGAGGTCGCGGATGCCGCGGGGCTCGGCGAGGACCTCGTCGACGCGCTCTCCGACACGGCCATCCTCGTGCGCGGGCCGAAGGCGCGCGGCGGCGTTCGCGCCGCCGGACTCAACGACGTGGGCATGAGCGCGGAGGAGACCACGGAGTCCCTCATCGACGAGGTGCTCGCGAACTATCCTGCGGGGCTGACCGTCGCGGTGCAGCTGCACGGCTTCCTCAACCCGTCGCAGCTCGACCGCCTGCGCGACGCGCACGACCGGGTGCTCACGGTCGAGCCGTACCGGTGGGTGCAGCCCGACGACGGCGACGACCGGGTCGACCGGCTCATCGAGGCCGCCTGCACCGGCGGCCTGGACTGCATCACCTTCACGAGTGCACCCGCCGTGCACGCGCTGTTCGGCGCCGCCGAGGCTCGCGGGCGCTACGAGGACCTCGTCGACGCGATGTGCGGGCCGGTGGTCGCGGCCGCCGTCGGGCCCGTCACCGCGGAGCCGCTCGTCGCCGCCGGGATCGTGCCGATCCAGCCCGAGCGGTTCCGCATGGGCGCGCTCATCCGGCTGGTCTGCGAGCACCTCGAGTCCACGCGGGTCCTCCGGCTCGACACCCGGCACGGGCCGCTCGCGCTGCGCGGCTCGGTCGTCGACGTCGACGAACGGCGGGTCTCCCTCGCCCCGGTGGCGCTCAAGATACTCCCCACCCTCGTGCAGGCCCCCGGCTCGGTCGTGGGCCGCGACCCGCTCGCGTCGGGCCTCCCGGGCACGAACGACGAGCATGCCCTCGAGGTGGCGTTGAGCCGCCTCCGCCAGACGCTGGGGGTGCCCGGGCTCATCGCCACCGTCGTCAAGCGCGGGTACCGGATCGATGTCTGAGCACGACCTCACACGGACGCCCGTCCCGGGTGAGCAGGTGGAGACGCAGGGTTTACCACCGGACCGATCCGAGGAAACACGCCGCCCATAGCGTCGGCTGCACGAGTTCCACCACGTGACCGACACCCCCGGAGGCACCGATGACCGAGACCCTGAGCTCCGCTCCCCCGCACGGCGCACCCCCGCAGGCCCCCGAGTCCACCGCGCCCGCCCTCGCCACCCGGCCGGGCCGCTGGATCGACAACTGGAACCCCGAGGACTCCACGCAGTGGGCGTCCCAGGGCCGCGCGATCGCGCGCCGCAACCTCAATTGGTCGATCTTCGCCGAGTTCCTCGGCTTCGTCGTCTGGCAGCTCTGGAGCATCGTCGCCGTGACGCTGCCGGACGCCGGATTCGACCTCGGCACCGGTGAGATCTTCTGGCTCATCTCCATCCCGAGCCTCGTGGGGGCGACGCTGCGCATCCCCTACTCGTTCCTCGTCCCGATCTTCGGCGGCCGGAACTGGACGATCATCTCGGCCGGCCTGCTCCTCGCACCGACGATCGCGCTCGCCCTGTGCGTATCGAATCCCGACACGCCCTTCGGCGTGCTGCTCGCGGCCGCTGCCCTGGCCGGATTCGGCGGCGGCAACTTCGCCAGTTCGATGTCCAACATCACCTACTTCTACCCCCAGCGGGAGAAGGGCTGGGCGCTCGGCCTCAACGCCGCCGGCGGGAACATCGGCGCCGCGGTCGCCCAGTTCGTCGTGCCGATCGCGATCAGCATCGGCGCCGGCGCGACCCTCAACCTGCCGGTCGCCGGCTGGATCTGGGTCCCCTTCATCCTGCTCGCGATGTTCGGCGCCTACCGCTACATGGACAACCTCTCGAATGCCAAGGCCGACCTCTCCGGTTCCGCCGCAGCGCTCAAGGAGCCGCACCTCTGGCTCATGTCCGTCCTCTACATCGGCACCTTCGGCTCGTTCATCGGCTTCGCCAGCGTGTTCCCGAAGCTCATCGCCGACCAGTTCCCCGAGTTCTCGTCCTTCGCCGTGGGCGGCACGTCCATCGGCCTGGCGTTCCTCGGCGCGCTCGTGGGGTCGCTCGCACGCCCGTTCGGCGGCCGGCTCTCCGACCGGTTCGGCGGCGCCCGCATCACGATGGTCGCCTTCGCGGCCATGGCGACGATCACCGTCGGCGTGCTGCTCACGCTGCCGCTCGGCAACTTCTGGCTGTTCCTCGGCCTGTTCCTCCTGCTCTTCGCGGCGGCGGGCATCGGCAACGGCTCGACGTACCGCATGGTGCCGATCGTCTTCGCGCTTCGCGCTTCGGGCGACGAGGCCGCCCGCAAGCGCAAGGCGGCCGCCGCGCTCGGCCTCATCTCCGCGATCGGGGCGTACGGCGGCTTCCTCATCCCGCAGGCGCTGAACCTCTCGTTCCAGGCCACCGGCGGCTACGCCGGGGCGTTCGTCGGCTTCATCGCCGGGTACGCCGGGCTCCTCGTGCTCACCTACGTCGTCTACGTGCGCTCCAGCCGACTGGGCGCGCACAAGATCTGAATCGAGGCCGCATGACCCGTCCCGCCGACTCGCACTGCCCGTACTGCGCCCTGCAGTGCGCGATGACCCTCACCCCGACGGATGCCGCAGCGGATGCCGCGACCCCGCCCGTGACGGTCGCCGGCCGCGACTTCCCGACGAACCGGGGCGGGCTGTGCAAGAAGGGCTGGACGTCGGCGGAACTGCTCCGCGCGCCCTCGCGCCTCGGCGCCCCGCTCGTGCGGGGCGCCGACGGCGCGTTGCACGAGGCGAGTTGGGACGAGGCCCTCGACCTCGTCGCGAGGCGGCTGCGCGGCATCCGCTCGGCACACGGCGCGGACGCGGTCGGCGTGTTCGGGGGCGGCGGGCTCACGAACGAGAAGGCCTACCTGCTCGGCAAGTTCGCCAGGCTCGCACTCGGCACGAGCCGCATCGACTACAACGGGCGGTACTGCATGTCGTCGGCCGCGGCGGCCGGCAATCGCGCGTTCGGCGTCGACCGGGGGTTGCCGTTCCCGCTCGAGGACCTCGACGGCGCGTCCACCATCCTCCTCCTCGGCACGAACGTCGCCGAGACGATGCCGCCGTTCATCGGGCACCTCGCGGGCGCGCAGGCGGCCGGCGGACTGGTCGTCGTGGACCCGCGCCGCACCGCGACCGCGCGGCTCACCGACGACGGGAGGGGCCTGCACGTGCAGCCGGCGCCCGGCAGCGACCTGGCCCTGCTGCTCGGGCTCATCCACGTCGTCATCGCCGAGCGGCTCGTCGACGAGGCCTACGTCACGGCGCGCACGGTCGGGTTCGATCGACTGCGCCGCAGCGTCGCGTCGTGGTGGCCCGAGCGCGTGCAGTCGGTCACGGGCGTGGCGGCGCTCACGCTGCGCCGGCTCGCACGACGGCTCGCGTCGGGCGAGGGCACCTACATCCTCACCGGGCGGGGCGTCGAGCAGCACGTCGACGGCACCGACACCGCGACGGCCGCCATCAACCTGGCGCTGCTGCTCGGCCTGCCCGGGCGTCCCGGCAGCGGCTACGGCACCCTGACCGGCCAGGGCAACGGCCAGGGCGGTCGCGAGCACGGGCAGAAGTGCGACCAGCTCCCCGGGTATCGCAAGATCGTCGATCCCGAGGCGCGCGCGCACGTGGCGCGCGTCTGGGGCATCGAGCCCGACGACATCCCCGGACCGGGCGTCCCGGCGCTCGAGCTGCTGCAGCTGCTCGGGCGTCCCGGCGGCGTGCGCGCGCTCATGGTGCACGGCTCGAACCTCGTGGTGTCGTCGCCGAACGTCGACGCCGTGCGCGCGGGCCTGGAGCGACTCGACCTGCTCGTGGTGTGCGACTTCTTCCTCTCCGAGACCGCGGCCCTCGCCGACGTCGTGCTGCCGATCACGCAGTGGGCCGAGGAGGAGGGCACGATGACGAACCTGGAGGGCCGCGTCATCCGCCGTCGCCGGGCGATCACGCCGCCCGCCGGCGTGCGCGACGAGCTGTGGATCCTCGCCGAGCTCGCCCGGCGCCTCGAGTGCACCGCGACGTTCGACACCGACCCCGAGCGCGTCTTCGAGGAGCTGCGACTCGCGTCGGAGGGCGGCATCGCCGACTACTCGGGCATCGACTACGAGATGCTCGACCGCGGCGAGGCCGCGTACTGGCCCTTCCCCCGAGGGAGCGCCGGGACGCCTCGGCTCTTCGCCGAGCGATTCGCGCACCCCGACGGCCTCGCCCGCCTCGTGGCCGTATCGGTGCGCGAGTCGGCGCGCCCGCGACCGGGCGACGACGAGGTGACGCTCGTCACCGGGCGACTGCTCGAGCACTACCAGAGCGGCGCGCAGACTCGACGGGTCCCCGAGCTGCTCGACGCCCAGCCCGAGGCGCTCGCCTCCCTGCATCCGGCCACCGCCGACCGGCTCGGGATCGCCGACGGGGACGACCTCGAGGTCGCGAACCACCGCGGCGCGGTGCGCGTACGGGCGCGGCTCACGACCGACATCCGGCCCGACGCGGTGTTCCTCCCGTTCCACTACGGCGACGCGCAGGCCGCGAACCTGCTCACGTCCGACGCCGTTGACCCGGTCTCGGCGATGCCCGAGTTCAAGACCAACGTCGTGCGCGTCGCGCGCGTCGCGAGCCCCGCTCGCCGCACGGAAGCCGAGGTCCCCGCATGAGCCCACTCAGGATCGTCCTCGTCGGCTACGGCCCGGTCGGCGCCCGCTTCGTGGAGGAGCTGCTGCCCTCGGTGCGCAGCGGCGCCGTCGACCTCACGGTCGTGGCCGGGGAGGATGTCGAGGCGTACAACCGCGTGCTCGTCGCCGAGTACGCGGTCGGCAACACCGACCTCGACGCGATGCTCGTCGGCGACCGCGAGGTGGCCGAGGAGGCCGGCGCGCGCGTGCTGCTCGGCGTCGCCGCCACCGCGATCGACCGCGCCGCGCACACCGTGCGCCTCAGCACCGGCGAGGACCTCGCCTACGACCGGCTC
>CBFGWW010000185.1:0-6632 GCA_965652625.1 uncultured Agromyces sp.
CTGTTCTCCCGGTATGCGGATTCCCTGCCGTTCGTCACCGGAGCCGGCGGGCGGCTCGCCATGCGGCTCCTCGCCCTCACCTCCCCCGACGCGACCGGGCGCCTCACGGAGGCGCAGGCGACCGTGGGCGAGATCACGTTCGAGGGCACGCTCGGGTTCCTCGTGTTCGGCGCGCTGCCGTTCGCGTTCGCCTCGACGGCGCTCTACCTGCTCGTGGCGCCGTGGTTGCCGCGCGGGCGCCTCGCGGGTCCGCTCTTCGGCCTCGCCGTGTTCGTGATGGTATCGCCGTTCATCGACCCGCTCCGGTCGGACAACGTGGACTTCGACATCGTCGGCCCGGGCTGGCTGTCGGTGCTCGTGTTCGCGGCGCTCGCGATCGTGCAGGGCGCCTTCCTCGCCGCATTCGCCGGCCGACTCAGCCGGAGCCTGCCGCTCATGACGCGGGCGAACTGGCCGGACACGGTCGTGCCGCTCCTGCTCGGCGTCGTGCTCTGGCCGCTCGGCGCGATCCTCGCGATCGGCGCGCTCGTGACCTTCGCGCTCCCCCGGCTGCTGCCCTGGTTCCTCGCCCTGCGCGCGTCGAGGGCGGGCGTCATCGTCGGTCGCGTGCTCCTGGTGCTCGCAGTCGTCGCCGCACTGCCCGCGTTCGCGGCATCCGTCGCCTCGATCTGGGGCCGCTGACCAGGGCGCCCCCGGGCCGGAACGGACCTGAGGGCGGGCTGGGGCGCTCACCGCACGCGGGGCTAGGCTGGGACACGTTGCCTGCGGCCACGAGCCGCGAAGACTGCGAAGGAGCGCACGTGCCCGGAGAGAACCTCACCCGCATCGAAGCCGAGGAGCGCGCGGCGCTCGTCACGGTCCACGACTACGACGTCGTGCTCGACGTGACGACCGGCCCCGACGTGTTCCGCTCGACGACCACCGTGCGGTTCGACGCGCGCGCCGGAGCGTCGACGTTCATCGACGCGATCACGGCGGAGGTGCACTCGGTGACCCTGAACGGGGTCGCGCTCGACCCGGCCGAGGTGAGCGACGGCGTCCGCATCCAGCTGCCCGACCTCGCCGACCGGAACGAGCTCGTCGTCGTGGCCGACGGCCGCTACATGCACACCGGTGAGGGCCTGCACCGCTTCGTCGACCCGGTCGACGGCGAGGCCTACCTCTACACGCAGTTCGAGGTGCCCGACTCGCGACGCATGTTCGCCGTGTTCGAGCAGCCCGACCTGAAGGCCGCGTTCCGGTTCACCGTGACCGCGCCGGCGCACTGGGAGGTCGTGTCGAACTCGCCCACCCCCGAGCCGGTCGACGCCCCTTCGATGGGCTCGGGGACCGCTGCGAAGACCTGGGCGTTCGAGCCGACGCCGCGCATCTCGAGCTACATCACCGCGCTCATCGCGGGCCCCTATGCGGTCGTGCGCGACGAGCTGACCTCGGCCGACGGCCGCGTCATCCCGCTCGGCGTGTTCAGCCGCAAGAGCCTCTCGCAGTACCTCGACGCGGACTACATCTTCGAGAAGACGAAGCAGGGCTTCGCCTACTTCGAGTCGAAGTTCGACGTGCCCTACCCCTTCGCGAAGTACGACCAGCTCTTCGTGCCCGAGTACAACGCGGGCGCCATGGAGAACGCGGGCGCGGTGACGTTCACCGAGTTCTACGTGTTCCGGTCGAAGGTGACGGATGCCGTGCGCGAGCGCCGCGTCGTCACGATCCTGCACGAGCTCGCCCACATGTGGTTCGGCGACCTCGTGACCATGAAGTGGTGGAACGACCTCTGGCTCAACGAGTCGTTCGCCGAGTGGGCGTCGACCATCGCCACGGCCGAGGCCACCGAGTGGACCGAGGCGTGGACCACGTTCAACTCGATGGAGAAGAACTGGGCCTACCGCCAAGACCAGCTGCCGTCGACGCACCCCGTCGTCGCCACGATCAACGACCTCGAGGACGTGCAGGTCAACTTCGACGGCATCACCTACGCCAAGGGCGGCTCGGTGCTGAAGCAGCTCGTCGCCTGGGTGGGCGTCGAGGCGTTCTTCGCGGGCGTCTCGGCGTACTTCAAGAAGCACGGCTGGGGCAACACGACCCTCGCCGACCTGCTCGCCGAGCTCGAGGTCTCGAGCGGCCGCGACCTCTCCGATTGGTCGGGCCTCTGGCTCGAGACCGCAGGCGTGAACACGCTGCGCCCCGAGATCCACACGGATGACGCGGGCGTGATCACGTCCTTCGCGGTGCTGCAGTCGGCGGTCGCCGACCACCCCACGATCCGCCCGCACCGCCTCGCGATCGGGTTCTACAACCTGCACGACGGCAAGCTCGTGCGCGACCACCGCGTGGAGCTCGACGTCGACGGCGAGCGCACCGAGGTCGCCGAGCTCGTGGGCGTCGCCCGCCCCGACCTCGTGCTCCTCAACGACGACGACCTCGCCTACGCGAAGATCCGCCTCGACGAGGCGTCGCACGGCGTCGCCCTGGCGAACCTCTCCGAGATCGAGGACCCGCTGGCCCGCGCCCTCGTGTGGAGCTCCGTGTGGGATGCCACGCGGGACGCCGAGACCCGCGCGAGCGACTACCTCGCCCTCGTGCTCGGCAACATCGCGAGCGAGACCGAGTCGACGACCCTGCGGATCGTGCTCGCGAACTCGATCCTCGCGGCGAGCGGCTACACGACGCCCGAGCGACGCGCCGACGCACGCCGGGCCCTCGCCGACGGGTTCTGGCGCCTCGCGCAGGAGGCCGAGCCCGGCAGCGACGCGCAGTTCCAGTTCGTCATGAACTTCGCCGCGATCGCGGAGGCCGGGTCGCACGTCGACCAGCTCGTCGCGCTCTACGACGGCTCGCTCGAGCTCGAGGGCCTCGAGATCGACACCGACCTCGGCTGGGAGCTGCTCATCGCGCTCGTGGCGTCGGGTCGCGCCGGCGATGCCGAGATCGACGAGCGCCTCGCCTCCGACAACACGGCCACGGGCCAGCAGTCGGCCGCGCACGCCCGCGCCGCCATCCAGACGCCCGAGGGCAAGGAGCGTGCCTGGGCGTCGCTCATCGACGTGGACACGGCCACGAACACCGTGGTGCGCGAGACGGCAGAGGGCTTCCTCCGCGCGAGCGACCCGGCCCTGCTCGAGGCGTTCGTCGAGCGGTACTTCGCGATGCTCGAGGACGTGTGGGACCAGCGCAGCTACGCGATCGCGGAGAAGCTCGTCGACGGCCTCTACCCGTCGCCGCTCGCGAACCGCGCCCTCGCCGACGCGAGCCGCGCCTGGCTCGACACGCACCCCGACGTCCCCGCGCTGCGTCGCCTCGTGGTGGAGCGGCTCGCCGGGATCGACCGGGCGCTCGCCGCGCAGGAGCGCGACGCGCAGGACGCGTAGTCGCGGCATCCGCCCGCACCTCGGCACGACCCGAACCGACCCGAACACGCACGAACGCACGACGGAGGCACGCATGCCACGGCCCGACCTGACCCGCGACGAAGCCGAGGCCCGTGCCTCCGTCGTCGCCGCACCCGCTTACGAGGTCGACCTCGACCTGACGGGCGACGGCGACACGTTCCGCTCGACCACGGTGGTGCGCTTCCGCGCCCAGCCGGGCGCCGACTCGTTCATCGAGTCGACGACCCTCGAGGTGCACGAGCTCGTGCTGAACGGGCGCGTGCTCGATCCGGCGGCCGCGAGCGACGGATTCCGCATCCGGCTCGACGGCCTCGAGGCCGAGAACGAGCTGCGCGTCGTCTCCACGCGGGAGTACACGAACACGGGCGAGGGCCTGCACCGCTTCGTCGACCCGGTCGACGACGCCGTGTACCTCTACACG
The DNA here is from genome assembly GCA_965652625.1 of uncultured Agromyces sp. Lineage (GTDB taxonomy): Bacteria > Actinomycetota > Actinomycetes > Actinomycetales > Microbacteriaceae > Agromyces. The sequence goes on from CBFGWW010000185.1 coordinate 3,808, forward strand.
GAGTTCGCGGTCGCCGAGGCGAACCGGGTGTACGCGGTGTTCGACCAACCCGACCTGAAGGCGTCGGTGCGGTTCACGATCACCGCGCCCGCCGCGTGGCAGGTGCTGAGCAACGCGCCGACGCCGGTCCCCGAGCGAGTCGAACGGCCCGACGCCGGCGCGGAGAGCGCGACCTGGGCCTTCGAGACCGGTCCGGTGATCTCGAGCTACATCGTCGCGATCGTGGCGGGGCCGTACGCTGCGTGGCGCGGCTCGGCGCGCAGCGTCGACGGGCGCGACGTGCCGCTCGGGCTGTTCACGCGCGCGTCGCTCGCGCAGTACGCCGAGCCCGACGTGATGTTCGAGACCGTGCAGGCGGGCCTCGCGTTCTACGAGGCGGCCTTCGGCGTGCCCTATCCCTACGGCAAGTACGACCAGATCTTCGTGCCCGAGTACAACTGGGGCGCCATGGAGAACGTCGGCGCGGTCACGTTCAACGAGAGCTACCTCTTCCGCTCCCGCGTCTCGGACGCGCGGCGCGAGCAGCGGGCCATCGTCGTCCTGCACGAGCTCAGCCACATGTGGTTCGGCAACTCGGTGACCATGCGGTGGTGGAACGACCTCTGGCTCAACGAGTCGTTCGCCACCTGGGCGTCGACGCTCGCCACCTCGCGGGTCACCGAGTTCACGGGCGTGTGGGCCACGTTCGCGAGCGACGAGAAGACGCACGCCGCCGAACAGGACCAGCTGCCCTCGACGCACCCGATCGTCGCCGAGATCCGGGACCTCGCCGACGTCGAGGTGAACTTCGACGCGATCACCTACGACAAGGGCGCGTCGGTGCTGAAGCAGCTCGTCGCCTGGGTCGGCCTCGACGCCTTCCAGCGCGGCGTCGGCGCCTACCTGCGCGCCAACGCGGGCGGCAACGCCACGCTGCGCGACCTCCTCGACGAGCTCGAGCGGGCGAGCGGCCGCGAGCTCACGCGGTGGTCGCAGCTGTGGCTCGAGACCGCGGGCGTGAACACGCTGCGTGCGGTGGTCGAGACGGATGCCGCGGGCCTGATCACCTCGGCACGCGTCGAGCAGGGCGCCGCGCCCGACCACCCCACGCTCCGCCCGCACCGCGTCGCCCTCGGCTGCTACTCGAGCGACGAGCGCGGAAGGCTCGTGCGCACCGACCGGGTGGAGCTCGACGTCGACGGCGCGTCGACCGACGTGCCCGAGCTCGTCGGGTTGCCGCGTCCCGAGCTGCTGCTCGTGAACGACGACGACCTCACGTACGCGAAGGTGCGGCTCGACGCGACCTCGTTCGACACGGCCGTGCGCCGGCTGTCGGAGCTCGCCGACCCCGTGGCGCGCGCCGTGGTGCTCGGTTCGGCGTGGGACGCGGTGCGCGACGCCGAGCTGCCGGCGAGCGACTACGTGCGGCTCGTGCTCGCGGCGATCGGCCACGAGACGCAGTCGGCCGCGCGCGGCCTCGCGCTGTCGCGGCTGGAGGTCGCGCTGAGCCGATACCTCGCCGACGACCACCGCGAGCAGCTCGCCGCCGAGACCGGCGATGCCGTCTGGGCGCTGGGCGAGCTCGCCGAGCCCGGCTCCGACGCCCAGCTGCAGCTGGTGAAGGCGTTCACGCGCATCGCCTCGACGCAGGCCCACGCCGACGTGCTCGGGAGTCTCCTCGACGGCTCGATCCGGCTCGACGGACTCGAGGTCGACCTCGACCTGAGGTGGGAGCTCGTCATCGCCCGTGCGACCCTCGGAGCGGCATCCGACGAGGAGATCGACGGCGCGCTCGCACACGACGACACCGCGAAGGGACGCCAGCTGGCCGAGACCGCCCGGGCGGCCCGCCCCGACCCGGTCGGGAAGGACATCGCCTGGCACCGCGTCGCGACCGACACGAGCCTCTCCAACGACCTCGCCCGCGCGATCGCCGAGGGCTGGCGACGCACGACCCAGCCCGAGCTGCTCGCGCCCACTGCCACGGAGTACTTCGCGATGCTGCAGCGCGCCTGGGCGGAGCGGAGCTTCACCATGGCCTCCCTCCTGGTGTCGCGGCTCTACCCCGCGCCCCTCGTCGACGACGAGCTCGCGGAGATGACCCGCGCCTGGCTCGCGGCGAACCCCGAGCCCGCGCCGCTGCACCGGCTCGTCTCCGAGCAGCTCGACGAGCTCGACCGGGCCCTCGCCGCGCGAGCCCGCGACGCCGTCGCGCTCTCGGACGCCGTCCAGTAGTCCCTCGATAGACTCGCTCAGATGTTCCTGGCTGAAGAACCGACCGTCCCGCCCATCGACGAGACGCTGAACGGGGACTTCTGGGCGGACATCGCCCAGTTCTGGGCCGACAACTGGGGCATCATCGTCGGCAAGCTGGTCTCGATCGCGGTCATCCTCGCCATCGCGTTCCTCATCCGCTGGATCCTGCACTTCGTCATCGACCGCGTGGTGAACCGCATCGTCACGGGCGTGAAGAAGAAGCAGGACGTCACCGACACGCAGGCCCTGCAGGCGTCGCCCCTCGCCGCCGTGCGCGTCGTGCAGCGCACCCGCACGCTCGGCACGGTGCTGCGGAACGTCGTGAACGTGACGCTGTTCATCATCGTGACGCTGATGATCGTGAACGTGATCGACGCGTCGATCCTCGGCTCGTTCGCGCTCCTGTCGGCCGCGATCGGCGCCGGCCTCGGCTTCGGCGCGCAGAACATCGTGAAGGACGTGCTGAACGGCCTGTTCATGGTCGTCGAGGACCAGCTCGGCGTCGGCGACGTCGTCGACCTCGGGCCCGCGACGGGCATCGTCGAGGAGGTGCAGATCCGCATCACCAAGGTGCGCGACGTGAACGGCAC
>CBFGWW010000186.1:0-6592 GCA_965652625.1 uncultured Agromyces sp.
AGCGCCCCCTCGTGGCGCACCGTGGCGGCCGCGATCGTCATCGCCTCGCGCAGCGTGGCCGCCCAGGCGTCCGCCGTCTCGGGCACGCCCTGTGTGGCGACGTGGTGCACGATCGCCGACAGCGTCGCATCCCCGGCCCCCATCGTGTCGACGATCGGGCCGGGCAGCGCCACGATGTCCTCGTGCACGACCTCGTCCCCGGCGTGCACGGTCGCGCCGTGCCGACCCGCGGTGGCGAGGACCGCGCCGGCCGCCCCCGCACCCTCGGCTCGGCCCGCGCCGTCGGCTCGGCGGAGTCGCCGCACGAACGCGTCGAGCGTGTCGTCGAGGAGCAGCTCCGCGTCCTCGTCGCCCACCTTCACGAGCAGCGAGCGCGCGGCGACGTCCTCGAAGTTGGCGAGGAACCGCTCCCGGTCGGCCATCATGCCCGACCGGGGGTTGCCGTCGACGATGAGTCGCTCGCCCGGCCGATCGATGGCCCCGACGAGCGACGCGACCTGCGCGTCGTCGTCGAACGGGTAGCAGCTCACGACCACGAGGTCGGCCGCGTCGAGCGCGGCGCGAGTGGCGTCGTCGAAGCGCACGGCGCGACGTTTCGCCGCCTCGTTGAACTCGTAGCGCGGTTCGCCGCCCTCACTACGGTCGGAGACGGCACGCGACGTGCCGTACGGCGAGGGGCTCTCGACGAGGTGCACGCCGTAGTCGTGCAGGAAGGCGCGGATGCGGTCGGCGGGCTCGTCGTCGCCGAGCATCGCGACGAGCGTCACGTCCTCGCCGAGCAGGGCGAGGCCGACGGCCACGTTGAGCGCGGCGCCGCCGACGAACTCGCGTGAGCCGTGCTCGTCGCGGAGCTCGTCGATCAGCGCGTCGCCGACGACGGCGACCCGCCTGGGCGAAGGTGTCGGGTCGGTCATGCGATCAGCCTCCCTGGCGCGGTGGGAGTTCACCGGAGCCGCGTTCGATCAGTCGGGTCGGCACGATCGTACGCGCCGCGGGGGAGTGGTCGCCGTCGAGCCGGGCGAAGACCCGCTCGGCCGCGATGCGCCCGATCTCCTGCGGATCCTGTGCGACGACGCTGAGGCCGGGCTCGATCAGGTCGCCGAGCGGCACGTCGTCGAAGCCCACGAGCGCGGTGTCGTGGTGCCGGCCGAGCTCGCGGAGGGCGTGGATGACGCCGATCGTGACGAGGTTCTGGCTGCTGAAGATCGCCGTCGGCGGATTCGGCGAGTCGAAGAGCGCGACCGTGGCCGCGCGTGCCGACTCCTCGTCGTGGAGACCTTCGAGCACCGGCACGTCGCGCGTCGCGACGCCGGCGCGGCCGAGCTCCTCGAGGAACCCCCGCCGCCGCTCGCGTGCCGTCTGGATGACGGGGCGGTCTCCGAGGTAGGCGAGCCGCCGATGGCCGCGATCGAGGAGGTGGCGGGTGGCGAGCGCTGCGCCCTCGGCGTTGTCGCTTACGACGGCATCGGACGTGATGCCCGCGGGCTCGCGGTCGACGAACACGACCGGGGTGCCGCGCCGCAGCTCGGGCGCGAGGTAGGCCTGGCTCTCGGACACGGTCGTGAGGATGAGCCCGTCGACGCGGCGTCGCAGGAACGCATGGACGGCCTCCTGCTCGCGCTCGGGGTCGTCGTCGAGGCTCGAGGCGAAGACCGCGACCCCGTGCGAGAGGGCCACGTCCTCGACGGCGCGGTGGACGGCGCCCGCGAAGGGGTTGTCGACGCTGCCGACGAGGAGCCCCAGCGTGCGCGTCCGTCCATCGGCACGGCGGAGGTTCCCGGCGTGCAGGTCGGGCTGGTAGTCGAGCGTGCGCGCGGCCGCGGTGACCTTCGCGATCGTGGCCGCCGAGACGTTGGGCTCGCCGTTGATCACGCGGGAGACGGTCTTCACCCCGACGCCCGCGAGGGCGGCGACGTGCCGCATCGTGGGGCGGGATCTCGGGTCCGCGGCGGCGCCCGAGGCGCGTCGCGGGGCACGTTCCGCCGCGCTTCCCGCTGCGCCCCCCGAGCCTGGCGGTGTCGCGTTTGACAACGATGTCACCTTCTGATCTCCAAGATGCAATTTCGACTTGACTATACACACGGCCATGGTCTAGACCTAACGTGACATCGTTGTCAGGTCGGCAACGATCGCCACGAACCGGAGGAGATTCATCGATGAATCGCACAGCACCTGCGGCGTTCCGTCGCCGCATCATCACGGCCGGCGCGCTGACCGCCGCCGCCGCACTCGCCTTCACCGGATGCGCCTCGGGCGGGACCGCCTCGGGCGCCGACGCGAGCGGCGACGAGCCGATCGGCGTCTCGCTCATCGTGAAGACGACCACCAACCCCTTCTTCGTCGCGATGCAGGACGGCGCCGAGGCGGCGGCCGAGGAACTGGGCGTCGAGCTCACGATGGCAGCCGGCAAGGAGGACGGTGACGAGGACACCCAGATCCAGGCGATCGAGAACGCCATCTCGAAGGGCGACGCCGGCATCCTCATCACCCCGAACGGCCCCGCCGTCGAGGACGCGCTCGTGAAGGCCCGCGACGCGGGGCTCTACGTCATCGCGCTCGACACCCCGCCGGCCGACCCCGAGTCGGTCGACATCACGTTCGCGACCGACAACTTCCAGGCCGGCCAGGAGATCGGCAAGTGGACCGCAGCGAAGCTCGGCGGCGAGAAGGCCACGATCGCGCTCATCGACCTCTTCGACGACAAGGTCGTCTCGGTGGACTACAACCGCGACCAGGGCTTCCTCGACGGCATGGGCATCGACACCGCCGACCCGGAGGCCAACGGCGACGAGGCGCCGACCGGCACGTACAGCGGCGGCGACTACGAGATCGTCGGCAACGAGGCATCTCAGGGCGCCGAGGACGGCGGCCGCACCGCGGCCGAGACGCTGCTGTCGAAAAACCCCGACATCAACGTCGTCTACACGATCAACGAGCCTGCGGCCTACGGCGCGTACGAGGCGTTCAAGGCGGCGGGCAAGACCGACGGACTCATCGTGGTCTCGGTCGACGGCGGCTGCGCCGGCATCGACGCCGTGAAGGACGGCCTCATCGGCGCGACCAGCCAGCAGTACCCGGTGAAGATGGCCGAGCTCGGCGTGCAGGCGATCCACGACCTCATCGAGACCGGCACCGCGCCCGAGGTGAGCGAGGGCCTCGACTTCTACAACACCGGCGTCGCGCTCGTCACCGACGACGTCCAGGACGGCGTCGAGTCGATCGACACCGCGGAGGGCGGCGAGATCTGCTGGGGCTGATCCCCGGCATCCGACCGTGAGGCGGTGCGGGTCGGGAGGCGGATGTCGCGAGCGGGCCGCGCCCCGCGGCATCCGTCGCCCCCGCCCGGCCCGCACCGCCCCACCCCACCGCATCACGAGACAACGGAGAACCACGTGAGTCAGCACACGACCGAGCCGGCGGCAGCCGGCAGCCCTCCGCAGGGAGAGCCGCCGACGTCGGCGCTCGACCTGGCCGAGGAGTTCCTCGACCGCACCACCCCGCTCAGCCGCATCCGCAACACCCTGCACCGGTATCCCGCGATCAGCCCGGCCATCGTGCTCGTGCTCGCCGTCATCGTGTTCGGCCTGCTCAACGACCGCTTCCTGAACCCGGCGAACCTCTCGCTCATCACCCAGCAGGTCGCCGTGGTCGGCACGCTCGCGATCGCCCAGACGCTCATCATCCTGACCGCCGGCATCGACCTCTCGGTCGGCGCGGTCATGGTGCTGAGCTCGATGGTCATCGCGCAGACGACCGTGCAGGCGGGGCTGCCCGCCGTGCTCGGGCTGTTCCTCGGCCTCGTCGTCGGCCTCGGCGCGGGCGCCCTGAACGGGTTCCTCGTCACGCGGCTCAAGCTGCCGCCGTTCATCGTGACGCTCGGCACGCTCAACATCTTCGTCGCGCTGACGCTGCTCTACTCGGGCGGCGCCACCGTGCGCGGCGCCGAGATGCCCCCGCTGCTCACGTGGACGGGCGCGACCTTCGACGTGCTCGGCGTGAACTTCACGGTCGGCGTCGTCATGATGCTGCTCCTGTACGTGGTCGTCGCGTTCATCCTCGCGAAGACGGCGTGGGGCCGGCACGTCTACGCCGTCGGCGACGACCCCGAGTCGGCGCGCCTCGCCGGCATCCGGGTCAACCGCGTGCTCATGAGCGTCTACCTCGCGGCCGGCGCGATCCTCGCGATCGGCGCGTGGATCCAGATCGGCCGCACCAACGCGGCCTCGCCGAACGCGGGCGTCGACCTCAACCTCGACTCCATCACCGCCGTCGTCATCGGCGGCACGAGCCTGTTCGGCGGGCGCGGCACGGTGTGGGGCACGCTGCTCGGCGCGCTCATCGTCGGCGTCTTCCGCAACGGCCTCTCGCTCGCCGGGCTCGACGTGCTCTGGCAGACCTTCGCGGTGGGCGTGCTCATCATCGTCGCCGTCTCCGTCGACCAGTGGATCCGAAAGGTACGCAAATGACCGACACCATCGCAGCGGATGCCGCGGGCGGCCCGGCCTCGGACGAGACCCGGACTCCCATCCTGCGGGCCCGCCGGCTCGTGAAGACGTTCGGCCGCGTCGTCGGCCTCGACGGGGTGAGCCTCGAGCTCTATCCCGGCGAGGTGCTCGCGGTGATCGGCGACAACGGCGCCGGCAAGTCCACGCTGATCAAGTGCCTCACGGGCGCGGAGGTGCCCGACGAGGGCGAGATCTTCCTCGACGGCCGGCCGGTGCACTTCAAGCGGCCGCAGGACGCCCGCGCGGCGGGCATCGAGACCGTCTACCAGAACCTCGCCGTCTCGCCCGCGCTCGACGTGGCCTCGAACCTCTTCCTCGGCCGCGAGGAGCGGAAGAAGGGCGTCCTCGGGTCCGTCTTCCGAGTGGTCGACCAGAAGGGCATGCGGCAGCAGGCGAAGGCCGAGCTCGCCGCGCTCGGGATCTCGACCCTCCAGGACGTCACCGTCGCCGTCGAGAACCTCTCGGGCGGGCAGCGCCAGGCCGTCGCGGTCGCCCGCGCGGCGGCGTTCGGCTCGAAGGTCGTGGTGCTCGACGAGCCGACGGCCGCCCTCGGCGTTCGCGAATCCAACCAGGTGCTCGAGCTCATCCGGAACCTGCGCGATCGGGGCATCCCCGTCATCCTCATCTCGCACAACATGCCGCACGTGTTCGACGTGGCCGATCGCATCCACGTGCAGCGGCTCGGCAAGCGCGCGGCGACCATCACGCCGCAGACCCACTCGATGACCGACGCCGTCGCGATCATGACGGGCGCGGCGCGCGCATGAGCTGGTCGAACGACGGGGAACGCATCGAGCTCGTGGCGCGCTTCACGGCCCGTCCCGGGCGCGAGGAGGAGGTCGCCGGCCTCCTCCTCGCGCTCACCGCGAAGGTGCGCGAGGAACCCGGATGCCTCGCGTTCGAGCCGTACCGGGTCGGCCTGCCGCCTGCAGGAGCGGGCGTCGCGGCCGGGCCCGAGCCCGCCGGTGCGGCGTTCGCGGTGCTCGAGGCCTATCGCGACCAGGCGGCGTTCGCCGAGCACCTCGCCGCGCCCTACGGCGCCCAGTTCAACGCGGCGCTCGGCCCGCTCATCGTCGAGGACGGGTCGGTGCTCACGTTCCTCACGCCGCTCGCCTGACCACCCCTCCACGGCGGGCCCGGAGGCGTCGGAGCGTCCGGGCCCGCCGTGGCGAGCGGGTACGGTGGGGAGGACCCCGAGGAGCACCATGAGACCCGGACCCCGGCGCAGCATCAGCCAGGCCGACATCGTCGACGCCGCGTTCGAACTCCTCGAGCAGAAGGGCATGCCGGCGGTGTCGGTGCGCGGCGTGGCCGCCTCCCTCGGGCTCACGCCCACCGCGATGTACACGTACTTCCCGTCGAAGAACGCGCTGCTGCGTGCGATGGTCGAGCAGCTGCTGTCGACGATCGACCTCGCCGCGGCATCCGATGCCGACGTCGCCTGGCGCGACCGGGTGCACGCGCTCGCCGGAGCCCTGCTCGCCCGGCTCGGCGAGCACTCCGGCTCGCTCGTGCTCGTCACGAGCGGACCGCTCGACGGCGCGCACGCGCTCGGCCTCAACGAGGCGCTCATCGTGGGTTTCGCGAGCGACGGGATGCCGCACGCGGAGGCCGCCCGCGCGGCCGTCGCCGTGCGCGCCTACGTGCTCGGCGCCGCCGCGCTCGACGCCGCGGAGCGCGCCGGACGCGAGACGTCGAACGACGACGCGGCGCCCGAGGCCCTGTGGTCGGATGCCGCGGCGTTCCCGCTCACCGAGGCGACGACGGATGCCGCGGGCGACGGGTTCGCGTGGGGGCTCGACCGCCTCCTCGACGGGTTCGAACGCCGCGCCGCCTGAGGCCGCCTGCCGGTGATCGAGTAGCGCCCGGCGCAGCCGGACGCGTATCGAGATCCTCGCTCCCGGTCCGATTCGGGTTCGCGTCTCGATACGCGTCGCCTGCGGCGGCGCCACTCGACGACCGAGGCGCGTGCGACGGACCCACGCCCCGGAAACGCGGCGCGGCGCCGCCCCCCAAGGGCCGCCGCCTCCCCGGGGGCACCCGTCCCCGCACTCCCCGGAGGGCGGGGGGGTTCGGATCAGCGCCGC
>CBFGWW010000187.1:0-6576 GCA_965652625.1 uncultured Agromyces sp.
GCGGGGAGGCCGCGCCCCGCCCGACCCCAGGCCGAGCACCGTGGGGTCGGCCGGGAGCGCGGCGAGGTCGAGCGTGGCGACGGGGCGACGATCCAGGGGGATCACGCCCGTCGCGAGGCCGAGCGTCGAGGTGGCCTCCGCTGCGGCACAGAGTCCGGCGAGCGAGTCGCCGCCGGGGACGTCGTTGATCCACAGGGCGTGGAATCCCAGCCGCTCGACCAGGGCCGCGAGCGTGCGGACCGTCGCGGCATCCGTGCGCCCGGTGATGCCGATCGAGACCGCCGCACGCATGGGGTCAGTCCGCGTAGGCGCCGACGAGCCGCACGGCGCCGCCGTCGACGCCCTTGGCGCCCTGCTCCCAGCCGTCGCGCCGCCGTGCTGAGCCCGTCGAGGCATCGCCGATCGTGACGGTGCCGGCGGGCCACGCGGGCAGGCCGAGCGCGCCGAGGGCGGCCACGACGTCGGATGCGGCATCCGCCGCCACGACCGCGAAGAAGCCGATGCCGAGGTTCCAGGTGCCCTCGGTCGACTCGAGCGTGGTGCCGGCGAGGTCGTTCAGCACGCGGAAGACCGGGGCGGGCGACCACGTCGACCGGTCGAGCTCGACCCATGAGCCGCGCGGCAGCACGCGCGCGAGGTTCGCGGCGATGCCGCCGCCGGTCACGTGCGAGAGCGAGTGCACGGATGCCCCGAGCCGCTCGTCCTCGAGGAGCTGCACGAGCGGGCCGGTGTAGAGCCGCGTCGGCTCGAGCAGCGCCTCGCCCCAGGTGGCGCCCAGGTCGGGCGCGGCATCCGTGTAGCTGAGGCCCGCGTTCGCGAGGATGTGCCGGACGAGGGAGAAGCCGTTGGAGTGCAGGCCGCTCGACGCGATCGCGATGACGACGTCGCCGTCGCGCACGCGCTCGGCGCCGAGCAGGCGGTCGGCCTCGACGACGCCCACCGCCGCGCCCGCGACGTCGTAGTCGTCGACGCCCATGAGGCCCGGGTGCTCCGCCGTCTCGCCGCCGACGAGCGCGGTGCCCGTCTCGGCGCAGGCGCGCGCGATCCCCGTGACGATCGTGGCGATGCGCTCGGGCACGACCTTGCCGCACGCGATGTAGTCGGTCATGAAGAGGGGCTTGGCGCCCACCACGACGATGTCGTCGACGACCATGCCGACGAGGTCCTGTCCGATCGTGTCGTGCCGGTCGAGGGCCTGCGCGATCGCGATCTTCGTGCCGACGCCGTCGGTCGAGGTCGCGAGCAGGGGCCGGGCGTAGTCCTTCGCGAACGAGAGGTCGTAGAGGCCGGCGAAGCCGCCGACGCCGCCGAGGACGCCGGGTCCGTGGGTCGCGGCGACGGCCTCCTTCATGAGTTCGACGGCCAGGTCGCCGGCCCGGGTGTCGACACCGGCGGCGGCATAGGAGGAATTCGCGTCGGTCACCCGTCAAGGCTACCCGCCGGCCGGAGGTGCCCGGCGTACAATGCCCCCATGAGCGCGGGGGGCACGCCATCGTGGGTGATTCGCGAGAACGCGTCTCGCTCCGTCCTGCTCGCCCTCTACCTGCGCGAGGTGCTCGGCATCGCCTCACCCGTCGAGCTTCCGCGGCTGCGTGACGTCGGCCCGGTCGGCGTGCGACTCGAGATGGACGACCACGACCTCCTCGAGCGCCAATGGCGCGCGTGGTGGGCGATGACGGTCGAGCCCGAGGTGCATCCGTCGCCCGTGCCGCTCGAGCTCGTGGACGCCTACGGCACCGAGGTGGCGCTGCCCGTGTCCGACGCCGAGATCCTCGCCGCCGCGATCGTGCCGCACGCCGAGGCTGCCCGGGCCTGGGCCGACTGGGCGCACCAGAACTACCGCACGGCGTCGGCGTCCCGACGAGGCGACTCCTACCGCGCCTACGCGGGCACCATCGCCGAGCACGAGCGCGAGGTGGGCCGCCGGGCGCACTCGTTCGAGCTCAACGTCGAGGTCGTGCCGCTCGCCACGCAGGGCGTGTGGTGGATCGGTGCGATGACCGTCGCGGTCACCGACACGCTGCGATCGGATGCCTCGGCGTTCGACGACGCCATCCACCCGATCATCGCCGAGCTCGCGTAGCCGGCGCGCGTGCCAGACTCGACCGCATGAGCATCTGGTTCGGCGAGCCCTCACTCGAGTGGGCGACGTCCCGTCGCGAGGGCACCCTCCTCGACACCCTCGGCATCGAGCTGACGGAGCTGACCGAGGACGCACTGAAGGGCAGGATGCCCGTCGACGGGCGGACCCGCCAGCCGGGCGGGGTGCTGCACGGCGGGGCATCCGTCGCCTTCGCCGAGACCCTCGCGAGCTGGGGCTCGACGTTCACGGTCGACCCCGACTCGTACTACTGCGTGGGCATGGAGATCAACGCGAACCACGTGCGGCCGATCGCCGAGGGCTGGGTCCTCGGCGAGGCGCGGCCGATCTCGCGCGGACGCACGACGCAGGTGTGGGACATCCGCATCACCGACGAGCAGGGACGCCTCGTCTGCGTCTCACGCTGCACCATGGCCGTGCTCGCGCGGCCGTCGGAGTACTGACGGCCGAGTGCTGACAGCGGCGGGGCCGCGCGAATATCGTGGTCCCGTGAAGCCATTCGTCCTCCTCGCGACGCGCGCGGAGGACCTGCCCGCCGACGCGGAGTACGCGCTCTTCCTGCGCTACGCCGGGCTCGACGAGCGCGACCTCATCCGGGTGCGGCTCGAGGCCGAGCCGATGCCGAACCTCGACCTCGACGCGCTGTCGGGCATCTTCGTCGGCGGGGGACCGTTCAACGCGTCCGACCCGCCCGAACGGAAGTCGGCGGCGCAGCACCGCGTCGAGGCGGAGTTCGCCGCCCTGCTCGACGAGGTCGTGGCCCGGGACTTCCCGTTCCTCGGCGCCTGCTACGGCGTCGGGCCGCTCGGCCTGCACCAGGGCGGCTCGATCGATCGCGTGTACTCCGAGCCGATCGGCGTCGTGCCGGTGACGCTGACGGATGCCGGGGCATCCGACCCGATCCTCGCCGGCATGCCGCCTCTGTTCAACGCCTTCGTCGGGCACAAGGAGGCCATCCGGCAGCTGCCGTCGACGGCCGCGCTGCTCGCCTCGTCGCCGACCTGCCCGGTGCAGATGTTCCGGGTCGGGCAGAACGTGTACGCGACGCAGTTCCACCCCGAGCTCGACCTCGAGGGCATCATCCTGCGCATCCACGCCTACGGCGGGTACGGCTACTTCGCCGACGACGAGGTCGATGCGACCATCGCCGCGTCGAGTCGCGCGCCGGTCGAGCATCCGAGTCGGATGCTGCGCAACTTCGTCGAGCGACACGCGCGGTAGGCGCGGCGCGGGCCTTCGGCGTCGCCGTCGCCGTCGGGTCAGTCGATGCGTGCCGCGCCCCGCACGACCTCGATCGCGCGCACCACCTCGGCGAGCGCCTCCTCGAACCGATGCGCGGGCGGGGCGCCGAACCCGACCACCATGCTCGGCGGCCGGCCTCCGGCGAGCGCCGGATCGGCGGCGTACGCAGCGAGGCCGTCGACGCGCAGGCCGCGGGCCGCCGCCGCGGCGGAGACGTCCGCCTCAGCGACACCGGCGGGGAGCTCGAGCAGGCAGTGCAGTCCGGCGGCGAGTCCGCGCACCCGTGCATCGGGCACCCCCGCCGCCATGACCTCCTCGAACCGCTCGCGTCGCGCCCGGTACGACAGGCGGAGCGTGCGCACCGTGCGGTCGTAGTCGCCGGCGTCGAGGAACGCCGCGAGCGTCAGCTGCGTGATCGCATCGGTGGCGGTGCCCGAGCGGCGCCGTTCCGCGAGCACGTCGTCGAACCACGCCCGCGGGATGACGCCCCAGCCGATGCCGAGGGCGGGCGACAGGGACTTGCTCGCGGTGCCGCCGTAGACGACGTGCTCGGGGGCGAGGGCCTGCAGCGCGCCGATGGCCCGACGGTCGAATCGGTACTCGCCGTCGTAGTCGTCCTCGATCACGAGCCCGCCGACGCGCTGCGCCCAGCGCACGAGGTCGGCGCGGCGTGGCGCCGAGAGCGGCACCCCGGTCGGGAACTGGTGCGCCGGGGTCAGCAGCACGGCGTCGACGGATGCCGCGTCGAGCCCGTCGGTCACGAGGCCGTCGCCGTCGACGGGGAGGGGAACGAGCTCGAGACCGGCAGCGGCGAGCACGTCGCGGTGGGACGCGTGCCCGTATCCCTCGACCGCGATGCGTCGCCCGCCGCGGCGCGCGACGGCGCGCGCGACGAGGCCGATGAGCTCGCCGAACCCGTGGGTGACGACCACGGCGTCGGGCGCGGCGTCGACGCCGCGCGTGCGCGCGAGGTACTCCGCCAGGGCGACGCGGAGCGGCTCCACGCCCTCCGTCGGGGCGTAGCCCAGCGCGGCCGTCGAGGCCGCCGACAGCGCCCGGTGGGTCGCCGCGGCCCACGCGGTGCGTGGGAACGCGGATCCGTCGGGGAGTCCACCGCGCAGGTCGAGGTCGAATCGCGTCGACCGGTGGACCGGGGCGACCGTCGCCGTCTTCGGCATCGGTCGGTCCGCGACCCAGGTGCCGGCGCCGACGCGCGCCTCGAGGCGTCCCTCGGCGACGAGCCGTCCGTAGACCTCGGCGACGCTGTTGCGGGCGATGCCGAGGTCGACGGCGAGCGCACGGCTCGCGGGCAGGCGTGTGCCCGGGGCGAGCCGCCCCGACGCGATCGCGTCACGCAGGCCGTCTTCGAGCGATGCGACCTTGCGGGTGTGGTCGATGACGAGGTGCAGGTCCAATCCAGAATCGGCCCAATCGTTCGCCATGCCATTGGACGGTACCAGCAGCAGGGCCGATCCGTAGCGTCGAGACATGACCATCACCGATGCCGCCGCCACGCCCGCCACCACGACGCCCGCCACGACCCTGCCCGCCACCGACGCTGCACCCGACGGTGCACCCGACGCCTCCGTCGTTCCGGTCCGCCGCCTCGACTTCGACGGGGTCGCGCCCGCGTTCGCGCGCGCGGTGAGCGCGCTCGACGACGCCGCCGAGGCGGAGGCCGATCGCGCGGGACTCGGCGCCGGCATCCGCGAGCTCGTGCGGCTGCGCGCCTCGCAGCTGAACGGATGCTCCTACTGCGTCGACCTGCATTCCCGGGACGCCCGCGCGGCGGGCGAGCCCGACCAGCGGATCTACGCCATCGCGGTCTGGCCGGAGTCGAACTTCTTCACCGCGCGCGAGCGCGCCGCCCTCGGCCTCGTCGACTCGGTGACGCGCCTCTCGGAGACCCACGTGCCCGAGGGGGTGTGGGCCGAGGCCGCCGAGCACTGGTCGTCCGACGAGCTCGCAGCCATCCTGGCGCTGATCGTCTCGGTCAACGCGTGGAACGAGCTCGCGGTGTCGACGCGCGCATGGCGGCCACGGCTCCGGAAGTGACCGCGACCGTGCTCACGTGAGCAGCGGCATCCGTTTCGCTCGCTGGTGCTCACCTGAGCAACGGCATCCGTTTCGCTCGCCGGTGCTCACGTGAGCAGCGGCATCCGCTCAGCCGGCTCACACGCGCGGGTGTGGGAGGATGGAACGTCCAGCTCGGACGCTTCATCCCCACCCCCGAGGAGCCATCGCTCGCATGTGCGGCATCGTCGGCATCGTCTCCACCGAGCCCGTCAACCAGCAGATCTACGACAGCCTCCTCCTCCTGCAGCATCGTGGCCAGGACTCCACCGGGATCGCGACCGCCGACGGCCCCGTCTTCCACATGACGAAAGCGCGCGGGCAGGTGCGCGAGGCGTTCCGCACGCGCGACATGCGCTCGCTGCTCGGCAACATCGGCCTCGGCCACGTGCGGTACACGACGAAGGGCGCCGCCGAGCGCGAGGAGGAGGCGCAGCCGTTCTACGTGAACGCGCCGTACGGCATCATCCTCGTGCACAACGGCAACCTCACGAACACGCGCGAGCTCTCGAACGACCTGTTCTCCATCGACCGTCGGCACGTGAACTCCACGAGCGACACCGAGATGCTGCTCAACGTGCTCGCCACCGAGCTGCAGGGGCAGATCACGGGCCTCGAGCTCGACCCCGCCCAGGTGTTCGACGCGGTGGCGCAGGTGCACGAGCGCGTCGAGGGCTCGTACGCCGTCATCGCGATGATCGCCGGGCACGGCCTGCTCGCGTTCCGGGACCCGTTCGGGATCCGCCCGCTCATCCTCGGCAAGCGCACCACCGAGGCCGGGAAGACCGAGTGGATCGTGGCATCCGAATCGCTCGTGCTCGAGAACGGCGACTACGAGGTCGTGCGCGACGTCGAGCCCGGCGAGGCGATCTTCATCACCCTCGACGGCGAGATGACCTCGCGGCAGTGCGCCCGCGACCCGCGGCTCGTGCCGTGCTCGTTCGAGTACGTGTACCTCGCTCGTCCCGACTCCGTGATGAACGGCATCTCGGTGTACGAGGCGCGCCTGCGCATGGGCGACCGGCTCGCCGACACCATCGCGACCCACATGGACAAGGGCGACGTCGACGTCGTCATGCCGATCCCCGACTCGTCGCGGCCCGCCGCCATGCAGGTGGCGCAGAAGCTCGGCATCGAGTACCGCGAGGGCTTCTACAAGA
>CBFGWW010000188.1:0-6535 GCA_965652625.1 uncultured Agromyces sp.
CATCGCGGCCGCAAGCCCGCGCCCGCGGCATCCGCCCCCTGTGCGCCCGGAGCGATCGTGCCGGGTGCCACGCGCGCAGCGCAGGCCGGACCCGAGCACGTGACGGAGCCCGTCGCCTACGACGCGATCCTCCTCGCCGGCTTCGGCGGGCCCGAGGGCCAGGACGACGTCATCCCGTTCCTGCGCAACGTCACGAGCGGTCGCGGCATCCCCGACGAGCGGCTCGAGGAGGTGGCGCACCACTACCGCCACTTCGGCGGCGTCAGCCCGATCAACGAGCAGAACCGGCAGCTGAAGGCCGGGCTCGAGGCCGAGCTCGCGCGGCGCGGAGTCGACCTGCCCGTCATCTGGGGCAACCGCAACTGGGACCCCTACCTCAACGACGCGCTCGCCGAGGCGAAGGAGCGCGGCTTCACGAAGCTCATCGCGATCGCGACGAGCGCCTACAGCTCGTACTCGAGCTGCCGCCAGTACCGCGAGGACTTCGCCGACGCGCTCGCCGACACGGGCACGGGCGACGAGATCCAGATCGACAAGGTGCGCCAGTTCTTCGACCACCCCGGCTTCGTGCGGCCGTTCATCGAGGGCGTGCGCGACGGCATCGCCGGCCTCGTGGCCGAGCACCCGGGGCTCGACCGCGCGACCGAGGTCGAGGTGCTGTTCGCGACGCACTCCATCCCGTCGACGGATGCCGCGAAGTCGGGCCCCGCCGAGCGCGGGTTCGGCGAGGGCGGCGCCTATGCGGCTCAGCACCGCGCCGTGGCCGAGGTCGTCATGCGCGAGGCCGGCGCGACCGACGTGCCGTGGCAGCTCGTCTACCAGTCGCGCTCGGGGCCGCCGTCGATGCCGTGGCTCGAGCCCGACATCAACGACGCGATCGAGCTGCTCCCGGCCGCCGGCCGCAAGGCCGTGGTGATCGTGCCGCTCGGGTTCGTGAGCGACCACATGGAGGTGCTCTGGGACCTCGACAACGAGGCGCTCGAGACCGCGCAGGAGCAGGGCCTCGCCGCCGTGCGCGTGCCGACGCCGGGCACCCACCCCGAGTACGTCGCCGGGCTCGTCGACCTCGTGCTCGAGCGCGTGCAGGGCACGCCCGTCGCCGACCGCCCGGCCATGACCGAGCTCGGCCCCTGGTACGACGTGTGCCGCCCCGGATGCTGCGAGAACGTGCGCCTCGGGTTCCGCCCGGCGCTCGCGGGGATCGCGCCATGAGCGACTCGAACGTCATCCGCGTCGGCACCCGGGCGAGCGCACTCGCCATGGCGCAGACGACGCAGATCGCCGAGCGCATCGCGAAGGCGGCCAAGGCCGACATCGAGCTCGTGCCGGTGACGACCGAGGGCGACACCTCGCGCGCGTCGCTCGCGTCGCTCGGTGGCACGGGCGTGTTCGCGGCGGCCCTGCGCGAGGCGCTGCTGCGCGGCGAGGTCGACGTGGTCGTGCACTCCCTGAAGGACCTGCCCACGGCCGATCACCCGGGCCTGCGCATCGGGGCGATCCCGAAGCGCGCCGACGCCCGCGACGCGCTCTGCGCCCGCGACGGCCTCCTGCTCGCCGACCTGCCCGAGGGCGCCCGCGTCGGCACCGGATCGCCGCGCCGCATCGCGCAGCTCGCCGCCGCCCGCCCCGACGTCGTGGCCGTCGACATCCGCGGCAACGTCGACACGCGGCTCGGCAAGGTCACCTCGGGCGAGCTCGACGCCGTGCTGCTCGCGGCCGCGGGCCTCGGCCGACTCGGGCGATCGGATGCCGCGACCGAGCTGCTCCCACTTGCGGCATGGCCCACGGCACCCGGCCAGGGCGCGCTCGCGATCGAGGTGCGCCGGGAGCGCGGCGACCGCGCGCTGGAGCGCGCGCTCGAGGCCGTCGACCACGCGACGACGCGCGCCACGGTGCTCGCCGAGCGCCTCGTGCTCGCGGGCCTCGAGGCCGGTTGCTCGGCCCCCGTGGGTGCAAGCGCGTTCATCGAGGACGAACTTCTGTTCCTGTCTGCGAGCGTGTACAGTGCCGACGGGACGCGGCAGCTGACCAGCTCGCATGCCGCCACCCCCGACAGCCGCTCGGCCGCCGATCTGGCGGACGCGGCCCGTGACGTCGCCGATCGCGTCGTCGCAGAACTCCTCGGCAACGGCGCCGCCGATCTTGCACCTCGTGAGGAGTCGCCGTGAGCGAATTCGAATGGACCGGCGCGATCGGACTGCCGTTCCACGACGGCAAGCCGCTCGCCGGATGGCGCGTGCTCGTGCCCAGGGGCGGCCCCTGGGGCGATGGCGTGGCCGCCGCGCTGCGCGCGCGCGGCGCGACCCCGATCGTCGCGCCGATGATCAACTTCGCGCCCACCGACGACCAGCCCGCCCTCGAGGCGGCCCTCGCGAAGCTCGCCGCCGGCGGGTTCGACTGGGTCACGGTGACGAGCGCCACCACGGTCGACGTGCTCGCGTCGTACGGCGCGGTCATTCCGGCCTCGACGAAGGTCGCCGCGGTCGGTGAGACCACCGCGGCCGCCCTCGTCGCGGCCGGCTACCACGCCGACATCGTCCCCTCCGAGGAGAACTCCGCCCGCGGCCTGCTCGAGGAGTGGGAGGCGGCCACCGATGGCCAGAAGGGCCTGCGCGTCCTCGCGCTCCGCTCGGCGATCGCGAAGCAGGTGCTCTCGATCGGCCTCGCCCGCATCGGCCACCACGTCGAGGCCGTCGTCGCCTACCGCACGGTCGGCGTGCCGGTCGCGGCCAAGGTCGTCGACGACGTGCGCGCCGGCAACGTGCACGCCGTGCTCGTCACGTCGGGCAGCGTGGCCGAGCAGGTGCAGCAGCAGCTCGGCCCCATCCCCGAGTCGATCCTCGTCGCGGCCATCGGCCCTCAGACGCAGCGGGATGCCGCGCAGATCGGCCTCCGCGTCGACGTCATCGCCCGGGAGCGCAGCGCCGAGTCCCTCATCGACGCGGTCGTCGAGGCGGCCACCGCCCGCGCCTGACGCTCGGCACCTCCCGTCGGGCGAGCGCCCAGCCGGGCCGACGTAGGCTGTTCGGGTGACTTCCACGCCCCTTCCCCGCGTCCGTCCGCGCCGCCTCCGCGAGACCCCCGCGCTGCGGCGACTCGTGTCGGAGACGCGCCTGCATCCGGCCGAGCTCGTGCTGCCGCTGTTCGTGCGCGAGGGCGTCACGGCGCCGATGCCGATCACGTCGATGCCGGGCGTGGTGCAGCACTCGCTCGACAGCCTTCCCGGCGCGATCGACGAGGCCGCGGCCGCCGGCGTGGGCGGCGTGATGCTGTTCGGCGTGCCCGAGGCGCGCGACGCCCGGGGCTCGGGCGCGACCGATCCCGACGGGATCCTCAACGTGGCCACGCGTGTGGCCGTCGAGGCATCCGCGGGCCGGCTCGTCGTGCAGACCGACCTGTGCCTCGACGAGTTCACCGACCACGGCCACTGCGGGGTGCTCGACGATCGCGGCCGGGTCGACAACGACGCCACGCTCGAGCGGTACCGGGCGATGGGCCTCGAGCAGGCCCGCGCCGGCTCCCAGGTGCTCGGCCTGTCGGGCATGATGGACGGCCAGGTCGCCGCCGTGCGCGACGCGCTCGACGACCAGGGCCTCACGGATGTCTCGATCCTCGCCTACTCGGCCAAGTACGCGTCGGCCTACTACGGCCCGTTCCGCGACGCCGTCGAGTCGACGCTCGAGGGCGACCGCCGCACCTACCAGCTCGATCCGGGCAACCGCCGCGAGGGCCTCCGCGAGGCGATGATCGACATCGAGGAGGGCGCCGACGTCGTCATGGTGAAGCCGGCGGGCAGCTACCTCGACGTGCTCGCCGACGTCGCCGCGGCATCCGAGGTGCCGGTCTGGGCCTACCAGGTGTCGGGCGAGTACTCGATGATCGAGGCCGCAGCCGCGCACGGCTGGATCGACCGCAAGCGCGCCGTGATCGAGTCCGTGCGGGGCATCCGCCGCGCCGGCGCCGACGCGGTGCTCACGTACTGGGCGACCGAGCTCGCCGGCTGGATCCGGGAGGGTATCGACTGATGGCGGATCTCGATACGGCTGCTTCGCTGCCTCCTCGATCACCGGGTACGAACGCCGACCTGTTCGCCCGCGCGCAGGCTGCGATCCCGGGCGGCGTGAACTCGCCCGTGCGCGCGTTCCGCTCGGTGGGCGGCACGCCGCGGTTCCTCGTGTCGGCGCGCGGCCCCTACGTCACCGACGCCGAGGGCCGGGAGTACGTCGACCTGGTGGCCGGTTGGGGTCCCGCGATCCTCGGCCACGCCGACCCACGCGTCGTCGAGGCGGTGACGGATGCCGCACGACGCGGTCTTTCGTTCGGATCCTCGACGCCCGCCGAGACCGAGCTCGCCGAGCTCGTCGAGCAGCGCGTCGGCCCCGTCGAGCAGCTCCGCCTCGTGTCGACCGGCACGGAGGCGACCATGAGCGCCATCCGTCTCGCGCGCGGCTTCACCGGCCGCGACCTGCTCGTGAAGTTCGCCGGCCACTACCACGGCCACTCCGACGGACTGCTCGCCGAGGCGGGCTCGGGACTCGCGACGTTCGCACTCCCGGGCTCGGCCGGCGTGCCCGCGGACATCGCGGCGCTCACCCTCGTGCTGCCCTACAACGACCTCGACGCGCTGCGCGCGGCGTTCGCCGAGCACGGCGACCGCATCGCCGCGGTCATCGTCGAGGCCGCCGCGGCGAACATGGGCGTCGTGCCGCCGCTGCCCGGCTTCAACCGCGCGCTCGTCGACCTCGCGCACGCGCACGGCGCGCTCGTCATCTCCGACGAGGTGCTCACGGGCTTCCGCGTCTCGGAGGCCGGATGGTGGGGCGTCGAGCGGGGCACCGACGGCGAGTACACGCCCGACCTGCTCACGTTCGGCAAGGTCATCGGCGGCGGCATGCCCGTGGCCGCGCTCGGCGGTCGCGCCGACATCATGCAGCAGCTCGCGCCCGTCGGCCCCGTGTACCAGGCCGGCACGCTCTCGGGGAACCCCGTCGCGGTCGCCGCCGGCGTCACCACGCTGCGCGCAGCGGATGCCGCGGTGTACGCGCACCTCGACGCCGCCGCCGCGACGATCAGCGCCGCGGTGTCGGATGCGCTCGCGGCCGAGGGCGTCGCACACGCCGTGCAGCGGGCGGGGAACCTCTTCAGCTTCGTGTTCGGCGAGGGCGTGGCATCCGGTGTCACCGACTACGCGGGCGTGCAGCGGCAGGAGGGGTGGCGGTACGCGCCGTTCTTCCACGCCATGCTCGACGCGGGCGTCTCGCTGCCGCCGTCGGTCTACGAGGCCTGGTTCGTCACGGCCGCGCACGACGACGCGGCGATCGGTCGCATCGTGGACGCGCTGCCCGCCGCCGCGCGCGCCGCGGCATCCGCCCGACGGTGATCGAGTAGCGCCCGGCGGAGCCGGACGCGTATCGAGATCCTCGTTGCGTCTCGATACGCGTCGCGCTTCGCGCGGCGCTACTCGACGACCGCGGTGCGAAACCGTTACGCCATTGTGGGGTGGCGACACGGCGCGCGTCGGTCGGCTCGGGCAGGATGGAAGGCATGGCCCAGCTTCGCGTGCACAGCGACCGGATCGAGGTTCACCTCACTCCGGCCGAGCGGGCGCTCGCGTTCCGCTCGGACGACCTGGTGGTGCAGCGCGACGACATCCGCTCGGCGACCATCACCGACGATCCGTGGGTGTGGATCCGCGGCATCCGTCGACGGGGCAGTGAGATCCCGCTCGTCGTGGCGGTGGGCGTGTGGAAGTACCACGGCGGCACCGACTTCGTCATCATCAAGGGCAAGCGGCAGGCGGTCGTGCTCGAGCTCGCCGCGGGCGAGTTCACCCGCATCATCCTGAGCACGAACCAATCGGCGCGCCTCATCGATCGCCTCAAGCTCACCGAGCCGCCGACCGAGGCCGACGCATCGCCCGACTGATCCGCGGGTCGCAAGCACCGGCACGCGAGCTCGGCGCGGCCGCCGGCGTCGACGTGGGCGTCAGGCGAAGACGAACAGCACGAACCCGATGAGGGGCAGCGTGCCCTGGATGAGCGCCGCCCGAATGTAGCCGCGCCCCGTCGTGGTGAGCACCGCCGCGGCGAGCACCATGCACGCCGTCGTGAAGAGCACGAGCGTCTTGCCCGCGGCGATCGCGCCGGCCCAGTAGAGCACGAGGCCGAGCGTCGCGCCGATGCCGAGGAACAGGTTGTAGAAGCCCTGGTTGTAGGCCATCGGCTTCGTCGTGTCGGCGGCCGCCTGGTCGGCGACACCGAATCGCTTCCAGGTCGAGGGGCGCGTCCACCACACGCTCTCCATGAGGAAGATGTAGCCGTGCAGCAGCGCGGCGAGGGCGACGAAGATGCTCCCGATGACGGCCATGGCGCGATCGTAGCGGCCGCGTGGCGCGGGTGCGGGTTCCGGGACGGCGCTGCGCGCCCCTCGACTCGCGGAGGTCCTCGCAACCCCGGGCCGTGAGTTTCCCGATTCCTCGTTTCAATTCCGCCTCATGTGAGGCGGATTCGACATGGGCCGCGACTCCGTCACGCTG
>CBFGWW010000189.1:0-6461 GCA_965652625.1 uncultured Agromyces sp.
TCGGCCTCGTCGGCAAGGGCATCATGTACGACTCGGGCGGCATCAGCCTGAAGCCGTCGGATCCGATGCACCTGCTCATGAAGATGGACATGGGCGGCGCGGCATCCGTGCTCGCGACGTTCACGGCGCTGCGTGCGCTGCGGGCGACGGCGACCGTGACCGGCTGGCTCATGTGCACCGACAACATGCCGTCGGGCTCGGCGTACAAGCTCGGGGACGTGCTGACCGCCCACGGCGGCACGACCGTCGAGGTGCGGAACACCGACGCCGAGGGCCGGCTCGTCATGATGGACGCGCTCGTGCTCGCGAACGAGGAAGGGGTCGACGCGATCATCGACATCGCCACGCTCACCGGCACGGCGCTCATGGCGCTCGGCCCGGCCCTCGCGGCGGTGATCGGCAACGACGCGACGATGATCCGGGTGGTGAAGGATGCCGCGTCGACCACGGACGAGCGCGTGTGGGAGCTGCCCCTCGAGCAGAAGTACCGCACGCAGCTCGATTCGGAGGTCGCGGACCTCGCGAACATCGGCGGCCCCTACGCCGGGGCGACCACGGCGGCGCTGTTCCTCGCGGAGTTCGTGGGCGAGACGCCGTGGGCGCACCTCGACATCGCGGGCACCATGCAGTCGGAGGCGGACGACGCCTGGCGGTCGAAGGGCGCGACCGGGTTCGGCGCGCGGCTGCTCATCGAGGTGGCGCGGGAGTTCCGGCCCGCGAAGTGACGGACGTGCGGGACGCATCCCGCAGGGAAGGGGGAGATCGTGCTCGGAGACCGATTGGGTGAGATCACGGGGAGGGTCACGTACCAGCGCGTGATCCGCGGCGACGACGGCATGAAGCTCGAGACGTCGTTCCAAGCGACCGGGACGTTCCTCGGCGTGAACGTCACGGACGTCGGCACCTACGTGACGGTCGTCCGCGCCGACGGCAGCCAGTACAGCGAGGGCCGCGGCATCATGACGACCGAGGACGGTCGGACCGCCACGTGGACCGGCCACGGACTCGGCCGGTCCGACCACGCCGGCGCCGCCAGCCATCGCGGGTCGCTCTGCTACCAGACGATGCCCGACGAGTGGGCTCGGCTGGCCGACGTGCTCGTGCTGCTCGAGTACGGCGTCGGCGCCGACGGCACGACCAGGTCGGAGTACTGGGAGTGGAAGTAGCCGACGGTCAGCGCAGGGCGCCCGCGCGGTAGGCCGCCTCGGTGCGCGTGGCCGCGCCGAGCTTGCGCAGGATCGCCGAGACGTGCACACTCGCGGTCTTGCCGCTGATGAACAGCCGCTCGCCGATCTGGCGGTTGCTGAGGCCCTCGGCGATGAGCTCGAGCACCTGCCGCTCGCGCGCCGTGAGCTCCGCCGCGGCGAGCACGTCGGCGTCGGACGGCGTGCCGGCGACGCCCGCCTCGGGCGCGACGAGCCCCGCGCCGCCGCCCACGCCATCGAGCGCGATGCCGGCCGCTGCGGCGACCCGCACGACGCGATCGTGCACGGCGATGACGCCGCCCGAGTCGGCGACGTCGAGCGCGGCCTGCAGCGACGTGCGCGCGGCCGCGCGGTCGGCGCTCGCCAGCTCGGCCTCGCCCTGGCGCAGGAGCGCGTAGGCGATGAGGAATCCGGGCGCCTCGGGAGCCGCCGCGGCCTCGACGGCGGCACGCCATGACGCCACGTCGGTGCCCGCGTCGCCGGCTCCGGCGCCCTCGGATGCCTCGGCGAGCTCGGCCGTGAAGACCGCGGCCCACACCGCATGCGTCGGCCAGTACGACAGGCGGTCGAGCAGGGCGCGGAACTCGGGCACGGCCGCGGCGACCTCGGCGGCGACGGCTTCGCTCACCGCGTGCGGTCGGGCGCGCACCGCCGCGACCACGCGGGCGGCGACCCAGAGGAACGGCAGCGCGTAGCCTGCGAGCGGCGCGTGCCGCTCGTGCAGCAGCGGACGCACCTCGCGCCACGCGGCGGGAAGGTCGTCGTTGGCGAGGGCGATCTCGGCGGCGACGCGACCGACGGCGAGGCGAGTCTGCATCTCGACCTCCATGACGGCGGCCATCGACGGACGCGAGCTGTGCCACAGGCGCGTGGCGCGCTCGGTCTCGCCGCGCCAGAGCAGCGCCCAGATGCGGGCGCGGAGCAGGTACACCGTGAACGGCGTCGGCGGGTCGAGCGCGAGGGCGCGGTCGATGAGCTCCTCGGCGCGCTCCCACTCGCCGAGCGCGAACAGCGGGTCGACGGCGTTCGACGCGAGGATGACGCCCGAGCTGCGCTCGACGCCCTGGGCGCGCGCCTGGGCGAGCCCCTCTTCGGCGAGCCGCACGGCCTCGTGGTAGTGCCCGACGAGGTAGTGCTGGTCGGACGCATTGACCCAGTAGCGCAGCAGCGCGGCGCCGTCGCCGTCGGCGAGCTCGCGGGCGCGCTCGAGCAGCGCGAGCCCCTCGTCGACATCACCCCGATCGGCGCGGCTGATGCCGGCGATGTTCGTGGCGATGGACGCGTAGCGCGGCGAGCCGATCTCGGTCGCCACGGCCAGGGCGCGATCGGCGGTCTCGACCGCGTCGTCGAGCCGGCCGTCGATCATGAGGCGGCCGGCGAGCGCGGTGAGCGTGGTCGCCCGCCGCTCGGTGGGCCCGGTGTCGCCGCGGGCGTCGAGCGCGGCGAGCGCCTCTTCGAGCACGGCCACGGAACCGGCCTTGCCCACGTTGGCGAGGTAGAGGCCCTTGTCGCGCAGCAGCCGCGGGTAGTTGGGATCGTCGCGCGGGCACTCGGCGAGCGCCGCCTTCACGAGCGCGAGGCTGCGGTCGCCCTCGCCCGCGTTGCGCAGGTGCGAGGCGGTGCGGCCCATGAGCTCGAGCTTGCTCATGCCCGCGAGCGCGGCCGCGTCGGGCACCACGTCCCACAGCCCGAGCGCCCGCTCGCCGAGCTGCGCGGCCGTGCCGTACGCGGCGGCGGCGCGCGCCTCGCGCATGGCCTGCATGGTGGCCGGGAACGCCTTCGCGGCGTCGTGGGCGCCGAGCCAGTGGTAGGAGATCTCGGCGGCGAGACGCCGGGCGCCCGCCGCGGCGGCGGCCTCGTAGGCCTCGGCGTAGCGCGCGTGGAACCGCGCTCGCTCGCCGGGCAGCAGGTCGGAGAGGATGGCCTCGCGCACGAGCGCGTGCCGGAACGCGTAGTCGTCGCCGTCGATGGTGAGCACGCCGAACAGCACGCACTGCCGGGCCGCGGCGTCGAGCTCGTCGGCCGTGCCCGAGTAGACCGCCTCGAGCATGGCGTGCGAGACGCGAACCCCGCCGGTGGAGATGAGGCGCAGCAGCCCCTGCGCCGCCTCTGGCAGGCGCTCGTAGCGGGCGAGCAGCAGGTCGCGGAGGGTGTCGGGCACGAAGCCCTCGTCGCGGCATCCGTCGATGCCGACCAGCTCCTCGACGAAGAACGGCACGCCGTCGCTGCGGCGGAACACCGTGTCGAGCACGCGCTCGTTGGGAACCTCGTCGACGATGAGCGACCTCGTGAGCTTCTTGACCTGCGCCTTGGTGAGCCGGCCGAGCTCGCGGCGCTCGACCCAGCGGTCGCGCTCGGCCTCGGACAGGAAGTCGCGCACCGGATGCCCCCGCGTGAGGTCTTCGGTGCGGTAGCTCAGCACCGTGAGCACCCGGCTCGAGCCGAGCGCGCGCATGAGGAACCGGAGCAGCGCCAGGCTGGCCGCATCGACCCAGTGCAGGTCTTCGATCACGAAGACGATGGGGTGCTCGCGCGAGAAGGTCTCGAGCAGCACCGCGATGGCCTCGTGCAGCTGGCCCGTGGCGGAGCCCGCGGCGACGGGCGTGACGGGCGGCACGATGGTGGCCACGGATGCCTCGCCGGACACGAGCTCGGGCAGCAGCGCGATGAGCGCCGCGCGGCCGGGGCCGACGGCATCGAGCATGCGCGCCGCGCCCACCTCGGCGAGGAGCGTGCGCAGGGCGGTCTTGACGGGCGCGTAGGGTGCCGCGACGCTGCCGAGGTCGACGCACTGCCCGGCGAGCAGGCGCACGTCGTCGGGGAGGCCGGCCTCGAACTCGCGGATCAGCCGCGTCTTGCCGATGCCCGCCTCGCCGCCGATGATGACGGTGAAGGGCGCGCCCGCGCGCACCTCGGCGAGGCGTTCGTTCAGCATCGCGAGGTCGGCGTCGCGGCCGATCATTGCCGGCGCTGACGTGGTCACCCTCTCATGGTGCCACTCACCGCCGACACCGCGCACGGCGCCGTCGCGACCGGGATCGGGTCCGACGACGCCGTACGGGACGTCATCACCGCGCATCGCGACCGCGAGGCTCACCGCAGGGCGAGCTGCGGCGCACGGCGGTGGGCGTGGCGGCGGCGGTGGACGCGGTGGGCGACCGGCTCGTGCGACGCCCCCGCGTCACCCGAGTCGCGCTCGTCGGCGGCCATGCGGCGGCTGATCTCGCGCTCGGCCGCGAGCACGTCGGCGCGGTGCGAGCCGAGGACGACGAAGTCTGCCGAGAACTGCATGATTCCTCCTGGAGTCGTTCCGATGCTTCCGATCGGATGCCTTCAGCGTGCGCGCTAAGGCACCCGGGACCCATCGGGCGATCGCCCTATTTCCGGGCGTGGTGGGATGCGAGGCACCTGAGGTGCCCTCGAGCGCCCGGGCGGCAGGGGCCCGGGCGTGCCGGTCGACGGGGTCGATCGGTGAGGCGCGTTCGTTCGTCGGGTCGTGTCGGCTCAGTGCAGCAGCGTCGGCGTACGGTGGTAGCCGTCACGCCGGAACTGCACGAGCGAGGTCGTGATCGCCGCAGCGGCGAGCAGTCCCAGCACGAGCAAGGTCGCGAACATCGCGCACCTCCTTTCCATCATCGAAGTCTGTCGACCCCGCCCGCCCCGGTCGTCAGGGCGAGCACGGAATCGGGGATCGGGGTCCCCTCTGGCGTGAGGGGGGACGGCTCGGGCGCACCCCAGGCGCGCGAGAGCGGCACGACGCCGGCCCAGACCGCGTGGTCCTCGCCGTCGTCGGGGTCCTCGGATGCCCCGGCCGCGCGTCGCTTCATGACGACGTCGTCCAGGGCGAGCCGCAGCACGCGCGTGGCCGCCGTCTCCTTGCGCGTCATCGCGCGCACCTCGGCGGACCGGCCGGGCATGAGCCGCTCGGAGAGCGCGAGCAGCGCGGCATCCGCCTGCTCGTCGTCGACCGGCTCGAGCACGCCGTAGACCACCGCGCTGCGGTAGTTCATGGAGCTGTCGAACAGCGAACGTGCGAACACGAGCCCGTCGAGGGCGGTCACCGAGAAGGCGACCGTCGACCGCTCGGCCGCCGCGCGGAGCGCGAAGCCGCCGCCGGTCGAGCCGTGCACGTACACGTGCTCCCCCACGCGCGCGAAGCCCATGGGCACGACGATCGGCGTGCCGTCGGCCACGGCGACGAGGTGCCCCACGAGCTCGGTGTCGAGCAGCTCGAAGAGCTCGTCGCGGTCGGTGGTCTGCCGCTCGGACAGGCGTCGGATGCGGCGGGCGGCGGTGGTGTTCGTCATGGTCACGCTGCTAGTCTCGCGAGCACACTGGTTCGCCGTGCAGACCAGTTCTCGCAACATCCGGCAGTCCAGTCGAGCGGATCGGAGGGCGCCGTGGACGGACCCATCCTCGTGATCGACCGCGACGGCGGCCTGCCCATCGGCGTGCAGCTCGTCGACGGGCTGCGCCGCGGCATCCTCGACGGTGCCCTTCGGGCGGGCGACCGGATGCCGTCCACGCGGGGCCTCGCGTCGGAGCTGGGCGTCTCGCGCAGCGCCGTCGTCGGCGCCTACGAGCAGCTCGCGGGCGAGGGCTACCTCGAGATGCGTCAGGGTGCGCCCACGCGTGTGGCCGACCTCACGCGGCGCGACGTCGCGGCATCCGTCGGCACCGGGGTCCCGTCGGGCGTCCGACCGCAGGAGGGTCGCCCGGACGCCCGACGCGAGTCGAGGGTGGCGGAACGCGTCGCGCGGGCCGTGGGCGAGCGCGTCGCGCCCCGCATCGACCTGCTGCCGGGCCGGCCCTCGACGTCGCGCATCGACACCCGCGCCTGGCGCTCGGCCTGGCGCGAGGCGGCGGCCCGCGACATCCCGTCGGAGTCCCCGCGGCCCTTCGGCGTGCCGCGCCTGCGCGAGGAGATCGCCGACCACCTGCGCATGGCCCGCGGCGTCGCGTGCGAGGCCGACGACATCGTCGTGACCGCCGGCACGAGCGAGGCGCTCTCGCTCAGCGCGTCCGCCCTCGCCGTGGCGCTCGGACGTGCACCGGTCGTCGCGGTCGAGCACCCCGGCTACCCGTCGGCGCGACGCACGCTCGAGCTGCACGGCGCGAGCACCGTGCCCGTCGCGGTCGACGGCGACGGCATCGTCGTCGACGCGCTGCGACGGATGCCCCGGCCGCCCGACGCGGTCATGGTCACGCCCAGCCACCAGTACCCGCTCGGCGGGCGGCTGCCGGTGGCGGTGCGCC
>CBFGWW010000190.1:0-6432 GCA_965652625.1 uncultured Agromyces sp.
CCCGACACCGTGACCTCGACCGTGTCGCCGTCGACGAGCGGGCCGACGCCCGCGGGCGTGCCGGTGAGGATGACGTCGCCGGGCAGCAGCGTGAAGACGCTCGACGCGTAGGCGACGATCGCCGGGATCGAGTGCACCATGTCGGCCAAGCGGCCGTGCTGGCGCCGCTCGCCGTCGACGATGGTCTCGATGGTGCCGCCATCTAGGTCGAGCTCGGTGTCGATGACGGGTCCGAGCGGGCAGAACGTGTCGAAGCCCTTCGCGCGGGTCCACTGGCCGTCGCGTCGCTGCAGGTCGCGCGCGGTCACGTCGTTCGCGATCGTGTACCCGAAGATGATGCCCTCGGCATCCTCCTCGGCGACGTTCTTCGCGATGCGGCCGATGACCACCGCGAGCTCGCCCTCGTGCTCGACCTGCTCGCTCTGCGGCGGCAGCACGATGGCATCGCCGGGCCCGATGACCGAGGTGTTCGGCTTGAGGAAGAGCAGCGGCTCGGGCGGCGCCTCGCCGCCCATCTCCTCGGCGTGCTCGTGGTAGTTCTTGCCGACGGCGACGACCTTCGACCGAGGGATCACCGGCGCGAGCAGGCGCGCCTCGGTCAGCGGCACGCGCGCGCCCGTCGGCTCGTAGCCCGCGAACATCGGGTCGGCCTTCAGCACGACGAGCTCGTCCTCCTCCTCGTCGACGATGCCGAAGGCGATGGTGTCGCCGTGGGAGAAGCGCGCGATCTTCATGCAGCCAGCCTATTGGGCGGGCGCGACCACACGACCGCCGACGCGACGACGCGACCGCCGACGCGACGACGCGACGACCACGCGGGCCGTCGCGCCGTCGGCAGTTCAGGCGTCGAGCCGCGTCATCCAGCCGTGGCGGTCCTCGACCCGGCCGTACTGGATGCCCGTGAGCTCCTCGCGCAGCGACATGGCGAGCTCGGTGGCCTGCGGGCCCGAGTGCACGATCTCGAAGTCCTCGGCGAGCAGGCGGCCGATGGGCGTGATCACGGCGGCCGTGCCGCACGCGAACGCGCCCACGATGTCGCCGGATGCCGCGCCCTCGCGCCACTCGTCGATGGTGACCCGGCGGCTCTCCACCACGTGCCCGCGGTCCTTCGCGAGCTGCAGCACCGAGTCGCGCGTGATGCCCTCGAGGATCGAGTCCGACTCGGGGGTCACGACCGTGCCGTCGCGGTAGACGAGCACCACGTTCATGCCGCCGAGCTCCTCGAGATACGTCCCTTCGTCGAGGAAGAGCACCTGCTGGCATCCGTGCTGGGCCGCCTCGGCCTGCGGCAGCAGGCTCGACGCGTAGTTGCCGCCGGTCTTCGCCGCACCGGTGCCGCCCTTGCCCGCACGGGCGTAGCGCGTGGAGAGCCAGATCGACACGGGCTGCACGCCGCCGTGGAAGTAGGCGCCCGCCGGACTCGCGATGAGGTAGTAGGCCACCTTCTTGGCGGGCCGCACGCCGAGGAACGCCTCCTTGGCGAACATGAACGGGCGCAGGTAGAGGCTCGTCTCGGGGGCCGTTGGCACCCAGGCGCCGTCGACCGCGATGAGCTGCTTCAGCGAGTCGATGAAGTACTCGCTCGGCAGCTCGGGCAGCGCGAGGCGCGCGGCCGAGCGCTGCATGCGGGCCGCGTTCTCGTAGGGCCGGAACGACCGGATCGACCCGTCGGCGTGGCGGTACGCCTTGAGGCCCTCGAAGATCTCCTGCGCGTAGTGCAGCACCGCGGCCGAGGGCTCGAGCTGGATCGGGCCGTACGGCGAGACGCGCGGGCGGTGCCAGCCGCCCTTCTCCGACCAGCAGAGGTCGACCATGTGATCGGTGAAGTGGTTGCCGAAGCCCGGGTCGGCGAGGATCGCGTCGCGCTCGGCGTCGGTCTTCGCCGCGTCGTTGCGGGTGACGGCCCAGGTGAGCCCTGCCGCGGAGGGTGCCTGGAGCGGGAGGTTGATGGTCATGTGCTTCGTCCTTCGGATGCGCTGGTTACTCGTGTGCGCCGATGCGGGCGACGATCGCGTCGCCGACCTCGGAGGTCGAACGACGCGCGTCGCCGCGTTCGGCGATGTCTGCGGCGACCGCCCGCTGCACCTTCGCCGCCTGCTCGCGGTGACCGAGGTGGTCGAGCAGCAGGGCGACGGAGAGGATCGCGGCGGTGGGGTCGGCGATGCCCTTCCCGGCGATGTCGGGCGCGGAGCCGTGTACGGGCTCGAACATGCTCGGGAACCGGCCGTCGGGGTTGATGTTGCCCGAGGCCGCCAGTCCGATGCCGCCGCTGATCGCGCCGGCCAGATCGGTGAGGATGTCGCCGAAGAGGTTGTCCGTGACGATGACGTCGAATCTAGCAGGATCCGTGACGAGGAAGATCGTCGCGGCGTCGACGTGCAGGTAGTCGACCGTCACGTCAGGGTACTCGGCGGCGACGGCGTCGACCGTGCGCTTCCAGAGCGACCCGGCGAACACCAGCACGTTGGTCTTGTGCACGAGGGTCAGCTTCTTGCGCGGGCGAGCGGATGCCGCGGCGAACGCGTAGCGCACGACGCGCTCCACCCCGTAGGCGGTGTTGACGGAGACCTCGTTGGCGACCTCTGCGGGCGTGCCGACGCGGATCGCGCCGCCGTTGCCGACGTAGGGCCCCTCGGTGCCCTCGCGCACGACGACGAAGTCGACCTCGCCGGGATCGGCGAGCGGGCTCGCGACGCCCGGGTGCAGCACCGACGGACGGAGGTTCACGTAGTGGTCGAGGTCGAAGCGGAGCTTCAGCAGCAGCCCGCGCTCGATGTTGGCGCCGGCGAGGCGCGGATCGCCGGGCACGCCGCCGACGGCGCCGAGCAGGATCGCGTCGTGCTCCTTGATGGCGGCGAGGTCGTCGTCGGTCAGGACGTCGCCGGTCTCGAGGTAGCGCGCGGCACCCAGCGAGAACGGCGTCTGCTCGAAGGCGATGTCGGTGCCCGCGACGGCCGCATCGAGCGCCCTGAGCGCCTCCGCCACAACCTCGGGACCGATCCCATCGCCCGGAATCACCGCGAGCCTGACCGTACCTACCATGGATTCTCCTTCGTGCGCCAGCCCTCCCAGCGTAGTGTCCGCGCGAGCGGCCGATGGCTACAGTGGGCCTCAGGACGAGGTAATCGCCTCATCGAAGCGCGGCATCCCGAAGCCGCCGGAGAGAAAGAGGAACCCCCACATGAGTCTCGGTCTCGGTATCGTGCTCTTCGTCATCGGCGCGATCCTGGCGTTCGCGCTGAACCTCACCGTCGACTGGATCAACCTGCAGCTGGTCGGCTACATCCTGATGATCGCGGGTGTGATCGTGATCATCCTGGGCATCGTCCTCCTCGCCCGTCGCCGTCGCTCGATCGCCACGTCGCAGACGAGCATCGACCCGGCGACGGGAAGCCGGGTGACCCGCAACGAGCACTCGGCCCCCGAGGACCCGACGACGCTCTAGGCACACGTCACGACACGGCCGCCGCCCGGGAGGGGCGGCGGCCGTTCGTCGTTCCGGCCGCGCTCGCCCCCGGCCCGTTCAGGCGCGCGGGGGCTTCGGGTTCCGCAGGGCGATCGCCGCCACGACGGCCGCGGCCGCCATGAGCGCCACGCCGATGAGCGAGGTCACCACGACGCCGGCGTCGAAGGCGTGGGCAGCGGATGCCGCGAGCTGTGCGCCGATCGCGTCGGGCAGCGTGTCGGCCACCGTCATCGCCCCCGCGAGCGTCTCGCGCGCGGCATCCGCCTGCTCGTCGGTGAGCACCGACGGGAGCACGAGGCCCGTGCGGAACTGCACCGCGAGGATGCTGCCCAGGATCGCCGTGCCGAGCACCGCCCCGAGCTCGTAGGCGGTCTCGGAGACCGCGGACGCGGCACCCGCCTTCGCGGGCGGCGCGCTCGAGAGGATGAGCTCGTTCGACACGGTCTCGGCCGCGCCGATGCCCACGCCGAGGAGCACGAACGCCAGCACGATCGGGCCGATCGACCCCGAACCGGCGAACAGCGCGATCACGAGGTAACCCGACGCCGACAGGCCCAGCGCGATCGGCACGAGCACGCGCGGACGCACCCGGCGCGCGATCGGCACCACCAGGAGGCCGGCCGCGATCATGGCGACGAGGCCCGGCAGCAGGGCGAGGCCGGCGGCGACGGGGCTGAGCCCGGCGATGAGCTGCAGGTGCTGCGACACGAAGTAGAGGAACCCGACGAGCGCGATGACGCTGAACAGGTTCACCGCGACGGCGCCGCCGAACGAGCCCTGTCGGAACAGGCGCACGTCGAGCATGGGCGTCTCGCTGCGCAGCTGGCGCCGTACGAACCAGATCGCGCAGAACGCGCCGAGCACGATCGCCTGCACGCCGAAGCCGTGCACTCCCTCGGTCGCGAGCGACTTGATGCCGTAGACGATGGGGCCCATCGCCGCGAGCGACAGCACCGTGCTCACGAGGTCGATGCGGCCCGGCGCGGGGTCGCGGCTCTCGGGGATGAGCATCGGCACGAACACGAGCAGCGGCACGAGCACCGGCACGGCGAGGAGGAACACCGAGCCCCAATGGAAGTGCTCGAGCAGGAGCCCGCCGACGAGCGGGCCCATCGCGCTGCCGGCGGCGAAGCCCGACGCCCAGATCGCGATGGCGAGCCGGCGCTGCTCGCGTTCGGTGAACACCGCGCGCAGCAGCGAGAGCGTCGAGGGCATGAGCATGGCGCCGAAGAATCCGAGCGCGGCGCGCGCGGCGATGAGCGCCTCGGCCGTGGGCGCGAACGCGGCGCCGATCGAGACGAGCGCGAACCCGGTCGAGCCGATCAGCAGCATCCGACGGCGTCCGTAGCGGTCGCCCGCGCTGCCCATGGCCACGAGCAGGCCCGCGAGCACGAGCGGATACGCGTCGATGATCCAGAGCTGCTGCGCCGCGGTCGGCGCGAGGTCGGCCGAGATCGCCGGCAGCGCGAAGCTCAGCACGGTGTTGTCGACGGAGACGAGCAGCACCGGCAGCATGAGCACCGCGAGTGCCAGCCAGGCGCGGCGCGGCGCGCGCGACGACGACCGGCCGGGATCGACGTGCGCGGCGGCGGCCGTCGCGTGGTCGATGGGCGTGATCGTGCGTTCCGTGGTGTTCGTCATCTCGGGTTCCATTACTTTACCGTCCAGCCGGTATAGTATCAGACGATGAACGGATGCCGCTCGCTCACGTCTCGCTAGCATCGAGCACATGAGCCGCCCTCCAGCCGCACGCGACGCCGTGCTCGACGCGTTCGAGCGACTCCTCGTGGAGGACGGCGAGCGCGCCGCCACCCTCGACGCCGCGGCCCGCGCCGCCGGCGTCTCGAAGGGCGGCCTGCTCTACCACTTCCCCAACCGCGAGGCGCTGGTCGACGGGGTGCTCGCGCGGTTCTCCGAACTCGTCGACGCCGACCTCCAGGTCATGGCGGAGGCCCCAGAGGGCCCGGTCGCGTACTTCGTGCGCTCCTCCGTGTCGCACGGCACGTCACTCGAACGCGCGGGGGTCGCGGCGGCGCGACTGGCACAGGCGGGGCATCCGTCGGCCGTGCGCATGATCCGCTCGGTGCGCGAGCGATGGTTCGGCGCCGTGCGCGCGCACGTGTCCGACCCCACGGTGGCGCTCGCGATCACCCTCATCGGCGACGGCCTGTACTACGACTCGGCGCTGCACGGCGACGACGCCGAGACGGGCGTCGACGCACCGCCCGCGAACGAGATGGACGCGCTCGTGGCGATGCTCGAGCGGCTCGCGGCGGGGACGCCGACCGGCTGAACCGCGCGGCCCGCTACTCCTCGGTGATGTCGATCTCGACGAGCACGTCGGCGTCGATCGCCTCGCGCACCCGGTCGAGCACCTCGGTCGGCACCGGCGAGTCGACCGTGAGCACGCTGAGCGCCTGGCCGCCGGCCTCGCGGCGCGCGATCTGCATGCCCGCGATGTTGATGCCGGCGTCGCCGAACTCGCGGCCGTAGATCGCGACGATGCCGGGGCGGTCGGTGTACTCCATCACGATGTGCGTCGTGGCGATGGGCACCTCGATCTCGTAGCCGTTGACGCCCACGAGCTTCTCGATCTGCTTCGTGCCGGTCAACGTGCCCGACACCGAGATCTGCCGGCCGTCGGCGAGCGCGCCCGCGAGGGTGATCACGTTGCGGTACTCGGGCGAGTCCGCGTCGACGATGAGGCGCACGTCGATGCCGCGCTGCTCGGCGAGGAGCGGGGCGTTGACGTAGGAGACGCTCTCGCTCACCACGTTCGTGAAGACGCCCTTGAGCGCGGCGAGCTTGAAGACGCTCACGTCGTAGTCGACGAGCTCGCCGTGCACCTCGACGTCGAGGCTCGTGATCGCGGTGTCGGCGAGGCCGGCGAAGAGCTGGCCGAGCTTCTCGACGAGCGGGATGCCCGGGCGCACGTACGGGTCGATGACGCCGCCGGCGACGTTGAC
>CBFGWW010000191.1:0-6252 GCA_965652625.1 uncultured Agromyces sp.
CAGCTGCAGTCGGCCCTCGCCGCCGGCGTGGGCGCTGATGAGGTCGGCGGCCGCGGCATCCTCTGCCATGTACAGCGGGTTCTCGTAGCGCATGTCGATCACGCCCGTGCCGATCTCGATGCGGCTCGTGCGGGCGCCGATCGCGGCGAGCAGGGGGAACGGGCTCGCGAGCTGCCGGGCGAAGTGGTGCACCCGGAAGAAGGCGCCGTCGATGCCGAGCTCCTCGGCCGCGACCGCGAGCTCGATCGACTGGACGAGCGCGTCGCGTCCTGAGCGGGTCGACGACTGTGGCGAGGGGTGCCAGTGGCCGAACGAGAGGAATCCGATGCGCTGCTTCACGACGGGTACGGCATCCTGCGGCATCCGGTCATTCCCCTCTGCGTCGCGGCCGCGGAGAATAGGGCATCTGCCGGATGCCGCGCGGCCACCTCAGACCCGAGTCTAGGGTCGACGAACCACGGAACCGGAGTGGACATGTTGATCTCGGAACTCACCTTCCCGCACCTGGCCGAGGCCCGCGAGGCGCAGCTCGCGCACGAGCTCGAGCGTCGCCGGGTCGTCGCCGAACGGCTCGCCGAGGGGTCGGGCGTCGCGCCCGCACGCACGCGACGTCGACGCGAGCGGATGCCGCGCGCCCGCGCCGCGACGAACGCGCCCTGCCCGGCGTAGCACCTCACAGGCGGTGGGCTCAGCCGAGCAGCTCCTCGACGCGGTTCGACGTGGGCATGCGCAGCCCGTCGAGCGCGATCGCGATGACGTCGTCGGCGAGGCGGTCGGCGTCCTCGGCGCCGCCCGGCCGGTACCACTCGACGATCGAGTTGATCATGCCGAAGAGCAGCCGCTCCACGACGCGCACGTCGATGTCGCTGCGCAGCGACCCCTCGGCCTGCGCCTCCGACACGAGCGCCGTGACCTGCTTGTCGAACGCGCGCCGGCGGGCGAGCGCGCGTCGTTCCACCTCGGTGTTGCCGCGCACGCGCAGCAGCAGCGTCACGTAGGGCAGCTTCTCGACGAGCACGTGCACGGCGCCCCGCAGCACGTGGTCGAGTCGGTCGGCGGCGCGGCGTGGGGCGACCCCTTCGACGAGCTCAGGGTGCGTCGACTCCTCGAGCACGCCCTCGAGCGCACCGAGCGCCGTGTCGAGGGCGCGATCGAGGATCTCGTCCTTCGACGCGAAATGGTGGTAGATCGCGGACTTCGACAGGCCCAGCCGGTCGGCGAGCACGCCCATCGACGTCGCGTCGTAGCCGAACTGGTTGAACGCGGCGACGGCGACGTCGAGGATGCCCTGCTGGTCGTAGCCGGGGCGTCCCCGTCGGAGGCTTCCGTTCTCTGACATCGCCCCCAGTCTCCCATCTCGGTCGTGCCGTCGGCCGCTGCGCCACTTCCGTGCCCTCTGCGCCAGTCGAAGCGGTGCGGTGGGCGCCGAACCGGCGCAGGCACGGATGCCGCGTGCCGGTCGCCCGACGCGCCGACGCGCCGACGCCTTCAGCGCAGGTCGTAGACCCGCTTGTACTTGCCCTCGCTGCGCGGCAGCGCGCCGGGCTCCTCGAGCTGCACGGCGACCGTCGAGCCGACGTGCACCTTGATGCGCTGCGCGAGCACGACCGCGGCGGCCTCGCACGTCTCGACCGAGAGGTCGGGATGCCGCTCGATGCGCACCTTCAGCGCGTCCATGCGGCCCTCCTTCGAGAGCTCGAGCACGAAGTGCGGCGTGAGCTGCTCGATGCCGAGCACGAGCTCCTCGATCTGCGTGGGGAACAGGTTCACGCCGCGCAGGATGATCATGTCGTCGTTGCGGCCCGTGATCTTCTCCATGCGCCGCATGCCGGGGCGGGCGGTGCCGGGCAGCAGGCGCGTGAGGTCGCGCGTGCGGTACCGGATGACCGGGAACGCCTCCTTGGTGAGCGACGTGAACACGAGTTCGCCGAGCTCGCCGTCGGCCAGCACCGCGCCGGTGTCGCCGTCGATGACCTCGGGCAGGAAGTGGTCCTCCCAGAGGTGGGGGCCGTCCTTCGTCTCGAGGCACTCGTTGCCGACGCCCGGGCCCATGACCTCGCTGAGTCCGTAGATGTCGAGCGCGTCGAGGCCGAGGCGTTGCTCGAGCTCGTGGCGCATCTCGTTCGTCCACGGCTCGGCGCCGAGCACGGCGACCTTCAGCGAGGTCGAGCGCGGGTCGATGCCCTGCTCGACCATCGCGTCGGCGATCGTGAGCAGGTAGCTCGGCGTGCACAGGATCGCGTCGGGCTCGAAGTCCCGGATGAGCTGCACCTGGCGCGCCGTCTGGCCGCCCGACATCGGGATGACCGTCGCGCCGAGCTTCTCGATGCCCGCGTGGGCGCCGAGGCCGCCCGTGAAGAGGCCGTAGCCGTAGGCGTTGTGCACCTTCATGCCGGGTCGGATGCCGCTGGCCCGCAGCGACCGCGCCACGAGCGTCGCCCAGCGGTCGAGGTCGCCGGCCGTGTAGCCGACCACGGTCGGGCGTCCGGTCGTGCCGCTCGACGCGTGGATGCGCGCGACCCGCTCCATGGGCACGGCGAACATGCCGAAGGGGTAGGTCTCGCGCAGGTCGGCCTTCGTCGTGAACGGCAGCTTCGCGACATCCGCCGGCGAACGGATGTCGTCGGGGTGCACGCCCGCCTCGTCGAACTTGCGCGTGTAGAGCGGCACGTGCTCGTAGGCGTGCCGCACGGTCTGCTGCAGCCGCTCGAGCTGGAGGGCCTCGATCTCGGCGCGGGACATCCGCTCCTCGGGGTCGAGGTCGGCGGCGGGCACGGGCTCGAGGCCCGAGACGCTGGGGGAGATGGTCGTCGTCGACACGTGGTGCTCCGAGGGTTCAGATCGTGCGGTTCGTGGAGAGGGAACGGCCGCGGAACTCGGCGACCGCGTCGCCGTGCTCGTCGACGACCGTGACGTCGTACAGTCCCGTGCGGCCCGACCGGGTGCGGCGGACGGCGGTCGCGGTGAGGGTCTGCCCCGCGCGAGTGGACTTCAGGAACGTGATGTCGGCGCCCGCCGCGACGGTGACGGTGTCGTCCTCGTTGCAGGCGATGGCGAAGGCCGTGTCGGCCAGGGTGAAGACGAGGCCCCCGTGGGTGATGTGGAAGCCGTTCGTCATGTCCTCGCGCACGCGCATGGACACGACCGCATGACCGGGGTCGTCGCGCTCGACGACCATGCCGAGGGCGGCGGAGGCGAGGTCGCGGTCCATCATGGCGCGGTTGGCCCGGCTCGCGGCATCCGTCACGGCGTCGGTCGTGGCATCCGTCATGCGCCTGCTCCTCGTCGAGTCACGCGCCGTTGCTGCGGCGCTGAAGATGACTATATACTAACTGAACGATCGGTTAGTAATACCGGATGCCTCGGCGTACCGCCGGCCCGGATTCCGCCAAGCACAGGAGTCGACGATGACCGCACCCGCAGACCTCAGCGTCGCCAGTCGTGAGGAGCACGACGAGGCCGCCCAGGCGCTGTTCGACGACCTCATCGCCAAGGACTCGCGCATCGAGCCTCGCGACTGGATGCCCGAGGCCTATCGCAAGACGCTCATCCGCCAGATCAGCCAGCACGCGCACTCCGAGATCATCGGCATGCAGCCCGAGTCGAACTGGATCACGCGCGCGCCGAGCCTGAAGCGCAAGGCGATCCTCATGGCGAAGGTGCAGGACGAAGCGGGCCACGGGCTCTACCTCTACTCGGCCGCGCAGACGCTCGGCATCGGGCGCGAGGAGATGATGCAGCAGCTCATCGAGGGCAAGGCGCGCTACTCCTCGATCTTCAACTACACGACCCCGACCTGGGCCGACATGGGCGCCATCGGGTGGCTCGTCGACGGTGCCGCGATCTGCAACCAGGTGCCGCTGTGCCGCGCCTCCTACGGCCCCTACGGCCGGGCGATGGTGCGCATCTGCAAGGAGGAGTCGTTCCACCAGCGGCAGGGCTTCGAGATCCTGCTCGAGCTCATGCAGGGCACCGAGGCGCAGCGCGAGATGGCGCAGGACGCCGTGAATCGCTGGTACTGGCCGAGCCTCATGATGTTCGGCCCGCCCGACGACCAGTCGCCGAACTCGGCGCAGTCGATGGCGTGGAACATCAAGCGGTTCTCGAACGACGAGCTGCGCCAGCGCTTCGTCGGCATGCTCGTGCCGCAGGCCGAGGTGCTCGGCGTCACGCTGCCCGACCCGAACCTGGCGTGGAACGAGGAGCGCCGGGCCTACGACATGAGCGAGATCGACTGGACCGAGTTCAACGAGGTGCTCGCCGGTCGCGGCCCGGCGAACGCCGAGCGCCTGCGCCGCCGGCGCGAGGCCCACGAAGACGGCGCCTGGGTGCGCGAGGCGGCCGCCGAGTACGCCCGCAAGCAGGCCGAGCGCGAGAAGGCGGTGGCGTGATGTCGACTCCGGGTGAGACCGGCACCGAGGCCTGGCCCCTCTGGGAGGTCTTCGTGCGGGCCAACCGCGGCCTCAGCCATGTGCATGTCGGGTCGCTGCACGCGCCCGACGCCGACATGGCCGTGCGCAACGCGCGCGACCTCTACACGCGCCGCAACGAGGGCGTCTCGATCTGGGTGGTGCCCGCCGACGCGATCACCACGAGCGACCCCGACGCGAAGGGCGCGTTCTTCGAGAGCCCGGCCGGCAAGAACTACCGCCACGCGCGGTACTACACGAAGTCCGAGGGGGTGAAGCACCTGTGAGCGACCACCGCTCGTCGAGTAGCGCTGCCGGACGGTCGTCGAGTAACGACGCCGCAGGCGACGCGTATCGAGACGCAGACGCGTATCGAGACGCCGACGCGGATCTCGATACGCGTCCGGCTGCGCCGGTCGCGACTCGATCACCGGAGGAGCACGGCGACGTCTCCGTCGACCAGGTCGAGCTCGTCGAGGAGCTCGCGGGTGCCGGCGCCGAGGGCCACGGCGCGGTGGCGTCGGCGGATGCCGCGGAGTACGCGATGCGGCTCGGCGACGACGCCCTCGTGCTCGCCCAGCAGCTCGGCATGTGGATCACCCGCGCGCCCGAGCTCGAGGAGGACGTGGCGCTCGGCAACATCGGCCTCGACCTCATCGGCCACGCCCGGTCGCTGCTGCACTACGCGGGCAGCGCCACCGGTCGCAGCGAGGACGACCTCGCCTACTGGCGCGACGAGCCCGAGTGGCGCAACGCGTGGATCTTCGAGCAGCCGAACGGCGACTTCGCGCACACGATCGCCCGGCAGCTCGTGGTCGCGACCTACCTGCTCGAGCTCTACGGCGAGCTCTCGGCGTCGACCGATCCCACGCTCGCGGCCATCGCGGCGAAGGCGGCCAAGGAGGTCGACTACCACCGCGACCACGCCGTGCAGTGGATGCTGCGCCTCGCGCACGGCACCGAGGAGTCCCGCCGCCGCATGATCGTGGCGATCGCCGACACCTGGCCCTACCTCGACGAGCTCTTCGAGGACGACGAGCTCACCGAGCGCCTCGCCGCCGACGGCGTCGCGGTGCTGCCGTCGAGGCTGCGCCCCCGGTTCGACGAGGTCGTCGCCGCCGTGCTCGCCGAGGCGGAGCTCGAGCCGCCGACCGGGCGCACGGCCTTCATCGCCGCCGGCCGCGGACGCTCCGGCAGCCACACCGAGCACCTCGGTCCGCTGCTCGCGGAGATGCAGGTGCTCGCCCGCCAGCACCCGGGGGCCTCGTGGTGAGCGCGGTCGTTCGTCGAGTAGCGACGCCGCAGGCGACGCGTATCGAGACGCAGTCCGTCGCCCGGCCGCTGCCGAGCGACCCGGTGGCCCGACGCG
The DNA here is from genome assembly GCA_965652625.1 of uncultured Agromyces sp. Classification (GTDB taxonomy): domain Bacteria; phylum Actinomycetota; class Actinomycetes; order Actinomycetales; family Microbacteriaceae; genus Agromyces. The sequence continues at coordinate 5,779 of CBFGWW010000191.1, forward strand.
CCTGGGAGGTCGCCGCGACCGTGACCGACCCCGAGATCCCGGTGCTCACGATCGAGGACCTCGGCGTGCTGCGCTCGGTCGAGGTCGCCGACGACGGTGCGGTTCGCGTGCAGCTGACCCCCACGTACAGCGGATGCCCCGCGCTCGACGCCATGCGCGACGACGTGCTCGTGGCGCTCACCCACGCCGGCTACGACGACGTGCAGGTCGATCTCGTGCTCGCGCCCGCGTGGACCACGGACTGGATGAGCGACGCCGGCAAGGAGAAGCTGCGCCGCTACGGCATCCAGGCGCCCACCGGGCGGGCCGCCGCGAAGCAGGGCCCCGTGCGCCTGCAGCTCGCGGTGAAGTGCCCGCGCTGCGACTCGCTGAACACCCGCGAGCTCGCCCGCTTCGGCTCGACGTCGTGCAAGGCGCTCTACGAGTGCCGCGACTGCCTCGAGCCCTTCGACTACTTCAAGGTGCTCTGATGGC
>CBFGWW010000192.1:0-6249 GCA_965652625.1 uncultured Agromyces sp.
GTAGAAGTCGACGCCCGTCGGGTTCACCGGCCCGCCGTCGGGCCGCACGCGCGCCCACGAGGTCGAGAACCGGTAGGTCTGGAGGCCGAGGTCCCGCATCAGGGCGACGTCCTGCGGCATCCGGTGGTAATGGTCGCAGGCGACATCGCCCGTGTCGCCGTTGATCACGGCACCCGGCACGCGGCAGAACGCGTCCCAGATCGACGCCGTTCGGCCGCCCTCGAAGGCGGCGCCCTCGATCTGGAAGGCCGCGGTCGCGGTGCCGAACAGGAAGTCGGCCGGGAAGGGTCGTGCGGGGGCGATGGTGGCGGTGGCCAGGTCGGTCACGTGGGTGCGGTCCTCTCGGAGTTCGATGGTCATCCCTTCACGGCTCCCGCCATGATGCCGCTCACGAGCTGCTTGCCCGCGAACACGAACAGGATGAGCAGGGGGATGGTCGACAGCAGCACGCCGGCGAGCACGATCGAGTAGTCGACGAAGTAGTTCGACTGCAGGAGCGAGAGCGCGACGGGCAGGGTCGGGTCGTTGCGGTCGAGCACGATGAAGGGCCAGAAGAAGTTGTTCCACGCCGAGACGAACGTGAAGAGGCCGAGCATCGCGGCCGCGGGGCGCGCGGCGGGCAGGCCCACCGTGAGGAAGGTGCGGAACGAACTCGCCCCGTCGACGCGCGCCGCCTCGATGAGCTCGTCGGGCACCGCCTGCTGCAGGTACTGGGTCATCCAGAACACGCCGAACGCGCTGGTCAGCGCCGGGATGATGATCGCGCCGATGTTCCCCGTCCAGCCGAGGTCGCTGAACAGGATGTACAGCGGCACGACGCCGAGCTGCGTCGGCACGGCCATCGTGGCGACCACGAAGACGAGGAGCCACTTCGAGCCGCGGAAGCGGAGCTTCGCGAACGCCCAGCCGGCGAGCGTCGAGAAGAAGACGACGGATGCCGCGATGAGCGCCGAGCTGTAGATGGAGTTCCACAGCGCGCGCCAGAAGTTCACGGCCGGGTCGTTGATGACGGATGCCGCGTTCTCGAGGAAGTTGCCCCCGGGGAGCCACGACATGTTCGGGTCGCGGATCGTCGAGGCATCCCCGGAGCCGATCAGGAACGACCAGTAGAAGGGGAAGATCGCCGCGCCGAGCACGATGACCAGGCTCGTGTAGACGAACCAGCCGGGGCGGGAGCCCTGCACGCGGCGAGGACGGCGGCGTTCCTTCGAGGCGTTCGGCATGCCCTCCTCGACGACGGCGAGGGGTGCGGGGTTCAGGACGCTCATCGCGCGGCCTCCGGGGTGTCGGTGGTGGGGTCCGGGGCATCCGCGAGCGTGCCCGACGAGGTGGCACGACGCAGGTCGCGTCGAGCCGCGCGGGCCGCGGCGCGCTGCTCGCGGCGGCCGAGGCTGCCGCGCGAGCCCTCGTCGCGCACGACCCGTTGCGTGACGAGCAGGTTGATGATGCCGATGGCCAGGATGATGAGGAACAGGATCCACGCGAGCGCCGCGGCGCGGCCGAAGTTCCACTGGCCCCAGCCGATGTCGTAGAGGTACAGCGTGATCGTGAGCCACTGCGAGTCGGCGCCGCCCGTGCCGTACTGGTCGTACATGCGCGGCTCGTCGAAGATCTGCAGGCCGCCGATGGTCGACGTGATGATCACGAAGATGAGCGTCGGGCGCAGGCTCGGAACCGTGATCGCGAAGAACTGGCGCAGCTTCGAGGCGCCGTCGATCGCGGCGGCCTCGTAGTAGTCGCGCGGGATCGCCTGCATGGCGGCGAGGAGGATGAGGGTGTTGTAGCCCGTCCAGCGGAAGTTCACCATCGTCGCGATGGCGATGTGGCTGGCGAACGCATCGCTGTGCCACATGATCGGCGGGATGCCGAGGTCGGCGAGGGTCGTGTTCACGAGGCCGTACTTGTCGCCGAACATGTTGCTGAAGATGAGGGCCACGGCGACGGGCGCCATGACGTAGGGGAGGAGCACGCCCATGCGCCAGAAGGTCTTCGCGCGGATGTTCTGGTCGAGCATCGCGGCGATGAAGATCGCGAGGATCAGCTGCGGGACGCTCGAGAGCAGGAAGATGCTGAACGTGTTGCGCAGGGCGATCCAGAACTTCGGCTGCGTGAGCACGTAGACGTACTGCTCGAAGCCGATGAACTCGCCGGAGTTCCGCACCAGGTCCCAGTCCATGAAGGAGATGACCGCGGTGTACGCGATGGGGAACAGGCCGACGATGATGAAGAGGATGAAGAACGGCGAGACGTAGAGGTACGGCGACAGCTTCAGGTCCCACCGGCTGAGCCGGTGCCCGAACGCGATGCGTCGCGGTTCGCGTCGGGGCCGATCGGGCCGAGCCGGGTGGGGGCGGCTCGGGGAGGACGGCGGGGCCGTCTCGGGCGTTGCAGTCGTGGTCACGGTCGTTCCTTGCGTTCCGGTCGGGTGCGAGGGGCGTGGCGGGCCGGGACGTGCCCGACCCGCCACGCGAGGCGTCGCCTCAGGTCAGCCGATGGCCTCGACCTCGGAGACCCACTGGTCCCACGAGGCCTGCTTGTCCTGCGTGCCGTCCTCGACGCGGGTCAGCGCCTTCTGCATCGCGTCGTTGATCTGGAAGTAGAACTCGCCCTTGAACGGCGCGACCGAGACGGCCTTCGCGCGGTCGGTGAAGATCTGGCCCACCGGCGCGTTGTTGAAGTACTCGTTCACGAACCCGGTGAGTGCCTCGTCGGTGTAGGCGTCGTTCTGGCTCGGGAAGGTGCCCGCGTTGACGAACGCCTTGATCTGCTGCTCGGGAGCGGTCAGCCAGTCGGCCAGCTTCTGGGCCTCCTCGACGTGCGCGCCGTTCGCGGGCACGGTCAGGTACGAGCCGCCCCAGTTGCCGCCGCCGTTCGGGAAGACGTTCGCGACGTCCCAGCCGGTGACGCCCTCGGCGTTGCCCGAGATGACGCCGAGCATCCAGCCCGGGCAGAGCATGGTCGCGTAGGCGCCGTTCGAGAGGCCGGCGAACCAGTCGTCGCTCCACTGGCCCAGGTGGGCCGACTGCGTGGCGCTCGCGTCGAGCACCTGGTTGTAGATGTCCTCGACCTCGCCGTTGTCGGTCGCGATGATGTCACCCGAGTCGGGGTCCTCGTAGGCGGCCTCGACCTGGTTCACCATGCCCTGATAGGTGCCGCCGGCCGAGTCGAACCAGGCCTTGCCCGTGGCGGCGGTGTACTGCGCGCCGACCTCGAAGTACTTGGCCCAGTCGCCCTCGAGGAGGGCGGCGACCGACTCGCGGTCGGTGGGGAGGCCGGCCGCGGCGAACAGGTCGGAGCGGTAGCAGACGCCCTCGGGGCCGATGTCGGTGCCGTAGCCGATCAGGCGGCCGTCGGCGTCGGTGGCGGCGTCGACCTTCCAGTCGAGCCAGCGGTCGGCGGTGCCGGAGGGGACCTCGGCGAGCAGGTCGGAGTACTGCATGACCTCGGGCAGCCAGTCGACCTCGATCGCCTCGACGTCGGCGAGGCCCTTCTTGCCGAGCTTCTGGAAGTAGTTCGCGCGAGCGTCGTTCGACGTCGCCGCCTTGTTCTGCACGACGGTGACGTTCGGGTTCTCGTCCATGTACTCCTGGAGGAGCTCGTCGGTGTACCCGAAGTCGTTGAACGTCGCGACGGTCAGCTCGACCTTGCCGCCGTCGTCCGAACCGGAATCGGACGACGGTGCGCAGCCGGCGGCGATGAGGGCGATCGAGGCGGCGCCTGCGGCGGCCGCGATCACCGTGGTGCGTCGTGAAAGCTTCACGGTCACTCCCTTGTGTGCGTGTGGATGGTGGGATCGGAATGGTCACGTGAGGACGCGCTCCCACCCAGGGTGAGAGCGCTCTCACGATGCAAGGCATGATGCTACGAGAGCGCTCTCACGAATGTCAAGAGAGCGCTCTCATGAAATCGATCCGTTACCGAGCCGTGATGTCGTCCCGGCGGGGACGCGCTGCATCGGGCCCGATCGCGGCCCCACTCGCTCAGGCGGCGCGGCATCCGCGGCGTAGACTCGTCGGGTGTCTTCGAGCCAGCGGCAAGGACCGTCCGATCGGGTGCGCCAGCGCCGTCGGCTGGTCATCGCGGGGTCGCTGAGCCTCGTCCTGCTCGCCGTCGCGGTGATGGTCATCGGCTACGTCACCGGCCTTCCGTCGTCGGGCGACGGCTCGTCGACCGCCGCTGAAGAGACGGAGACGCCCACGCCGCGTCCGTCGCCCGGTGAGGCTCCCGCCCCGGCCAGCGTCGACACGTTCAACCGCGCGGCGAACTCGATCGACGACCCGAACAGCAGCTGGGTCGTGGTCAACAAGCTCCGCCCGATCAACCCGCAGGACTTCGAGCCCCCCGACCTGGTCGAGGTCCCGGTCGAGTACACGAACGAGCCCGAGCTGCGCCAGATCGCATCCAACGCGGTGGTCGCCATGTTCGATGCGGCGAGAGACGAGGCCGGCCTCGAGCTCGCCTCGAACAGCGCGTACCGCTCGTTCTCCTCGCAGGAGAACGTCTACGACGGCGACGACGCCACGACCGCCCGGCCAGGGTTCAGCGAGCACCAGACCGGGCTCGCGATCGACATCGGCGCGCTCTCGGGGGAGTGCTCGCTCGACGTCTGCTTCGCCGACACGCCCGAGGGCGCCTGGCTGCGCGACAACGCCTACCGGTTCGGGTTCATCCTCCGGTACCCCGCCGACAAGACCCCGGTCACGGGCTACACCTTCGAGCCGTGGCACTTCCGGTTCGTGGGCCCCGAGCTCGCCGCCGAGATGCGCGACACCGGCGTGACCACGCTCGAGGAGTTCTTCGGCCTCCCGCCCGCACCCGACTACGGTTGATCCGATGACGGCTCGCACCGACGCGACGACGACCCAGGGCACGCGGATGTCGCGGCGCGGCCTCGGCCTCACGGTGCTCATCGTCAACCAACTGCTCGCGGGCGTCGGCGTGGCCACGGGCATGGCGCTCGCCGCGATCCTCACCGCCGATCTCACGGGCACCCTCGCCATGGGCGGGCTCGCGCAGTCGTCGAGCGTGCTCGGCGCGGCCATCGTGGCGATCCCGCTCGCGAAGCTCGCCGTGCGCTCGGGCCGCCACGTCGCGCTCGCCACCGGTTACGCGCTCGCGTGCGTCGGCGCCCTGCTCGTGATCGTCGCAGCCGCGAGCGCCTGGGCGCCGCTCGTGTTCCTCGGCCTCGCGGCGTTCGGCGCGGGCGCGGCGGCCGGCCTGCAGGCGCGGTTCGCCGCGACCGAGGTGGCCGCGCCGGGCTTCGAGGCCCGCTCGATGTCACTCGTGCTGTGGGCCACGACGATCGGCTCGGTCGCCGGCCCGCTGCTCTCGCAGACCGGCGACGCCGTCGGGCAGGCCATCGGGCTGCCGCCGCTCGTGGGTCCGTTCGTGTTCTCCGCGGTGGCGTTCGCGATCTCCACGCTGCTCGTCGGCACGCTGCTGCGCATCCCGAAGGCGGGGCACCTCGCCGTCGACACCGAGGCGACGGCGGATGCCGCGACGGCGCCGGGTTCGGCCGTGTCCGCCCCGCGAGCGGATGCCGCGAGCCGCGCCACGCGCGGGTCCGCGGTCGCGCCGGCCGCCATCGACCCCGCCGCAGTCGACCCGGCCGCCACGCCCGAGGCCGCTGCGGCATCCGCCCAGACCGAGGCATCCGTCACCACGACCGCGCCGGCCAGGCGGGTCGGCTCGTGGCAGGCGTTGCGAATCGCGGTACGCGAGCCCAGGGCGCTCGTGGCGATCCTCGCGATCGTCTGCTCGCAGACCGTCATGATCTGCGTGATGGTCATGACGCCCGTGCACATGACCGAGCACGGCCTGTCGCTGTCGCTCGTCGGCGTGGTGATCAGCATCCACATCCTCGGCATGTACGGGGCGAGCCCGATCATGGGCTGGCTGTCCGACCGCATCGGCTCGATCCGCGTCATCGGCATCGGCGCGGCGATCCTCGTGACGGCCACGGTGATCGGCATCCTCGCGCCGCCCGACGACGTGCTGCTGCTCCCGCTGGCGCTGGGCCTGCTCGGCCTCGGCTGGTCGGCGAGCCTGATCGGCGGCTCGACGCTGCTCACGACGACGGTCGATGAGCGCATCCGGGTGCCGCTGCAGGGCGCGACGGATGCCGCGATGAACGTCGCCGCGGCCGGCGCCGCCGCGATCTCGGGTGTGGTCCTCGGCGCCGGCGGGTTCGCGGCCGTCAACGTGGTGGCGATCTTCGTGCTCGTGCCGCTCGCGATCGCCGCGCTGCGC
>CBFGWW010000193.1:0-6243 GCA_965652625.1 uncultured Agromyces sp.
CGCGTCGTCATGGGCTTCGCGCCCGAGGTGCGCGAGGGCGAGGCGGTCGAGGTGCTCGGCGGCGACGTCACGGCGTGGGTCGAGGTGCCGTTCGACGGCGCCGGCTGGGTCTCGTTCCGGCCGACGCCCGACCAGGTCGACGTGCCGCAGGAGCAGACGCCAAAGCCGAAGTCCGAACCGCAGCCGCAGGTGCGCCAGCCCCCGCGCTCGGAGGACGAGGAGGAGCAGCTGCTCACGACGGTCGAGATCGACGACTCCGACGACGATCGCGATCGCCCGTTCGCCCTGCCGGGATGGGTGTGGGTCACGCTCGCGTCCGTGGGCATCCCTCTCGCGATCGTGCTGCTGCCGATGCTCGTCGTGGCCCTCGTCAAGGGCGACCGGCGCCGGCGCCGGCGCAGCGGCGCGAACGACCGCCGCGCCGCCGGCGCGTGGGAGGAGCTCGTCGACCGGTACGCCGAGCTCGGCTTCGAGCCGCCCGCGCAGGGCTCCCGGCTGCAGGCCGCACGTGCCCTCGAGCGGCAGGTCGACGAGCAGGGGCTCGGCGCGGCGCTGCCGTCGACCGGGGCGACTCGCCGGGCGGATGCCGCGACGCCGGCGCCCGCGGCCGCGCCCGTGCGGCTCGTCACCCTCGCGGCCACGATCGACCGCGACGTGTTCGGCGGCGCCGTCGTGAGCGACGAGGTGGTCGACGACCGGTGGACGGCCGCGGATGCCTCGACCGACGCCGTGGCGCGCGCGGCGGGCCGCCTGCGGCGCCTCGTCAGCCGATACCGGCTGCACCGCCGGCGTTAGAGTGATGCCGTGGATTCGCCGGACTTCATCGTCCCGCCGCCGGGACTGATCCCGTCGGCGCCGCCGCCGAGCGAGGAGCCCGACCGCACCGTGCGCGACGTCCCGCCGCGGTCCCTGCCGGCCTTCCCGCCGCCTCCCGGCTCCCGCCCGGCGGTCGTGCCCGTGGCGCCGCCGTCGCGAGGCGGCGTCGAGGCGATCGAGGAGCGCGTCGAGGCGCCGACGCCGACCCCGCAGCCCGGCGCCTGGCGACTGCGCGCCCCCGGCGGGCTCGAGGTGCTGCTCCTGCGTCCGGTCGTGCTCGGGCGCGATCCGTCGGCCGAGGCGACGCGACCGGATGCCGCCCCGATACCGCTCTCCGACCCGGCGCGTTCGGTCTCCAAGACGCATGCGCTCGTGGAGGTCGTCGACGGCCGCGTGACGGTGACCGACCTGCACTCGACGAACGGCACGCGCGTGCTGACGCCCGACGGCGAGGCCCGCGAGCTCGACCCCGGCGCGGCATCCGAGGTGGCCGGCGGGTCGACCCTGCTGCTCGGGGAGTTCGCCGTGCGCGTGGATCGGGCGCCGCTCCACACGGTGTAGCCTGTGATGGTGCGTGCTCCGCGACTTCTCCTTCGGTGCCGCGGCGGGGCCTCGTTCTAGGCCGATCCCGTCGCGGAGTTCGTCGTCGGCTGACCGCAGATCCTGAGGAAGCGAACGCATGGAACACACACCCGCGAGCGGCGTCACCACGCCGGAAGCACGACCGCGCACCCTGGCCGAGAAGGTCTGGGACGCCCATCTCGTGAAGAGGGGCGAGGACGGCACGCCCGACCTCATCTACATCGACCTCCACCTCGTGCACGAGGTCACGAGCCCCCAGGCCTTCGACGGCCTGCGCGTGGCCGGACGCCCGGTGCGGCGTCCCGACCTGACGATCGCGACCGAGGACCACAACACCCCGACGCTCGACATCGACAAGCCCATCGCCGACCCGACGAGTCGCACGCAGATCGAGACCCTTCGCCGCAACGCCGCGGAGTTCGGCATCCGCCTGCACTCGCTCGGCGACAAGGAGCAGGGCATCGTGCACGTCGTCGGTCCCCAGCTCGGGCTCACGCAGCCGGGCATCACCGTGGTCTGCGGCGACTCGCACACGTCGACCCACGGCGCCTTCGGCGCCATGGCGTTCGGCATCGGCACGAGCGAGGTCGAGCACGTGCTCGCCACGCAGACCCTGCCGCTGAAGCCGTTCAAGACCATGGCGATCAACGTCGAGGGCACGCTGCGCCCCGGCGTCACGGCGAAGGACATCATCCTCGCGGTCATCGCGAAGATCGGCACGGGCGGCGGCCAGGGCTACGTGCTCGAGTACCGCGGCAGCGCCATCCGCGCGCTGTCGATGGACGGCCGCATGACCATCTGCAACATGTCGATCGAGGCCGGCGCGCGCGCCGGCATGGTCGCGCCCGACGAGACGACGTTCGCCTACCTCGAGGGCCGCGCGCACGCACCGCGGGGCGGCGACTGGGACGACGCCGTCGAGTACTGGCGCACGCTGCCCACCGACGAGGGCGCCGCCTTCGACGCCGAGGTGTTCATCGACGCGAACGAGCTCGAGCCGTTCGTCACCTGGGGCACGAACCCGGGCCAGGGCGTCTCGCTGAGCGAGTCCGTGCCCGACCCGGCGACCATCGACGACCAGCACGAGCGTGCCGCCGCCGAGCGCGCGCTGGAGTACATGGACCTCGCGCCCGGCACGCCGTTGAAGGACATCCACGTCGACGCCGTGTTCATGGGCTCGTGCACGAACAGCCGCATCGAGGACCTGCGGGCATTCGCGTCGATCGTGAAGGGCAAGCAGAAGGCCGACGGCGTGCGCGTCATGGTCGTGCCCGGCTCCGCCCGGGTGCGGCTCGAGGCCGAGGCCGAGGGCCTCGACAAGGTGTTCGAGGCGTTCGGCGCCGAGTGGCGCTTCGCGGGCTGCTCGATGTGCCTCGGCATGAACCCCGACCAGCTCGCCCCGGGCGAGCGCTGCGCCTCGACGTCGAACCGCAACTTCGAGGGCCGCCAGGGCAAGGGCGGGCGCACGCACCTCGTGTCGCCGCTCGTCGCGGCGGCCACGGCCATCCGCGGCACGCTGTCGAGCCCGTGGGACCTGCAGAACGACGCGGAGGGACGCTGACCATGGAGAAGCTCAGCACCGTGACGGGCGTGGCGGTCCCGCTGCGCCGCTCGAACGTCGACACCGACCAGATCATCCCGGCGGTGTTCCTCAAGCGGGTGACGAAGACCGGCTTCGACGACGCGCTCTTCCACGCGTGGCGCCAGGACCCCGACTTCATCCTCAACGACCCGGCCTACGCGGGCGCCCGCATCCTCATCGCCGGGCCCGACTTCGGCACCGGATCGAGCCGCGAGCACGCCGTCTGGGCGCTGCGCGACTACGGCTTCGACGTCGTCATCAGCTCGCGCTTCGGCGACATCTTCCGAGGGAACTCGGGCAAGCAGGGCCTGCTCGCCGCCCAGGTCGCCTACGAAGACGTCGAGCGCCTCTGGGAGGCCATCGAGGCCGACCCGGGAATACCCGTCACGGTCGATCTGGTTGAGCGTACGGTGAGCGCGGGTGCGCTCGCGGTGCCGTTCGACATCGACGACTACACTCGGTGGAGGCTTCTCGAAGGGCTCGACGACATCGGGCTCACCCTCCGGGACGAGGAGTCGATCGCCGAGTTCGAGTCACATCGCGAGGCTTGGCGGCCGAAGACCCTCCCCATCCGGGAGCCGGCAGAATCAGGGAGTCTGTGAACACACTCGGGCAGGACGCCAAGAACCACGCGACGGCGGTCGGACTGAACGTCGACCGCATCACGATCAACGGCGGCAAGCCGCTGCGCGGTCGCATCGAGCTCAAGGGCGCGAAGAACCTCGTCACGAAGGCGATGGTCGCGGCCATCCTCGGCGACACCCCCAGCGTGCTGAAGGACGTGCCGAACATCAGCGACGTCCGCATCGTGCGCGGCCTCCTCGAGGTGCACGGCGTCAGCGTGACGCACGGCGTCGACGAGGGCGAGCTCATCCTCGACCCGTCGGCGGTCGAGTCGGCGCACATGGCCGACATCGACGCGCACGCCGGCTCGAGCCGCATCCCGATCCTGTTCTGCGGCCCGCTGCTGCACCGACTCGGCGAGGCGTTCATCCCCGACCTCGGCGGCTGCCGCATCGGCGACCGCCCGATCGACTACCACCTCGAGGTGCTGCGCAACTTCGGCGCCATCGTCGAGAAGCTCCCGAGCGGCATCCGGATGTCGGCCCCCAACGGCCTGCACGGCGCGAAGGTCTCGCTGCCCTACCCGAGCGTCGGCGCCACCGAGCAGGTGCTGCTCACCGCGGTGCTCGCCGACGGCATCACCGAGCTCTCGGGCGCGGCCATCGAGCCCGAGATCATGGACCTCATCAACATCCTCCAGAAGATGGGCGCCATCATCACGGTCGACACCGACCGCGTGATCCGCATCGAGGGCGTCGAGAAGCTGCAGGGCTACACGCACCGCGCGCTGTTCGACCGCAACGAGGCCGCCAGCTGGGCGGCAGCGGCGCTCGCGACCGACGGCGACATCTTCGTCGGCGGCGCCCGCCAGGCCGAGATGCTCACCTTCCTCAACGTGTACCGCAAGGTCGGCGGCGCGTTCGAGATCCAGGAGGACGGCATCCGCTTCTACCACCCGGGCGGCGAGCTCAAGCCGGTCATCATCGAGACCGACGTGCACCCCGGGTTCATGACCGACTGGCAGCAGCCGCTCGTCGTGGCGCTGTCGAAGGCCAAGGGCGTGTCGATCGTGCACGAGACCGTCTACGAGCAGCGTTTCGGCTTCGTCGACGCGCTCGTCGAGATGGGCGCGTCGATCGACGTGCACAAGGAGTGCCTCGGCGGCCGTCCGTGCCGATTCGGCCAGCGCAACTTCCAGCACTCCGCGGTCATCTCGGGTCCGGCCAAGCTCCACGGCGCCGACATCGAGGTGCCCGACCTGCGCGGCGGCTTCAGCCACCTCATCGCGGCGCTGACCGCCGAGGGCCGTTCGACCGTGTCGAACGTCGGGATCATCGCGCGCGGCTACGAGAACTTCATCACCAAGCTGGAGCTGCTCGGGGCGGACTTCACGCTCGAAGGATAATGGGTCCGTGCCACGACAAGACCCGACCGCTGCGCGCGCGGCGAAGCCGGGGGCCGAGAAGCGCCGTCCGTCGTTCTTCTGGCTCCTCGCCGCCCTCGTCCTCCCGCTCTGGAACCTGGCGGTGAAGTACCGCTTCCACCACCCCGAGCGGATGCCGCAGACCGGCGCCTTCGTGCTGTCGCCCAACCACTACAGCGAGGTCGACCCGCTCGTGATGGGCGTCGCCGCGTGGAAGCTCGGCCGCGCGCCGCGGTTCCTCGCGAAGGCGTCGCTGTTCAAGAACCCGGTGCTCGGCTGGTTCCTGCGCACCTCCGGGCAGATCCCGGTGGAACGCAGCGGCAGCCAGAGCCACGCGGCCATCCGCGCGGCCGAAGACCTGGTCTCCAAGGGCCGCATGGTCATCGTGTACCCAGAGGGCTCGCTCACGCGCGACCCCGACCTCTGGCCGATGCGCGGCAAGACGGGTGCGGTTCGCATCGCGATCGAGCGCGGCATCCCGCTCGTGCCCGCGGCCCACTGGGGCACCGAGCAGATCCTCCCGCGCTACGGCAAGAAGCTGAGCCTCTTCCCGCGCAAGACCGTCGACGTCATCATCGGGGAGCCGATCGACCTCTCGCCGTTCGAGGGCCGGCTCGACCAGGCCAGCCTGACCGCCGCGACCACCGTGCTCATGGACGCCATCGCGGCGCTCCTCGCCGAGCTGCGCGGCGAGCCCGCGCCCGCCGAGCGCTGGGACCCGGTCAAGCACGGGCAGAAGGAGACCGGTCGCCTCGACCAGAAGGGGACGGGTCGCGTTGAACCGTAGGACGGGGCGCCGCGCGCCCGGCAGGCGCGTGGCGGTGCTCGGCGCCGGCAGCTGGGGCACCACGTTCGCCAAGATCCTCGCCGACGGCGGCGCCGACGTCATGATCTGGGCGCGCCGGCCCGAGCTGGCGCGCGAGATCCAGGAGGCGCGGCGCAACAGCGACTACCTCCCGGGCATCAACCTGCCGATCGGCCTGCGCGCGACGAGCCGCATGGACCTCGCGCTCGCGGGCGCCGAGCAGGTGTACGTGTGCGTGCCGAGCCAGACGCTGCGGCAGAACCTCATCGCGGCCGAGCCGCACCTGGGGGCCAACGCCGTGGTCGTCTCGCTGATGAAGGGCGTCGAGAAGTCGACCGGCCACCGCATGAGCGAGGTCATCGCCGAGGTGCTGCCCATCGCGGAGTCGAACATCGCCGTGATCTCGGGCCCGAACCTCGCGCTCGAGATCGCGAGGGAGCAGCCGACGGCCGCCGTCGTGTCGTCGACGAG
>CBFGWW010000194.1:0-6240 GCA_965652625.1 uncultured Agromyces sp.
TAGCATGGCCGTGTGGCACGCCCGAAACCCCAGCGAGTGAACCCCGACGACGTCCGCGCCCGCAGCTACGGGAAGTCGGGCAATCCGGCACGGGCGGCCTCCGGCCCGCGCGCCGTGCGCGGCCCCGCGACCGCCGCCGACTGGGTGGCCGGAGCGCGCCTGCGCACGCTGCCGCTCGCGATCGCGCCGGTCGCGCTCGGCACGGGAGCGGGGGTCGTGGCCATCGCCGACGGCCCGTGGCATCCGGCCCGTGCACTGCTCGCGCTCGTGGTCGCGCTGGCGCTGCAGATCGCCGTGAACTTCGCGAACGACTACTCCGACGGCATCCGGGGCACCGACGACCACCGCGTCGGGCCCGCCCGCCTCACCGGCTCGGGCGCCGCGAAGCCGAGGCAGGTGCTCGCGGTGTCGCTGAGCTTCTTCGCGCTCGCGGCGCTCGCCGGGCTCGCGCTCGTCATCGTGACCCAGCAGTGGTGGCTGCTCGCGGTGGGCGCCGTCGCGATCGTCGCGGCGTGGTTCTACACGGGCGGGAAGCATCCGTACGGCTACTACGGCCTCGGCGAGCTGTTCGTGTTCGTCTTCTTCGGGCTCGTCGCCACCGCCGGGTCGGCCTACGTGCAGGCGCTCACCGTGAACCTCGAGGCATGGCTCGGCGGCGTCGGCGCGGGCCTGCTCGCGTGCGCCGTGCTCATGGCGAACAACCTCCGCGACGTCGCGCAGGACAAGGCCGCGCGCAAGCGCACGCTCGCGGTGCTCGTCGGACCGCTCGCCGGCCGGATCCTGTTCGCCGTGTTCATGCTCGTGCCGTTCGCGTTCGTGGTCTTCTTCGCGCTGCTGTACCCGACGGCGTGGCTCGTGATGTTCGCGCTGCTGCTCGCGATCCCGGCGAGCATCATCGTGCTCTGGGCGAAGACGACCCGCGAGCTGCTGCTCGCGCTGCAGCTCGCGAGCTTCACGGCGCTGGCGTACGGGGTGGGGCTGGGGCTGGCGTTCGCGCTCTGAGCCACGGACCGCCGGTCGTCGAGTGGCGCCCCGCGCAGCCGGACGCGTATCGAGACGCAGCGCGTGGAGATCTCGATACGCGTCGCCTTCGGCGGCGCTCCTCGATCACCGGCGGCGCTACACGATCACCGGCGGCGCTCCTCATCGCGGGGGGTTGACTCCGTGGCGTCGACCGCGGCGTCCTCCTCCTCGTCGTCCTCGCGCACCGCGGGCTTCTCGCGGTGGCGGGCGGCGTAGAGGTCGCCCGCGATCTCCTCGCGCTGCCGGCGCAGGAAGATGAGCGACGCGCTGAGTCCGAACAGGGCGGCGACGGCCGCCGACACCCACGGATTCACGCCGGCGATGAGCAGCACGGCGAGCGGGACCGCGAAGAGCAGGACGCGCAGCGCGGTGTACCAGATCCAGGTGGGCACGGATTTCACCATGACAGTGTAGGTCGACGCTCCCTGAGCGCTCTCACAGCCCGAGGGGGCGCCGACGCGCCTAGACTGTGAGAATGGCCCGGCTGCTCTTCGGACTCGGCGTCGCCGCCGTGATCTTCACGATCTACGCCGTCGCCGACTGCGCGTTCTTCGACCGGACGCGCATCCGGGGCCTGCGCCGCGGCTGGTGGATCGTCGTGATCCTCTTCGTGCCGATCATCGGCGGCCTGCTCTGGTTCATCATCGGCCGTGGGCGGGCCAATCGCGTCGGCTCCGGCCGTGGTCGCACGCTGGCGCCCGACGACGACGCCGAGTTCCTCCGCCAGCTCCGCGACGACGCCGCGCAGGACGAGCGCATCCGCCGCCTCGAGCAGGAGCTCGCCGACCTCGACGCCGACGACCCTGCGAACCCGCCGAAGCCCGGCCGCACGCAGGGCCGCGCCGCGGGCGAGAGCTCGACCGATGGATTCGAGTCGGGCGGCGACACGCTCGGCACCGAGCGCAAGCGCCCCGACGCCCCCGACGCACCCGGCGAGGCGGGTCCCTCCGGGCGCCCGAATGGGTGATGCGGAGCCCCGACGGGTCGTGACCCGGCGGAGTCCCGCGAGCGATGCCGCGACGGCGCTCCTCGGCGCGCTCGTGCGCGAGGGCGTCCGCGACGTGGTGGTCGCACCCGGCTCCCGGTCGCAGGCGCTCGCGCTCGCCGCGGCGGAGCTCGAGCGCGTCGGCGCCATCCGCCTGCACGTGCGCATCGACGAGCGCGGCGCGGGCTTCCTGGCGCTCGGCACGGCCGTCGAGTCGGGCCGTCCGGCGGTGGTCGTCACCACGTCGGGCACCGCGGTCGCGAACCTGCATCCCGCCGTGCTCGAGGCGCACCACGCCGGCGTGCCGCTCATCGTGTGCTCGGCCGACCGCCCGGTGGAGCTCCGCGGCATCCGCTCGAACCAGACGACGGTGCAGCCGGGCATCTTCGCCGGGGCCATGCGGCTCGAGCGCGACGTCGCCGCACCCGACGGCAGCGCAGGCGAAGCGGATGCCGCGACGCGCCTCGCCCGCGAGGCCGTCGACGCGGCGCTCGGCCGTGAGGCATCGGGCGATTCCGTGCCGCATCCCGGCCCGGGTCCGGTGCACCTGAACCTCCAGTACCGCGAGCCGCTGTCGGCGGTGGTCGCCCTCGACGAGCCGCCCCGGCCGAGCGCGCGGGGCGAGCGGGCGGCGCTCGATGCCGACGGCGCGGGCGCGGCGGCATCCGTCGACCCGGCCGTCATCGAGGCGGGCCCGCGCACGGTGGTCGTCGCCGGCGCGGGCGCCGGACCGGTCGCCGAGGAGTTCGCACGCGCGGGCGGCTGGCCGCTCATCGCCGAGGTCACGAGCGGTGCGCACTTCGGTCCCAACCTCGTGGTCGCCTACCGCGAGCTGCTGCGCGAGCCCGGGTTCGGCGACGAGGTCGAGCGCGTGGTCGTGTTCGGGCATCCGACGCTCTCGCGCGAGGTGCCCGCGCTCGTGCAGCGCGACGGCGTCGAGACGATCGTCGTCGCGCCGTGGGGGAGCGAGTGGTACAACCCCGGGCGCACGGTCCGTCGGTTCGAGCGCGCGGTGCGCGCCGCCGACCACGCGCCGACGCCCGAGGAGCGGGCGTGGACCGGTCGCTGGGTGCGGGCGAGCCGCATGCTCGTCGACGAGGGGCTTCCGGCGGCGGCATCCGTGCGCGACGGCATCGACGAGACGGGGCACGTGTCGGACTTCGCGGCGCAGCGCGAGTACATGCGCGCGCAGCTCGCGGTGGTGCGCGCGCCCGTCACGCGACGGATGCTCGTCGACGCGCTGTGGGCCGCGACCTGGCCGCACGACCGGCTCGTGTTCGGCGCGTCCCGGCTCATCCGCGACGCCGATCGTGCGGTGCCCGGCCGGCGCATCACGGTGCACGCGAACCGCGGCCTCGCGGGCATCGACGGCACGGTGGCGACGGCGCTCGGCATCGCGATCGCGAGCCAGTCGCCCGCGCCGGGCTCCCCGACCCCCGGAGGCGCCGGCGGGGGCGGCGTCACGCGTGCGCTCATCGGCGACCTCACGCTGCTGCACGACGTCGGCTCGCTGCTGCTCGGGCATGGCGAGCAGCGCCCGCGCATCCAGGTCATCGTGGGCAACGACGGCGGCGGCACGATCTTCGACGCGCTCGAGGTCGCCGGCTCGGCGCCGCCCGAGGCGTTCGACCGGGTGCAGTTCACGCCGCAGCAGGTCGACCTCGCGGCGCTCGCCGCGGCGTACGGCTGGGGCTACGTCCGCGTGACGACGCGCGGCGAGCTCGACGAGGCGCTCACGGGCCGCATCGACGGGCCGCAGCTCGTCGAGGTGCCGCTCGACCGCTGACCCGCCGCGCCACCCCTTGCCGCGGCATCCGCCCGCTCGACAGGATGGAACCTGCGCGTCGCCGCGTCGCGCGAGGGGAGCGTGACATGAGCCGCGAGTCGTTCTGGACCGAGGATCCCAAGCGGCTCCTGCGAGTGGAGCCGGGGTTCCAGCTGGTCACCGCCCCGACGGACACCCATCCGGGGTTCGAGGGCAACAAGGCCGGCGGAGTCGCCGCGCTCGCCGAGGGCGCGCTCGTGCTCGCCGACCTGCAGGAGCGCCTCTACGCGAACCACCAGGCCGGTGCCGACGGGCGCCGCGTGCTGCTCGTGCTGCAGGCCATGGACACTGCCGGCAAGGGCGGGATCATCAAGCACGTGATGGGCTCGGTCGACCCGCAGGGCGTGCAGCTCGCGGCGTTCAAGAAGCCCACCGAGGAGGAGCTCGCGCACGACTTCCTCTGGCGCATCCGCAAGGAGGCGCCGCAGGCGGGCAAGATCGGCGTGTTCGATCGCTCGCACTACGAGGACGTGCTCATCGGCCGCGTGCGCGAGCTCGCTCCGCCCGAGGAGCTCGAGCGTCGCTACGGCGCGATCAACGAGTTCGAGGCCGAGCTCGTCGACGAGGGCACCACGATCGTCAAGGTCATGCTGCACATCTCGGCCGCCGAGCAGAAGGTGCGCCTGCTCGACCGGCTCGATCGACCCGAGAAGCAGTGGAAGTTCAACCCCGGCGACATCGAGGAGCGGATGCTCTGGCCCAAGTACCAGGACGCCTACCAGGTGGTGTTCGACCGCACGTCGACGCCGATCGCGCCGTGGTACGTCGTGCCGGCCGACCGCAAGTGGTACGCGCGCCTTGCCGTGCAGCACCTGCTCGTCGACGCGCTCGAGGCCATGGACCTGCAGTGGCCGGCCGTCGAGTACGACGTCGAGGCCGAGAAGGCACGGCTGCTCGCGGCGACGTGACCTCCGGTGGTGGTCGCGGCCGTCAGCCGCCGAAGGCCTCCACGATCGGGCGGAACTTCATGACCGTCTCGGCGAGCTCGTCGGCCGGCACCGAGTCGTGCACGATGCCGCAGCCGGCGTAGGCGGCGACGGTGCCGTCGGGCGCGACCTGGGCACAGCGCAAGGCGATCGCCCACTCGCCGTCGCCGTCGCCGTCGATCCAGCCGACCGGCCCCGCGTAGCGGCCGCGGTCGAACCCCTCGAGCTCGGCGAGCACCTTCAGCGCCACGCGTCGCGGCGTGCCGGCCACGGCGGCGGTCGGATGCACCGCCTGCACGAGGTCGAGCGAGCTCGATCCGTCGCCCAGCGTGCCCTTGAGGTCGGTGGCGAGGTGCCAGAGGTTCGGCAGCTGCAGCGTGAACGGCTCGGGGCTCGCGTCGAGGCGGGCGGTGTGCGGCTCGAGCCGCTTCACCGCGCTCGCGACGGCGAGGGCGTGCTCGGCGAGGTCCTTCGCCGACGCGGCGAGGGCCGCCGCACGCTCGCGATCGGATGCCTCGCCAGCACCGCGCGCGGTCGTGCCGGCCAGCACGCGCGCCGAGACCGTGCCGTGGTCGACGCGCACGAGCGTCTCGGGGCTCGCGCCGATGAGGCCGTCGACGGCGTACACCCACGTGTCGGGGTAGTCCTCGGCCAGTCGGTTGATGGTCGCGCGCAGGCCGTCCTCCTCCTGCAGCTCGCCGAGGAGCTGCCGGGCGAGCACGACCTTCTCGAGGTCGCCCGCGTCGATGCGGCGCACGGCCTCGGCCACGGCGGCCTGGTACTGCTCGGGCGGCACCGCGCCGGGGGAGAACGTCACCCGGGGCACGCGACGCCTCGGCGCCGGCTCGGGGATCTCGAGCACCTCGGATGCCGCGGCATCCGCTGCCTCGTCGTCGCCCGTCGCGAGCGCGATGCGGGTGACCCAGGCGCGCCCCTCGCGGATGCCGAGCACGAGCTCGGGCACGACGAGCACGCTCGTCGACTCGGACTGGTCGGCGAACGCGAAGGCCCCGAACGCGACGAGTCCGGTGCCGGGCAGCCCGACGCGGTCGTCGATGTCGGCGTCGGCGGCGAGCGACGTCCACGCGGCGGCGGCGTCGACCACCCGGTCGTGGCCGCTCGTCTCGATGCGCAGCGTCTCGCCGAGGCCGACGATGCCCTCGCCGCGTCGCATCCAGAGCAGCGGATGCCGCGGGTCGGCGCGTTGGATCAGGGGGGCGAGCTCGTCGACGGGCTCGGTGCGCACGACGAGCCGTGGCCGTGCGGCGTGCGACGCCGAGGCATCCGGGTGAATCACCGCACCAGCCTACGTGGGCGCTAGGCCGCCACGACCTCCACGCCGTGCCAGAAGGCGACGTGCCCGGCGATGTCGGAAGCCGCCTCGGAGGGCGTCGGGTAGAACCAGGCCGCGTTCGGGTTCCGCTTCCCGTCGACCTCGACGTGGTAGTAGCTGGCGGTGCCCTTCCAGTGGCAGACGCTCC
>CBFGWW010000195.1:0-6227 GCA_965652625.1 uncultured Agromyces sp.
GGCTCGCTCATCGCCCTGCGCGTGCTGCCCGCCGCGGCACCGACGGATGCCGCCCAGCTCCTCTGGCTGGCCCCCGGCCTGCTCGGCTCCGCATTCGCCGTCGTGCTCTGGGCGCTCGCCCGCGCACGATCAGGCCGAGCCAACCGGGCCCTCATGGCGAGCCGGTTCGAGCGGATGCCGGGCGCCGGCCTGCTGGCGACGCTCACGATCTTCGTGGCCGCGTGCGCCGTCGGCGCGCTCGTCCTGCTCGTCGCGCTGGCGGGGTCGTCAGGGTGAAGACTGTCGCGCCGGCGCGTTCGCGTCGAAGCGATCCCGTGCCTCGGTGATGCGCGGGTAGTTCTCGATCGCCCAGCCGGCCAGGGCCATGGACGGCTCGATGAGCGTGCGGCCGACGTCGGTGAGCTCGTACTCGACGCGCGGCGGCACCTCGGCATGCACGGTGCGCGCCACGAGCCCGTCGCGCTCGAGCTGACGCAGGGTGAGGGTCAGCATCCGCTGCGAGATGCCGGGGATGTGTCGCTGCAGCTCGGTGAAGCGCAGCAGACCGTCGACGAGCGTGACGATGACGAGGAGCGACCACTTGTCGCCGATGCGGTCGAGCACCTCGCGCACGGCGCGCCCGTCGCCGTCACCACGGCTGGCGCACGCGCCCTCGTACTCGCTGCGAGCGGGCTGCGACTGCGAATCCAGGGCGATCGCCATTGGCGTCCTCCGATGTTCCTCACGCACACGCATGTGCGTCCTGCACGCTCGTGTGCCTTTTGCACGTCCCTCAATACTCACGCATCATGTGGTTGCACACAAACAGTAACTATCGCCACCTGAGAGGGACCTCATGCTCATCGCGTTCTGGATCGTCAGCGGCCTCGTCGCCCTCGCCTTCCTCGCCGCCGGCCTCATGAAGCTCGCCCGCCCGAAGGCGGCGCTCGCGGCATCCGGCATGGCCTGGACCGAGGACTTCAGCGAGCCGACGCTGAAGGCCATCGGCGCCGCCGAGGTGCTCGGCGCCATCGGCATCGTGCTGCCCGCGCTCACCGGCATCGCGCCGATCCTGAGCCCGATCGCCGCGTCCGCACTCGCGCTCGTGATGGTGGGCGCCATCGTCGTGCACGTGCGCCGCAAGGAGAACCCCACGGCGAACGTGGTGCTGCTGCTCCTCGCGGCGACGAGCGCCGTGCTCGGATTCGCGGCGCTCCTCGGCTGAGCGGGAGTGTGCGAGATGCGCCTGCAGCTGGGAAATCCCCTGACCCATCCGAGGTTCCGTCGCGGACGGGTTCGGTTGAAACGCCTGATCCAGTGAGCTTTCGATTCGCGCTGCCACAGTTCCACCGTTTCCACAATGCCGACCTGACCGCTTCAGGTGCGAGGTTCGACTCTGCTAAGAAAGGAACACCCCTGCCCTGCCAGTGATTGGAACTCACCGATGAACGCCAACCGTGACGAGCAGACCGACAACCAAGCGCGAAGCGACTACGACGCGGTCGGCGGCGGTCCCGCGGTCGCCGCGGTGGTCGACCGGTTCTACGTCCTCATCCTCGACGACGACCGACTCCGCGGGTACTTCGACGGCGTCGAGATGGACCGACTCAAGCGACACCAGACGGCACTCGTGTCCCAGGTGATGGGCGGCCCGGTCGAGTACTCCGGCCGTCAGCTGCGTACCGTCCACCAGGGCAAGGGCATCTCGACCGATGCCTTCGCCGCCGTCGCGGGTCACCTCGTGACCGCACTCACCGAGGCCGGGGTCGAGCCCGCGATCATCGACCGCACGGTGACGGCGGTCGCCGGCACGGCACCCGACATCATCGAGAACGACACGGCGGCCGGGTGACGCGGTGGACACCGCTGCGCTGAAGCGGACTTGGGCGGCGGCCGAGAGCCTCGGCGACGAGGTGCCGCTGTTCTTCTACTCGCACCTGTTCCTGTCGCACCCCGAGCTGCGGGGCATGTTCCCCGTCTCGATGGCGACGCAGCGCGATCGACTCGTCGGTGCGCTCGGTCGCATCGTGTCGAGCGTCGACGAACTCGACGAGGTGGTCGGGTTCATCGAGCAGCTCGGTCGCGACCATCGGCGCTTCGAGGTGATCGCGGCGCACTACAACGCCGTCGGCGCCTCCCTGCTCGCCACCCTCAAGCACTTCCTGGGCGACGGGTGGACCGACGAGGTCGCGGCCGACTGGGCCGAGGCCTACGGGCTGATCGCCACCGTCATGGTCACGGCTGCCGAGGAGTCCGAGTCGACCAGCCCGGCATCCTGGGGCGGTCACGTGACCGCGGTGGATCGGCGCGGGATGGACCTCACGGTCATCCAGGTGCGCCCCGAGCCCCCGCTGGCATACGAGCCGGGCCAGTCCGTGGCGGTGGAGATCCCGGCCCGGCCGAGGCTGTGGCGCTACCTGAGCCCGGCCAACGCGCCGCGTGCCGACGGCAGCATCGAGTTCCACGTCCAGATGGTCCCCGGAGGGCAGGTCAGCAGCAGCATGGTCCGTCACCTCGAGGCCGGCGAGACCATCCGCATCGGCGCCCCCGTGGGTCAGGAGCTGACCCTCGACGAGGAGGAGCGCCGGCGCGACCTCATCATGGTGGCCGGCGGCACCGGCCTGGCTCCGCTCCGCGCCCACCTCGAGCGGATCGACCTGGAGTGGCAGGCGACCGGGCACGCTCCCCAGGTCCACCTGTTCCACGGGGCACGACTGCCGTGGAACCTCTACGAGAACCGGCTGCTGAAGAACCTCTCGGCCCGGCCCTGGTTCACCTACACGCCGGTGGTCTCCGACGACCCCAGCTATCCCGGCCGGAAGGGCCTCGTCGGCGATGTCGCCGCGCAGGAGGGGTCGCTGCACGGACGCCTCGCGCTGGTGTGCGGCTCGCCCGAGATGGTGCGGCACACGGTGTCCCGGCTCCGTGCCGGGGGGATCGCCCCGACCGACGTCCGATTCGAGCAGTTCGCGACCCTCGACGAAGACAGTCATGAACTCCACCACCACACCCATGATCCGGAGCCGGTTCGGCTGCCGGGGAGCGAATAGGGGTACCACGCATGTCGCAGAACGAGACCGACCCCGACACCCTCGCCGACTCGGGCAGCGGGCCCGAGCATGACCTGGCCGTCGCGGTGAGCCACCTCCCCGACCCCCATTCGGTCGAGTTCACCATGAAGATCCGGGGTGGCGCCTACGACCGCCTCGAGGTCGACAACTTCATGCGCGACCTCGCCACGGCGATCGGCGAGGTCAAGGCGGCCGCGGCTGCCACCCGGCAGGAACTCGCCGAACTGCGAGCACAGAAGACCACGCAGAGTGCGTCCGGTCCCGACTCCGACGACGAGATCACGGCCGGCGCGGTCGGGCTGCTGACCCAGGCCCAGCTCATCGCCGACAAGGCCGTGGCCGACGCCGAGCAGTACGCACGCGACCTCGTGCTGACCGCACGCAGCCAGTACCGCGAGATCCTCGAGCGCGCCGAGAGCACCGCCAGCCAGGCGGCGACGGCGACCATCCCCGCCGAGCACGTTCCGCCCGTCCCCGAGATCGAGTACGTCCGCACCTACGCGCAGGTCGCGCAGATCCAGCTCCGCTCGGTCCTCGAGGCGCTCACCGAGCAGGTCGACCGCCTCGGCAGCCTGCCCCAGCCCTCCGGAGACACCGCCGCGTCGCCCGCCGACGCCGACGCCGCCACCGATGAGGAGGAGGGTCCGACCGGTGAGCCCGACTGGGCGCCCTCGGCCTCGGGATCGGCCGCAGCCGAGTCGCACTGAGGGGTCCCCTCGTCAATCACCCGACGCGGGGTGTTGCTGCGCGGGCAGGGTGCGCTCGAGGCCCGGCGCAGTGCCCGGTGATCCGTAGCCGATCGGTGAGGCTGCGACGACCCCGCTCACGACGAGGGCGAGCACTGTTGCGATCGAGCAGGCGCGCACCACGACGGCGGCGGTCCTCCCGTCGAGCCGGCGGCGGACCACCGCGACGACTGCGATGCCGGACAGGCCTCCGGCGGTGTTGACGATGACGTCGGTCACGTCGGAGCTCCCCACCGCCAGCACGTACTGTGCGACCTCCAGGCCGAGGCTCGCCCCGGCGAACACGCCCGCGGCCCTCCACCACGACCACGAGGGCGCGAGGAGGCCGAGGTAGAGGCCGAACGGCACGAAGAGCAGGAGGTTCGCGACGACCTCGAGCGGCCGGCTGGCCCCGGTTCCGTCGCCGGGCACGAACGGGACGAGCTTGATCACGCGCCGCTCGTCGTCGCCGACCCAGGGGACCTCGAGCTTCCAGAGCACGAGCCACACGAGCAGGACGAGGTAGGCGGCGAACAGCGCGACCAGGACGGTCCTGGTCCTGGATCGCGACCCGGTCATTGCTGCATCCTCGGGTCCTGCGTGGGATCGGCATATGTCGCCGGGCACCCGCTTCCCACTGCCTCGGGGAACAGCTCGTAGTGCCAGGGCTCGTTGTCGTACGTGGGACACAGCCCGTACGCGGCGCCGAACTCCGAGAGCCACGCGGTGGCGTCCGTCAGCCCGAGGTCGACCGCGTTCCCCGAGATGTGCGCGGAGGTGTCGGCCGTGGCGACCCACCGGGCGGCCTCCGCCTCCGAGCCGTAGCTCGAGACCGCCTCGCGGAGCAGCTGGTCCTGGTACTCCGCGGAACGCCAGCCGCTGTTGACGAGGAACTCCACGCCGTCGGCGGAGGCATCCGCCGCCGCCTCGCGCAGTGCCTCGAGCAGGGCGGGGTCGAGGTTCGCGACGCCGGCGTACCGATCGTCGAAGACCGTCACGCCGTCGGGAAGGACGCCGTCGGCCTCGGTCACCGCGCCGTCGGCCTCGGTCGCCGATCCCTCGATGGTCGGGTCGGCAGGTTCGCCTCGAGGGACCTCCCCGAACGGGGTCGCCGACGACGGCGGCGACCAGGCGGCGGATGCCCCGAGGACTGCGGCGGCGGCGACGGCGAGGCCGACCGCGAGGAACGCGAGGGTCCGGTGCAGCCGTCGTCGTGCGGTGGTGGATCGACTCATGCGGCCAAGTCAACGCAGGGCGGCGTTGCCAGGCCGTATGCGGTTTTCGATAGGCGGACGATATGCGCCGCCTTCTACCATCGAGGGCATGCGCGTTCTGGTCGTCGAGGATGAGCCGTTCATGGCGGAGGCCATCCGCGACGGGCTGCGCCTCGAGGCGATCGCGGCCGACATCGCCGGCGACGGCGACGCCGCCCTGGAGCTGCTGGGCATCAACGCCTACGACATCGCCGTCCTCGACCGCGACATCCCCGGGCCGTCGGGCGACGAGATCGCGCGGCGCATCGTGGAGTCGGGCGGCGGCATGCCGATCCTGATGCTGACGGCTGCCGATCGACTCGACGACAAGGCGTCGGGATTCGAGCTCGGCGCCGACGACTACCTCACCAAGCCGTTCGAGCTGCGGGAGCTCGTGCTCAGGCTGCGGGCGCTCGACCGCCGCCGCGCGGTCAGCCGGCCGCCCGTGCGCGAGATCGCCGGCCTGCGCCTCGACCCGTTCCGCCGCGAGGTCTTCCGCGACGGGCGGTACGTCGCGCTGACGAGGAAGCAGTTCGCCGTGCTCGAGGTGCTCGTCGCCGCCGAGGGCGGTGTCGTCAGCGCCGAGGAGCTGCTCGAGCGGGCCTGGGACGAGAACGCCGACCCGTTCACGAATGCGGTGCGGATCACGGTCTCGGCGCTGCGCAAGCGGCTCGGCGAACCCTGGCTGATCGTCACCGTGCCCGGCGTCGGCTACCGCATCGACTCGGGACCCGCCCCGCGCGGCGGGGACGGCGACCGTGGCTAGGGCGCCGGGCCTGAGCGTCCGGTTCAAGCTCACCCTGAGCTACGCCGGCTTCCTCATGGTCGCGGGTGCCGCGCTGCTCGCGGTGGTGTGGCTGTTCCTCCTGCGTTACGTGCCCCCCGAGGCGATCCAGACCATCGGTGGGTTCGTGCCCGGTCGCGACGACCTCGTGCGCGCCTTCGTGCCCGCGGCGGCCTGGGCGCTGCTGTTCCTGCTCGTGTTCGGGCTGCTCGGCGGGTGGCTCCTCGCCGGCCGCATGCTCGCCCCGCTGGCGCGCATCGCGACGGCCACCCGCAGGGCGGCGAGCGGGTCGCTCTCCCACCGGATCGAGCTGGAGGGCCGTCAGGACGAGTTCCGCGAGCTCGCCGACACCTTCGATGACATGCTCGCGCGGCTCGAGGCCCAGGTCGCCGAGCAGCAGCGGTTCGCGGCCAAC
>CBFGWW010000196.1:0-6131 GCA_965652625.1 uncultured Agromyces sp.
GTTCGAGGCGCCCTACGTCATCCTCGCGGCGCCCGCCGACGCCTCGCGCCGGCTGCTCGACGAGGCCGCGCTCGGGTGGTCGGATGCCGCGGACTGGCCGCCAGCGGCATCCGTCGAGCTCGTGACGCTCGTGCTCGACGCGCCCGCGCTCGACCACGCCCCGCGCGGAACCGGCGTGCTCGTCGCCGCCGGCGCCCCCGGCGTGACCGCGAAGGCCCTCACGCACTCGACCGCGAAGTGGTCGTGGCTCGCGGAGCTCGCCGGCGGACGGCACGTCGTGCGCCTCTCCTACGGACGAGCGGGCGAGTCGAACCCCCTCGACGGCCGAACCGACGACGAGGTCGCGGCGCTCGCGCTCGCCGATGCGAGCGCCCTGCTCGGCACGCCGCTCGACGCCTCGATGCTCCGCGCCTCCGGGCGCAGCGCCTGGCGCGACGCGCTCTCGCAGGCGACGATCGGGCAGCGCGACAGGGTGCGGGCGCTCGAGGACGTGCTCGCGGCCGAGCCCGGCATCGAGGCGACCGGCTCGTGGGTCGCGGGCACGGGGCTGGCCTCCGTGATCCCGCACGCGCTCGAGGCGGCACGCCGCATCCGCCACCTCGCCGTGAGCCCCGACGACGTGACCGGCACGGGCGCCGACTCGGCGACCGACACCGCGGCCGACGACGCATAGCCGCAACGGCATACTTTCTCCGCAACCCCCTTGCGCGACTTCGCACGGGGTCTACGCTGGAGGGGTCGCTGTGGTCATCCACCGGCCGGCCACAGGGGGAGATGGGGTGCACATGAAGGGCAAGATCCTCTTCGTCGTCGGGCTCGGCGTCGGCTACGTGCTGGGCACGCGAGCCGGCCGCGAGCGCTACGAGCAGATCAAGCGCGCGGCCGAGAACGTCTGGAACACGCCGGCCGTGCAGCAGGGCGTCGGCAACGCGAAGGAGTTCGCGATGAGCCGCGTCGGCGACCTCAGTGACACGGTGCTCGACAACGTGAAGGGCCTCATCGGCAACGCCACGAAGAGCTCGGGCGCCACGAAGGCCGACGTGAACCGCGCAGCGCGCAGCGCGAAGGCGAACATCTCGAAGGCCGCCACCGCCGCCCGCTCGGCGGTCGACGACGCCGCGTCCAAACTCGAGGACGCCGTCGACGGCGCCGCCGACGTGGCGTCGAAGTCCGCCTCGTCGGACGCCTCGAAGTCGAGCTCGTCGAGCTCGAAGTCGACCGGGAAGGGCGGCTCATCGTCGCGCGGGTCGACCACGTCCGGCTCCTGACCCGCGGAGGCGACCATGCCAGCACCGTCGAATGACGATCGTTCGCTGTTCACCCTCGTGGGCGAGCTGCCCGACCGGGTGTCCGACCTCGTCCGCGCCGAACTCGACCAGATCAAGGCCGAGATCAGCTACAAGCTCAAGCACTTCGGCATCGGCTCGGGCCTCTTCGCCGGCGCGGCCGTCGTCGGGGTCTTCCTGCTCTTCACGCTCATCGTCGCCGCGATCTTCGCCCTCGCGCTCGTGATGCCCGGCTGGGCCGCGGCGCTGACCGTCTCGGGCATCCTGGTGCTGATCATCGCGATCCTCGTGTGGATCGGCGTGGTCAACTTCAAGCGCGGCAGCGAGCCGCTCGAGTCCATCGAGAGCCTGCGCAAGGACCTCGACGTGGTGAAGGGAACGGGCGAGTATGACCGCGACTGACGCCGGCAAGGTCAGGGGGCGCGACGCCAAGACGCGCCAGCGCAACCTCACGCGCCTCGAGGCGCGCGCCAACTCCGAGCGGGCCCGCAAGGAGTTGGCGGGCACGCTCGACGCCCTCGAAGACAAGCTCAACGTGCCCAAGCAGGTGCGCATCAAGACGCGACGCGCGAAGGTCGAGTTCCGCCGCTTCGCGAAGGAGCAGCCGGGTGCGGCGATCGCCACGGGCGTGACCGTCGCCGCAGTCGTCGGCGTCACGGTCTGGCTGATCGTGCGCGCCGTCGTCTCCGACACGTGACCCCGGCGGGCGGATGCCGCGATGTCGCCGCTCGACGCCACGGGCGCTGAGGCCGTGCACCCCGCGCCGACCGCGGTCGAGCGCGTGGCCGACGCGGTGCGCGCCGAGATCCTGAGCGGCGAGCTCCGGGCCGACGCGCCGCTCCGCGAGGAGGCCGCGGCCGCCCGCTACGGCGTCTCGCGGCACACCGTGCGGGCCGCGTTCCAGCGGCTGGTGGCCGAGCGGCTCGCCGTCGCGCTGCCGTACCGCGGGGTGCGGGTGGCGAGCTTCGACCGCGACACGATCGTCGCGCTGCAGCAGCTCCGGGCCGCGCTCGAGGTCGAGGCCGTGCGCATCGCCCGGCAGCGCCACGGGCACGCGTGGCCCGATGCCGTGCTGGCACCCGCCCGCGACGCGCTCGATCGGCTCGCGGCATCCGCCGACTGGCTCGAGGCCGAGCGGGTGCACGCGGAGTTCCACCATGCACTCGTCGCGGCATCCGGAAGCCCACGCATCATCGAGGCGCACGCCGCGCTCGGCAGCGAGCTGCTGCTGTTCCTGCTGCACGTGCGACCGCACTACACGCTCGAGTCGCTCGTGGCCGAGCACCGCGAACTGCTCGACGCGGTGCAGGCCGAGGGACCCGAGGCGCTGCGCGAGCACCTCGAGCACTCCACGCGCCTGCTCGTGGGGGAGTGAGGCCGCACCTGGGCGGCCCCGATCGAAGGAGATCGACATGACGGATTCCGCAACGGCACCCGAGGCCGCACGCGACGGCGGCACGAGCGACGGGACCGCACCCGACGGCGCGACGACCGCGGCCTTCGCCGACCGGGTCTTCGGCTCGGTGCTCGGCGCGATCGAGCTGCTCAGCATCCACCTCGGCGATCGGCTCGGCTGGTACCGCGCGCTCGACGAGGCGGGGCCGCTGTCGTCGGCCGAGCTCGCCGCGCGCACCGGCACCGTCGAGCGCTACGCCCGCGAGTGGCTCGAGCAGCAGGCCGTGAACGGCATCCTGGCGGTCGACGGGGCGGATGCCGCGGCGCCCGCGTCCGAGCGTCGCTTCGCGCTGCCGCCCGCCCACGCGGGGGTGCTCACCGACACCGCGTCGCTCGACTACATGGCACCCATCGCGCGCATGATCACGGCGGCCGCGATGCGGGCCGACTCGCTCGTGGAGGCGTACCGCGGGGGCGGCGGCGTCTCGTGGGCGCAGTTCGGCGACCACGCCCACGAGTCGCAGGCCGACGTGAACCGTCCGTGGTTCGAGCGGCGCCTCGGCGACGCAATTGCGTCGGTGGCCGAGCTCGACGCCGTGCTGTCGCGGCCCGGTGCCCCCCTCGCCGACGTCGGCTGCGGGCACGGCTGGTCGACGCTGGCGCTCGCGCGGGCGTATCCGTCGGCGCGCGTCGTCGGCATCGACGTGGACGAGCCCTCGATCGCCGCCGCCCGCGAGAACGCGGAGGCCGCCGGACTCGTCGACCGGGTCGAGTTCCGGCTGGCGGGCGGCGAGGAGCTGGCCGAGCCCGGGGCGTTCGACGCGGGGTTCGTCTTCGAGGCGCTGCATGACATGCCGCGGCCCGTCGAGGTGCTCGACGCGATGCGGCGGGCGGTGCGCGGCGACGGCGCCGTCGTCATCATGGACGAGGCCGTCGCTCCCGCGTTCGCCCCCGACGGCGACGAGGTCGAGCGGCTCATGTACGGCTACAGCATCCTGATGTGCCTGCCCGACAGCCTCGCGACGCCGGGGTCGGTCGGCACGGGCACCGTGATGCGCCAGGCGACGCTCGAGCGGTACGCGACCGAGGCCGGGTTCTCGCGCATCGAGGAGCTGCCGATCGAGGACTTCGCGATGTTCCGGTTCACGCGGCTCGTGCACTGACGGCGGCCGCGGCATCCGCTGCCGCTGCCTGACGGCCGCCGCGGCATCCGCTGCCGGTGCCTGACGGCGGCTCGCGGTATCCTCTGCGCCACTTCGACGCGGTCTGCGCCCGCACGAGTGGCGCGAAGGGCGCCCAAGTGGCGCAGCGGCGAGCCGACGGCCGCCGGAGGGACGGCCGCCGGAGTAGGCTCCCGCGCGTGGAGGGGCAGGCGGCGGCGCGCATCTCGCCGATCGACGCGGCGACGCTGGGCATCGGCGTCCACGGCGGGCAGCCCTACCTCATCACACTGGCGGGCGTCCTCGGGCCGGGCGAGCTCGTCGATGCGGCAGGGCGGCCGGATGCCGCGGCGATCCGTCGCCTGCTGGCTCGCCGGATCGGCGCCCTCCCGGTGCTCACGCAGCGCGCAGTGCGCCGCGAGGGCGCCTGGTGGTGGGAGCCGCAGGAGCCCGACCTCGGTGCGCACGTGGTGGTCGAGGAGCCCGACGCGGGAGACCGCGGCTTCGAGGCGGTGTGCGCGCGCCTGCTGATGCGGCCGCTGCCGCCCGATCGGCCGCTCTGGGAGCTCGTGCTCGTACCCGGCGCCCGCTCCGGCGGCTGCGGCATCGTGATCCGCTTCCACCACGTGATCGCCGACGGCGCGCACGCCGTCGCGCTCGTGGAGGGACTCCTCGATCCGCCCGAGGTCGACCGCTCGGGCGCGGGATCCGCGAGTCCGTCCCCGGGATCGTCCGGCAGTTCGCCCTCACGCCCGTCCGTCTCCCCGTCCCGCACCGCCGTGCTCGCCTACCGGATCCGCCAGTTCGCGCGCCCGTGGATCCGGTCGCGGGTGCTGCTCGGACCGCTCGGACCGCGAAGGGACGCGGCCGGGGCATCCGTCGACCTGGACGGACTGCACCACGCGGCGCACGCCGCCGGCGGCACGATCGGCGACGCATTCCTCGCCGCCGTCGGACGCGGGATCGCGCACGCGATGCGGGCGGGGGGCGAGCGCGTGCCTGCGACGGTCACCGTCTCGCAGCCGGTGCGCCTGGCCTCGCGCGCCGGACAGCTCAACGCGGTCGGCGTGATGCTCGTGCCCGTCCCGCTCCGGGGCGACCTGCGCCACGCCGTCGAGCGGGTCTCGCGCACGACGAAGGCGGCGAAGCCCGTCGCCCGGGCGTCGGGCACCGTCATCCGGTCGCCGGCCGCAGCTCGCGGATTCGACGCGTTCGCGCGGCACCAGCGGCTCATCGCCGCGGTCGTGTCGAACGTCCCCGGACCGAGCAGGCGGCTGAAGCTCGCGGGCTCGCCGCTCGTCGAGCTGCTGCCGCTCGCCCCGCTCGCGGGGAACGTGCGCATCGGCGTCACCGCCGCGTCGTACGACGGGCGCCTCTGGATCGGCGTCGTGACGGACGCCGAGCACGTCGTCGCGGCATCCGATGTGGCCGACCGCATCGCCGCCGCGCTCGAGGAGCTCGGCACCTGACCCCTTTTTGGCCGATGGCCCCTGAAGGGGGAGACTGGAGGCATGTCTTCCCCCGCTGCCGAAGCGGCAGCCGACGCGCTCCAGACCGATTCCAACGCCGAGCAGTCTCCCGAGGGCTACACGGTGTTCGTCGTGCTCCGCAAGGACCCCGCACGACCCGACGACCTCGACGGCCACGACGTTCCTCGCTTCGTCGACGAGCTCGACGGCGTCATCGCCCTCGTCGAGGACGAGGACGTCACCGTGCGCGGCATCTACGACGTGTCGGGCCTCCGCGCCGACGGCGACGTGATGCTGTGGCTGCACGGCCCCACCGCCGAGGGCCTGCAGTGGGGCATCCGCCAGCTGCGCCGGGCTCGCCTGTTCCGCGCGCTCCTGCCGACGTGGAACGCCATGGGCGTGCACCGCGACGCCGAGTTCAACAAGGCGCACGTGCCCGGCTTCCTGCGCGGCGTCGAGCCCAAGCAGTGGCTCACGGTGTACCCGTTCGTGCGCAGCTACGAGTGGTACCTGCTGGCGCCCGAGGAGCGCGGTCGCATGCTCGCCGAGCACGGCCGAAAGGGCGCCGCGTTCCGGGGCGTCATCGCGAACACGGTCGCGTCGTTCTCGCTCGGCGACTACGAGTGGCTCCTGCCGCTCGAGTCCGACGAGCTCACCGACCTCGTCGACCTCATGCGCGACCTGCGGGCCACCGACGCGCGCCGCCACGTGCGCGAGGAGGTCCCGTTCTACACGGGCCGTCGCGTCACCACGGCCGAGCTCGTCGAGGTGCTGCAGTAATGGCGGCGGCGAACCTCGGCTCCACGGGCGCAGCGGATGCC